>JBBREH010000005.1:0-51366 GCA_038203095.1 Candidatus Doudnaibacteriota bacterium | reverse complement strand
TTATCAATCTAAATTGAGATTTCAGAAGCTAGTGTGTAAAGAAAAAATTAAGTTTGATGGACAGAAGTTTGGAACCGCTATATTGTCGCATATTTATAAGATAAATCAGGAGTACGGCGGAGATAAATCTAGCTTGGTAGCGCTACGGGGAATCGAACCCCGATTTAGTGGATGAAAACCACTTATCCTAACCGTTAGATGATAGCGCCTTGATAGATTTTAGATTTGAGATTGATGATTTTAGATTTGAATACAAACCCAAAAACATTAAAATCTCAATCTAACTTACGCAATATTAACATAAACGCCGGTTTTTTTCAACCGTCGTTATTTGGTTAATTTAATTTTAGAATTTAAGGCAAAAAAATTACTTGAACGCTGGCTATAACGTCTTTTGCTCCGGCTTTGTGAGCGCGAAGAGTAATGGTATAAGTTTTATTTATACGGCAAATGTCAGCTGTGCGGGTTACTGTGCCGGAGGCTTGGGAAGCGTCCCACACAACAGTACCACTACCCGGATAAGGGTAACTGCAAGTGTCGGCAGCGTTGGCCTGATAGTAGGAATCCACGCTGTCTGCGCCAGTAACGTTCCATTGGTAAGTGTAAGCTTCACCAGTATGAACAGTAGCTTGGTTTTGGCCGTTGACCGTAAATGAAATTGTGGGTGCTGTGGGCGCGGAAATGGTTTGGCCGGCAAAAGGGTTAAAAGTTAAACTAGTGTTGGATTGCCCGAACGGTCCCACAAAACCGGGCGGTTTGGAGCTTAAAGTTTTGGTCCGGTTTAAATTTTGGTCATAACTGTTGACCGGTACTACGTCTTGCTGGCCATAACCCCAAGACAAAAATGTGCTTTGGTCAGGCACGGCGTAAAGTCCGTCTTGGCCGACTAAATACATAACGCCATTTAGGTTAACCGCGGTTCCTACCGGATGCGCCGTATTACAATTATTAATTGTAGCGCCGGCGGGCATCCAGGAAATGTCGCCCTGAAAGCTTTGGTTAAAGGAATAACCAAGGCAGGTAAAAACCTGTTCTGAAGTAAAGCCAAGTTTTAAGCCTTGGGAAATAAAATAACAGGTGCCTTTGTCCGGCGAGCGGTCTGAGCAAATTATTGTGCCTTCGCGCGGCGGAATAAAGTCTCCGGCGGGTACTGACAAATCATCTGCTGCGGCCGGCTGTACCGCGGCCAAGCTGTTGTTACGGTAAGAAGTAAATGCCCCCCAGGAAGTGTAGGGACGCCTGGTATTTTGGTTGGTCAAATAAAAAATTGTGCCGTTGCCGTCTTTAATGTGCGTGCCTATAGGCTGCAGCGCCTGCGTCTTTTCCGCGACAAAAAGACTGCCCACAAGTAAAAACGCAAATATTAACAAACCGATTTTAATTTTTGTATTTATCATAAATTTATATTTTAAGTATATAAATCTTATACTGCTATTTTAGCATAAAATCATCATTGTAAAAATACTAATTGAATTTATTTAGTAGGTTCCTGCTTGCACGTTCCCGTCGGCGCGGTTATGGTTACGCTGGTAAAGCCGGAAGATTTGAATATTAATTCTAGTTGCTGTTTTGCATTCTTGGTTGCCTCATCAAGTATACCGCCGTCGCAGGCGGCTTGGTAAATAGCGGTTTCAGCTTTTTGTCTGGCCTGGGCTTCCAAATTAAGCTCGCCTTTGGTAAACAGGCCGGTACTTCTATCAAAAACCTGAGTTTGGCTATTATTTATATTAGCAGATAGAATTTCCGGCGCTGGTAAAGTAATTGTTATGCTTGAGCCAAAGCCTTTAAAGTCACCGGCAGTCGTTTTAGAGAGGTCAAAACCGGCAATAACCTTACCGTTTGCTACTAAAAGCAGCTTATCACCAAACAAAAATTGCTTAATTTGGCCAAAGTCCGTGCTGGCCTCAATAATCTTGTCTATATTAAAAGAAGCTGTTTCCCAGCGGGATAGTGCTTGAACCTGTTTTATTACCGCCGCGCGGTCTGTCCCAAAACGGTAGGCGGGAGTGGCAATTAACCAAAAGTATAGTAGTACCAGAACAACTACAATTCCAAAACCAAAACCGAACCAGACAAAGTATTTTTTCATAATAGTAGAATTAACTAATTGATTTTCTTAAGCTTACACTAACCCTGTCAATTTTTCCACTCGGGGGAAAAACAGATTATTTAGATTTTATCACTTGGCTAGTAATTAGATGATATAATTAAGCAATCTCCGAAGACTTGATTTTGTAAATAGCCCACTAATTTTTTATGATAGATTTTTTTTGGCACACAAAAACCGTCGAGCAGGCGTTTGAATATTTTGGAAGTTCCAGAGAGGGGCTCTTACCCGGACAGGTTGATCTGCAAAGGCAAAAATTTGGTAGCAATACTTTGCCGGAAAAAAAACCGGACGCCATTTGGATGATTTTTTTAAAGCAATTTCAAAGCCCTCTTATTTACATTTTGGTTGGGGCAGGAATATTAATTTTGGTAATTGGAGAATACACCGACGCACTAATAATTTTTTTGGTGCTTGTATTTAACGCAGTGGTGGGAGCGATTCAGGAAGGCAAAGCGCGGAATACGTTGGCATCTTTAAAAAAATTGGTGGAAACTAAAGCCGCAATTTTGAGAGGTGGCTTGGAAGAAATAATTACCGATGCAGAAGTTGTGGCAGGAGATGTCTTGGTTTTACGAGAAGGTGATAAAATTCCGGCGGATGCCAGAGTTATTTTTGCCCATAAGTTGATAGTTAATGAAGCCTCTTTAACCGGGGAGTCTCAGCCGGCGTATAAAACGGATGGCGTGCTAAGTGGCGAGAAGCTGGCTACAGCTGAGCAGAAAAATATGTTGTTTAAGGGGACTAGCGTCCTAGCCGGATCGGGTATGGCAGTAGTAACTTCTACAGGCGTACATACAGTCATTGGGGGAATTTCCGAAATGATAGCGGCAATGGAGTCGGAAGACCCTATTAAGCGCGAAGTACGCGTGCTGTCAAAAATTATTATAGCCACGGTCGTGGCTATGTCTATAGTTTTATTTATTGCCGGTTTACTAGCCGGAAAGTCTGCCACGGAAATGTTTGCCACAGTAGTCTCACTGGCGGTTTCTGTTATTCCCGAAGGGCTTCCTATTGTCTTGACCTTGGTGTTGGCAGCCGGTGTTTGGCGCATGAGCAAAAAAAACGCACTGGTAAAAAAACTTCAAGCCGTGGAATCTTTGGGCCAGGCCGGAGTGATTGCCGTTGATAAAACCGGAACCATAACCAAAAATGAACTTACGGTAACCCGGGTTTATGTGGGTGGAAAAACATTTTTGGTGGAAGGTAGCGGCTATTTACCCAAAGGAGCAATTTTAGAAGACGGTAAAAACTCCTTGCCAAATGAAGGTGTCGAACTATTGGCGGAGTTGTCCGCTTTTTGCGCCGGAGCTCACGTGGCTTTTTCAGAAGAAAAAAAAGTTTGGCAGGTTTCCGGTGACCCAACTGAAGCTGCTCTTTTGGTTTTTGCGGAAAAAGCAGGCGTTGTGAAAACTGAACTTGAACACGAATGGCCACAAGTAGCGGAAATTCCCTTTTCGTATCAGTCTAAATATCACGCCGTATTACATCGGGCGGGCAAGCGCGGCCGCTTCGCCGTGGCCGGAGCGGCTGAAAGGGTTTTAGAATTAAGCTCATTGTTATGGCACGAAAAGAAAAACATCAGGCTCTCCCAGGCAGCAAGAGGGGAAATGGAGGAAGTTATTAGCGCTATGTCTGCTTCCGGTTTAAGGGTTTTGGGTGTGGCCACAAAAAATAGCTCCGCGTTGTCATTGGAGCCAAATGGCATAGGAAATTTAACTTTAGTCGGTTTTATTGGTATGAAAGATGTAGTAAGACCCGAAGTAAAGAGCGCTTTGGCCGCGGCCAAGGAGGCCGGCATAAAAATTGTTATGATTACCGGCGACCATAAAATGACCGCACGGGCAATTGCGGAAGAGACGGGCATTTATACACCAAAAAGCCTGGTGCTGGAAGGGGCGGAAATAGAAGATATGACCGATGCTGCTCTGGCGCAGACTGTTGGCGAAGTATCGGTTTTTGCCCGCGTCACTCCGGAACACAAACTGCGGATTATTGAGGCTTATAAAGCTACGGGGGAAATTATTGCTATGACTGGGGACGGCGTTAACGACGCGCCATCTTTGGTAGCTGCGGATTTAGGTGTGGCTATGGGCAAGATTGGCACTGAGGTAGCCAAAGAAGCGGCAGATATTATATTACTAGATGATAATTTTGGTAGTATTGTTTTGGCTGTGGAAGAGGGCAGAAATATTTACAAAACTATAAAAAAAGTTATTTTGTATTTATTTTCTACCGGCTTGGGTGAAGTTTTAACCATTACCGGCGCTATATTTTTAGGTTTTCCTCTGCCGGTTCTGGCCTCGCAAATTATTTGGCTGAATTTTGTTACAGATGGTTTTTTGGATGTCTCTTTGGCCACGGAACCGCGGGAAGAGGGGCTGTTATTTGAGCCCCGACTGAAAAAAACCGCTTTTGTCGATTCTTTAATGGTCAAGCGTATGGTATTTATGGCTTTGCCAATGAGCATTGGGTCGCTTTGGCTTTTTCACTATTATATGAGCGGGGATATTGTAAAAGCCCGTACTATAGCTTTAACTGTTTTAGCCGCTTTTCAGTGGTTTAATGCCTGGAATTGTCGGAGCGAAAAAGAGTCAATATTTAAAATGAATTTTTGGTCAAATAAATTTTTGCTCGGTGCTACTGCCATAGTAATTATTCTTCAGTTATTGGCTGTTTATCAGCCAATAATGCAAAAATTTTTACATACTACCAGTTTGACTTTTGGGGAATGGCTTTTGGTCGTCGCAGTATCCAGTTCTATAGTCTGGGTTGAGGAACTGAGAAAAATGAGGGTTCGGAAAATAGGATTAATATAAACAAAAATTACAATCGGAAGCTAGAAATTCGCCTTTATTTTGACAAAAAATAAAATTTCGCCCATTGCTTAGGGGGTTTTTTGTAAAAAATATCATCAAGCATTAAAAATAAACCCCCCACAGGGTGTATAATTGTATCTGGTGAATTAATATAAGCGCTGCCTTTAAAAATTAAAATGCAGCGTTTATTTTATGTTTTGCTTAAAAAATTAGACTATTTAAATATGACCGCATCTAAAAAAAATGAAAATAGCCAGCCTTTAAAGCATTTCAAATTTGGCGTGGAGCTGGAACTTTTTACTTTGGATGAAAAGGGCGCAATGAGTAACAGCGGAAGTAAATTAGTTAAAAAGATTCAAAATATTTTTCCGGATCTGGGAATTAAAAATGAATGTGGGGAAAATATGCTTGAAATGGTAAGCCTGCCGGAAATTTATATTCCTGCATTAATGAAAGAAGTTATTGGAAATTTGGAGAAGATTGTTTTTTTGGCCAAAGAAGAGGGTCTAATAATTTATCCATTTGGCACTTATCCGGGTAAGTTTACTCCGAGTATAAATCAAGGCAAAGGGTATATTTTAAAACAGGAATTTTTTGGGCAACAGAGGTTTGCCATAGCGGCGCGCTGTATTGGTCTCCATTGTCATTATTCTTTACCCTGGGGGACTTTTGATCAGGGTAAAAAAAATATTAAACAGTTGTCAGATTCTAAAAATCAGCAAAGTTTAATTAATATTCATAATTTGTTTATTGCTATGGATCCGGCTTTAAGCACCTTTACTCAGTCTTCGCCTTTTTATCAGGGAAAATATTTAGGCAAGGATTCCAGAGTGATAGTTTATCGCGGAGGGGGTATTTTTAACTACCCGCAGGGGCTTTACGCTAATTATGAAGAATTCGGGGGGTTGCAGGGTTATATAATGACCGGCACGGATTTACTTCATACAATAAAAAATCGTTTTTTAGGCTGGGAAAAACGTCTAAGTAAATTAGGCTTAAATATTAAACATTTAATTAAACACGGTTCAATTTTAGACACTACCTGGAATCCGGTAAAAATTAATGCTCACGGTACAACCGAACAAAGAGGGATGGATGCTAATCTCCCCAGTGTAATTGTGGCTGTCGCGCTGTTAATAAAATTTATTGCTAAAGATGTGCAGGAAAAATATTTGCAAATCGTGCCGAGCGATTTGGGGATAAAAAGTCCGTTTATAATGGAGGGCAATGTTATTTATATTCCGCCGGACAGCTACGTGCGTACTTATTTGCAGCCCAAAGCGGCCATTGAAGGGTTAGATAATGACGATGTATTCAATTATTGTTCCGCACTCTTAAAACTGGCTAAAAATTTTATCCCGGCTGACAGAGAGTTTTTATTTGATCCACTTAAAAAAATGCTAAATGAAAAAAAGACTATGTCCGATAAAATTTTGGACAAGGCAAAAGAGCTGGGAGTCGTGCGCGAGGAAGGTATTACAGACCAAAAAGCCGCGGCACTGGCCTTATTCTTTTCCGGAGAGTTGTACCAAGACTTGGTTTTAACTAAGCAGGCTCTGGAAAAAATTACGCCGCTTTAGAGGATGTTTTAAAATAATTAGGCTAATTTTTTGTTGTTTATAGAACAATAACAAAGAGAAAAGTAAGTCTGAATAGAAAATTCATTCCAGATGGGTTAAAAATAGCCTACCACCGAAGCCTGAATTCGGTGGTAGGCTATTTAACGTTTTTAGCTACAAAATTTCAGTTATAAGAGACTTTGTAATTTGGTTGGCATGGTTGAGCTTGAGATATCTCATTTGCCCTCCCTTTTCTTTTTTTAATATTTTTGCATTTTCCAGGACTTTTAAATGTTGAGAAGCAAGGGGTACGGAGATGCTTAAAATTTTGGAGATATCAGTTACGGTCAGTTCCGGATGCTTAGCAAGTATTTCAACAATGCTATAACGATTAGGATCACCCAAGGCTTTAAAGACTATAGCCTTATTATCAACTTTAAGAGTTTTGCGAATTTTAATAATTTCGTTGTCAGTGAGCATTTGAATTTAATAAATAATTATTTAAATATTGCCCTCTATTACTAATTGTGTGTATAGTAAATTTTTTTTCGGATTTTTTAAAAGCATTTATAGTTTATTTTTGCTTTAATGTCAGTAAAAAGCTGTAATTCAATATTATTAAATGCTTAATTTAGATGCTTGAATAAGCAAATAAGTATTTCTTAAGGCTTAACGGTGGTCAATTACGGGTATGCCCCCGCGGAATTATTTTTTAAATACTGCCAAAGGAATTTTCTGTCGAGGTTGATGCTTGTTGTGATTTGGTTCCGGCCTGTAGTGCAAGTTTTTTAGAATTTCAAATTATTCACTTATCTCCGCCACAACAATAAAGCGTTTAAGCGCCGTGCCTAAGGGGTAGGAAGTTTGCAGGGTCAGGATTTTTTTGCCGCCGGTGTTTTGGTTGAGCACCCAAACATCTTTGGGAGCAACCACAAAAGTATTCGTAACCGTGTAAACAAACCTAATGCCTTCGGCGTTGGTTGTAATAATTGCCGCGCCTTTTTTTATTCTGGGCAGCAAGGCAAAGACATTTTTAAAATTACCGGGCTTCCAAAAAAAGTCGGAAGAATGGCCAAAAATATAACAGTTGCCAACTTCCCCCGGCAGGGCAGTGCCGGGGAAGTGAACTACGCCTAAGCTTAAGGCGGGTTGAAATGCCGCGTCGGTGCTTAGGCTGAATTTTAAACTCGTGCATAAAAAGCCAAAATCTAAAATTATAGTTAGAAGCAGTAAGCCGCCTAATCCGAGTAAGATTTTTTTTATAATACTCATTGTTGAACGAGTTGTGGAACTTGCGCTGGTTGACGCAAGTCTGGTTAAATTAAAGTTTATTTTGTAATTAGAATTTATCTTATTTGCTTGAGGTCATCCTAA
Organism: Candidatus Doudnaibacteriota bacterium; assembly: GCA_038203095.1. GTDB lineage: Bacteria > Patescibacteriota > Doudnabacteria > UBA920 > UBA920 > PALSA-1336. The sequence goes on along the minus strand of JBBREH010000005.1, from coordinate 43,507 downwards.
TTTTACCTATGAATTATTTTTTAGACAGGTTTTTAAATTTAAATTTTCCGTTCAAGAGTAGATTTATCTCTGAGTAATTTAAGCCTACTCTCAATTTATGACTCCGTATATAGAAAAAGCTACGTATTACAACATATCAACCCTTGTTAAGCCACAAGAAAGGTTTAATTGCTTAGTTAAGTTATTAAATAACTATTTAACTAAGTACTAACCGAGGTTTCTATTGATATTTGAACTAAAAGTTGATAATGAAACAAGCCGCCCTAAGTATTTTCTAATCAAGACATGGCCCCTAAACGCCAGCCACAACTTTTGATTGATCCTTAAATTTAATGTTTCTAAATAATCTAGATTTTGCTTCTTGCATAAGCTTTGCCCAGCCGTTATGGCTATGACTGATGCTTAACTCGTCCAGTTCTTTTTGTGTTCGTCCTGGGGCAAGGTACTGCGTCCAATTGTCCATAGTTTTCAGTTTTGCATAAGGTGTTAAATAATTATCGTATTTTTTCCTTTCCTTGCCCTTGCTGTCAATCGTGGTTGTGGCAAAACCACAGGGCCGGTGGAAGTTTAGGTAAGGGTTAAAAAACTGCTGATAAAATTCATTAATATCCTGGGCATGGATTTTTGGGATATGAGAATAACCCATATGCTTTCTGACGACTGAGCCATTTTTACTTTCCACCAGGGCGTTGTCATTGCAATGGCAACTTCTGGACTTGGTTTGGTTAATGACTAGCCTGCCTAAAATATCCGCTACCATATAATTAATGTTCTCGCTGCCATTGTCAGAATGAAAATTAATAACAACAAAAGGAAACATCTGTTGTAACTGTTCAAATATAGGTTTTAAGTGAAGTTCGGAAATTGTTTCTACACAAAAGACCATTTCCCACTGTGTAACCTCGTCAACCAAATTTAAATGATAAACACCCTTTTCATACTTGCCTAAGGCCATCTTCCGGTCACCCTGATGCACAGTATCAACCCGTAGATACCCCGGTATTCCCATATTATTTGGCCTTTTTCTAACTCCAATGGGCGTGCTGACAGGATTGGTTGTGGTAAAGGTAATGGAGTGGCTGGTGTAAACTCTTTTAACCCGAAGATTGTAAATATGGGAAACAGAAATGTCTTTTAATCTTTTAAACCGTACGTCTCCGAACAGGACATACTCCGCAATCATAATTTGTTTGGTGGCATGTGCATTCAGCCTGCCGTGCAGATTATCAGTTTCCACCAAGAGCAATATCTCAGCCGGACCATATACGCTGACAAATCGATTTTTCTGTCCCCAGTTTTGAGACAGACTCACAACACCCACTTTTTTCTTTTTACTGATTAACCGTTTAAGCTGCCTGTATGAAATCCCGGTTATCTTGTGGACATATTTTTTAATCAGCCCTTTGTCTTTTTTGCCTTTAAGTCGAACATAATCAAATTTGTTTAAGACAGTATTAATCCATTCGTATTTTTCCTTTCTGGAACTGGAAGCAAAGTGAATTGCTTCATTAATCTTTAAAAATCCTTTAATCTGATCTAAGGTCACTACGCCTTTGTCTGTCATATTTAGTATCATCAAGTAAGTGTGGCAGGCAGAGATTCTTTGTACAGCTTAAAAACTAATCATCCGACTGTCATCGTTTGGGGTACCACTCCCCGTTAGAAGCCTTCCAAAGATAGGGGCCATGTTCCATTGTACAAGACTTCTCCTTGACAACTATTATATACGTGCTATACTTTAAGCATATTTGGCATTCGCCACGACTCCGTCCTGAAAAGGACGGAGGTCTATTTATTTATGGAGCTTCTCAAAAGCTTCTTTTATATCAGCATAATCGGCACTGTCTATCTTCCCGACCAACTCTTTCAATCTTTTGTAGCTGGTTGTCCTTGCCTGGGACAAGACGGCTGTCTGCCTTTTGCCACCGTGGATAAATCCAAAGTACCAGGTACCTGATTTTTCTTTCGTCGTCAACGGCACTGCCAAAAAGGAATAGCGATCATACTTTTTTAGCACAATAACGGGTCTGGTGAAAAAATTACCTTTCCCATTCATTTCAGTCCCAACATTCTCTCCAAAATAACACCACCAAACTTCACCATCCTTAAAAAATGGCGGAATATTTTCCTTGTTATGCAATTTTTCCTTTAAGCCAATCCACTCTAAAAAAAATTTAATCATATATGTTTTTTTGTTTGCCGATATTTTTCTATCTTTTGTAATTCATCTGTAACAAGTATTGAAGGCAGCCTTCCGAGGCTGCCCCGGAAGGCTGCCTTCAAGCCATAATCGGTATCGTTTCTGTCGACGATAACCAATTCATTCTTTTTTCCAGCTTCTCCCCAGGTGCCGTCTTTAAAGAAAATTTTCCGCTTCTTTTTGGTTGGGGTTTTTAGCTTTTTAACCACATGCAAAGGATAAAATTGGTAAAAATCTTTTTCGTCAAACCAAGCGCAGGTAAAATCGTACAACCTTAAACCGGTAAGCCGGCACATAGCCAAAGCATACCAGGTTAGCTGCTCTATGGGTTTTTCCTTAGAGGCGCCCGGTTTGTAATCCAATAGATGGACTTGGCCGTTGCGCACTTGAATTAGATCAATATGGCCGGTTAATAATTTTGGGATAGCTACCGGGTTTTTATGGCCTTTAAGTTCAATGTTGCCATCATCGCTAATTTTAAAACCAAGATCATTTTCCATATGCACCACGTCTTCTTTCCTTATATATACCGGCACTTCCGTGGCAACGGTTACGCTGTCGTTGGCAATAAAAAATCTTTGTAGTTGTTCGTGCCTTTGTTTGTTATCTTTGACAGCCTGCAAAACAAAATCTGCCAGACGGTTAGCGTAATTGAATTTGGATTTAACCAGCATATCGGATTTGTCCAACTTGCTGCGGATTTCCGACATTCTACAAGAATCTTGTCCGCCAGCGGCGGAAAAATACTGGTGCGGAGTAACGGAAGAAATATTGTCCAAAAATTCCTTTAACGGCTGAAGGCGACGGTTGCGGTATTCCTCTTCCAGCATTAACATTGTCTTGGCGCGGTGGTAGCGGAAACGGTAAAGTTGACGGTGAGCCATGGTGACAACTTCCACAACATTTTGCGGCGTGAACATTTTTGTGGCGTATGGCCTAAGCCGGCTGTAGCGGCATAGGCTGTCATACTGAGAAATCCATTCGGACAGGGTAGATGGTTCTGGATTAACCCCGAACTTTTGTTTTAATAGTGAACAGGTTTCTTCCAAAGTAAAACCCAAATTGTAGTAACTCATTCCCTCTATAATTACATTCAGGGGAAAGTGTTTGCCTTTAACGTCCTGGGCGGTAAAGGTTTTTCCGCATTCCACATTTTTGCATTCATAAAGCTGGACAATTTGGTGTTTATTTTTGCGAGTGCCTCTTTTTATAAAATCTTTGGAAGTACAAAAAGGGCAATGTTCTGCCAGTTTTGATTGGCCGATTTCGGTAGTCGGAATGTTTGAGTCAGCAGGTTCTTGATTTTCAGTCAATGCAGTATCTTGGGGCTCTTGTTTCTCTTCCTCGACTTTATCGGGCAGGCTGTCTCCAATGGACGCCTCAATAGAAATAGCAACTTCGGCACTGGGCGTCCCGCTCCCGACATTGCCTGACTGTTGAAGGCTTTCATTTGAGACTTCTTCCCGGCTGACGATATTTTTATTGGGGATACGGTCTCTATTAGACAGGCTCAACGCACCGTTCAAAGTCAGCATCGGGACCATTTAAATCCTTGGGGCTAAGAAAATTTTTTCCAACTTTCACAAGTTTTTTTATCCATTTGTCCATAAAAATAAAAGTAACTGCCCACCGGGTATCGAAAATCCATGATTTATTACGTTTGTACAGCGTGCTGACTTGTCCCGTTCTACGGGTATTCATCCACGCACCATCCGATGGTGCATTGAGTCATCGGCGTTCAGGAATCGCCCATAAATGGACACGCTACACCTACCCCTCAGAATCGCCCATAAATGGGCACGCTACACCTACCCCTCAGTTACAAATAAAACAAAACCGCCAAAACGGCGGCTTGAATGAAGTCTTATGTTAGTTTAAAATTTATCCCTGTTGATGGAAAATTTATTTTTGTTTTCATATATTTTTTGACGGCGCTTTTTTAAAAAATTGGCTTGTCCTATTTTGGCAATCTGGCTGTGGAATTTTTAACGACAATGTACTGGGCGTCTTGGGAATCGGCGTTGCCGACCATAAATATATATGCTGTCAGGGAAATGCCTACCACGACTAAAAAAACAATAGTCCAAATAAACCACCTTGGATCGTAAGTCGCTTGAAGTTTTGGATTAGCAAAATTAGGCATTTGGGTTTTTTAATTTTTGCTTTCGGAATAATTTACGCGTGAACCGGCTTGCCCGGTTTGAATTCCAAAAATTCTTTTTCCAGTTTTTCCACCCGCTGGCGGACATCATATTTAACAATTAATTCCCTAAAACGCTCGTCCATCCAGACCTGCTGGGCCGCGAAAGACTCCTGAACATATTCTTTGAGCTCTGTGCTCTGGTCCGCCAATTGATTTTTCAACTCTTCTTTGGTAGCCATTTCAGCCCTAATTGCCTTAATATCATCTTTGGTAGCCATAATTTTTTTAAGACTGCCAATTTCGTCTACTATATTAGCCAATCCTTTGTCAAAGTATTCTTGGGTGAGTTCCATAAAAATTTATTTTAGTTTGTTGATAATTAAATAATAAACCAATTTATTTTTTTAGTCAAATAAGCCGGATTTTTTCAGTCACATGGAATTTCGCCGCGGTTCTAGGGGAAAAATATTCTAGGGCCCCGTGTCAAGCACGGGGCAGGCTCTATGGAGAAGATATTTTTCCTCCGATGTTTGTTGCCAAATAATATGGGGTCATATGGAATATGGTGGGACAAGATTAATTTACCAATGTCATCCCAGAAGCTTTGATTGTCCAGCCGGAGGCGGATCTGCCTTTGACACGACACCCGAAAAGCTATCCGGGATCCAGAATATGGCTTATGTACTGGATCCCGGATATTTTTCACAGCCCTGAAAAATTCCGGGATGACAGCTAATTTTTGCTTCGGTCGCATGTTAGTCCCACTGTTTTCCATGTGACCCATAATATGTTCTCCACCGGGGTCGAACAATATTATTTGGCCAACCCTCTAACGCCTTGAATTACGAAACTCATTTATTCATTAAAATTCCCATCTTTGGCATAAATTTCCAAAAAACTTTTTACCTTAATTAAGCTATTAAGCTAAAAATTTTGTTTGAAAATTTCTGCTCAAAGCTAGAAATTTTACTAAACAAAGCAGTTTCGTAATTCAAGGCCATAGAAGCTCCATCTTCATTTTGCTTGTTTTCACCTTGCTGGCATTATCAGCTAAAGCCATCACCGGGATAGCCATCGCGAGTGCTAAGCCTACACTAATTTGCCTGCCTGAATTAATTCATTTTTCTTCTACAATATATTAATTGCAATGCGGGGTTGTTTGTTTCAGCCACTAGTCTGAACAAAAAAATCACGCTAAAGGCTAATTTTTAACCGGTAAATTTTAAGGTACAAGACTCCCACTTTCGCCTGTATTTTTTATTGTAGGATTTTGGTTTTCTATTTTAAGATCTAAATTAATTCCCTGGGGGTCACTGCCTAACCCTCTACCCTGATTCGGCATTTGCTCTGTTGATGAGCTACTCGGCTTATGTCCTATGTCAGATTTACCTTGGTTTCGATTATTATCTGAATCGTCGGAGCTTATGTCCTGCGCCATGGCATCGGTCTCTAACTTTAAAATATTTTGGCCAATAACTGCTGCTGCTCTACTGTCACCCTTGGCCTCCATTTTGCCCCGTACCTCTTTTAGCACACTTATGGCATTTCTAACCTCTTTTCCCGCTTCGTGGCTGGCATTAATTCTAACGCTATCTTCAGGCTCAACGCTTCCCCGAAATATAAGATTCGATGATGTAGCACTGATTTGTATACCAATTTCTGATTTGTTCTTCAGTAATGACTTGACTGAAAGCTCTTGCAATTCTTTCAATCTTTCATCCGCGAACTTAGCCTGCAAGTTGGCTTTCGACTCCTCTGAAACTGCAATTGACAACTGAACTTTTTCCCGTATACGCTTAACCGGATACAAAATATCGCCGGGTTTGGCATTGACAGAAGCAAAAGCAGTGCCGCCAACCAGCGACAGACCTAACAAAACCGAAATAATATAGCGAATCAGAGTCTTAAATCTTTCTTTAACAAATAATTGAACGGGGGCTTTTACCGCCGGCGTGGCAATATTCAGCATAACTTTTTGCTTAATGCTTTCCATTTCGGCTTCCGACAAAACATCCGCAGACTTTAAAAGTTCGGGCAGTTTTTGAATTTCTTGATTAAATTTTTTGGGATCGAGCATTACTGTTTTCCTTTTAAAATTATCTGAACTTTCTTCAGCGCTCGGAACTGGATTAAGCGAATTGCCAAATTGCTTTTATGTAAAATCTTGGCTGTTTCTTCCGGAGAAAATTCCTGAATAAACCTTAATTCCAAAACTTGTTTATGAAGAGGCGATAAAAGCTCAAAAGCCTTTTTGGCATTTTCTATGTCAAACTTTATTTCCAGCTCCTTTTGTAGAGAAACACAGCCGGCAATATCAAAATTTTCATCAATCTCCAAAGTTTCCGGTTTACGGTATTTTTCACGGAAATAATCGTTTATGGTGTTGGAAGCTATGCGGTAGAGCCAGGCCGAAAAATTTAAATCTTCTGTTTTCAACTTATAAATACCTTGGTAGGCTTTAAGAAACACATCCTGTAAAATATCCTCCGCTACCTGACGATCCTGAATTTTTAACCGAATATACCTAAAAATCCGTTGGACAAATTGGTCATAAATGAGCCCAAAAGCATCGGAATCCCCTTGTTTAACTTTACTCACAAGTTGGTTAATTTCCATTAGCTCACAATATTAATATCGGTTAATTGGCACATTTGTTTCTAAAGCTTTGTATATTATGACACATTTTTGAACAGGACAAAACCCGATTGCGGCCACCTGTGATATAATACAGACATGAATTCCGACAAAAAACTCGAAGCGCAAATTAACGAATATCAGCAAGTTGCCAAAGAAAACCCTAAAGTCGATGTGGGAATGCTTATGCTAAACGCGCTCCAAAATCAAAAACAAAATATGGTTTCGCCCAAAACAAAAAAATGGGCGTATTTAATTTCGGTTGGTGTGCCGCCGTTTGGCCTACTCTTTGCACTAAAATATTATTTCTCCGATGAAGACGATGCGGCGGAGGTTATGTGGACCTGCATAATACTGACAGCGCTAGCAGGATTAATTTTTTGGATTACCATAAAATTATTTTTTTCCGGCTCCGGCGCTTCAATCCAGCAAATTGAGCAGATTAAACCGGCCGATATTCTGGAGCTGGCAAAATGAGACTGAAGGCGGTCTTCTGGGAACCTCTTGATACCCTAACCCCAATATGATATCTTAGATCTATAATTAAGATAATAATCAAATCTTAAATCTTTAAAGGAATGAACTTCTTCCTACCCAAACAAAGCGTATTTTTTGACGATTTAAACCTGCTAAATAAGCATATTCAGAGTATTGTCCGGCTCTTTGCTGAGTTTGCCCACGAATTTAAAGACTTTGATGGCTACGCCCAAAAAGCCAAGGCCATTGAACACGATGGCGACGCCAAAACCCACGACATTATTGAAAAGCTCAATAAAACTTTTATTACCCCCATTGACCGTGAAGATATTTACTTATTGGCGCAACAATTAGACGACATAATTGACCTAGTAGAAAATGTTATCCACAACATTCAGCTGTACGGCATCACTCAAAAATTCCAAGGACTAGATGAGTTTGCCCCAATTATGACCAAGGCATCAAACGAAATGGTCAAAATGATAGCCTGCCTGCAAAAATTAAAGCACGACGAAGAATTGGCTAAAGTTAAAGTTGCCATCCATAATTTAGAAGACCAGGCAGATGAAGTTTTTGAAAAAGCCATTTCCAATTTATTTGCCAACAACCACGACCCTATTTCCGTAATCAAGCTAAAAGATGTTTTGGAAAATCTGGAACATGTTTTGGATAAATACCAAACCGTTTGCGACATTATTGAGGGCATTGTGGTAAAAGCAGGGTAATTTAATTATCTTGGTAAATAATAATCTTCGATCCTGTGAAGAAAATATTATTTCAAACAAGCTTAAGGAAAAATATCTTCTCCATAAAGTCGAAGAATATTTTTCTGACCGATCTTGATAGAAACAGTTTTTTATGGATCATACCCTACTGTTAGTAATTTTCATTATTCTTGTCGCCCTAGTTTTTGATTTTACCAACGGCGTGCACGACGCTGCCAATTCCATTGCCACCATAGTTTCCACCCGCGTGCTTACACCCCGCCAGGCTGTTGCCTGGGCCGCATTTTTTAATTTTGTGGCGTTTTTAATTTTTGGCACCTCTGTAGCCAAAACCATTGGCAAAGGACTAATTGACATTTCTGTGGTCACGCCAGCGGTAATTTTGGCCGGTTTACTGGGCGCAATTTGCTGGAACCTAATTACCTGGTATCTTGGCCTGCCCACCAGCTCTTCCCACGCGTTAATTGGCGGCTACGCCGGCGGTGCGATAGCCAGAGGCGGAATTAAAGTTATTTTACTTTCCGGCTGGACAAAAACTTTAATTTTCATTGTCTTGGCGCCGATTATTGGCTTTGTTTTGGGTTATATTTTTATTATTATGGCCTCATGGTTAATTTATAAAAAAGGTTGGGCCCCGACACCGGTAAATTTATGGTCAAAACGGCTACAATTTGTCTCCGCTTCGCTGTACTCGCTTGGCCACGGCGGCAATGATGCGCAAAAAACCATGGGTATAATTACCAGCCTGTTGGTCTCGGTCGGCTTTTTAAAAACTTTTAATATCCCGCTTTGGGTAGTACTCTCAGCTCATACCGCTATTGGCCTGGGCACGCTTATGGGCGGTTGGCGCATAGTTAAAACCATGGGTCAAAAAATTGCCAAATTAAGACCCATAGACGGTGTGTGTGCGGAAACTGCCAGCGCCATTAGCATCTTTTTAGCTACCTATTTAGGCGTTCCTGTTTCCACCACGCATGTAATTACCGGCGCCATTTCCGGCGTGGGCTCCAGCCGGCGCCTGAACGCGGTAAAATGGGACGTTACATTAAGAATTGTCTGGTCATGGCTAATCACCATCCCTGCCGCCGCCAGCCTGTCTGCGCTTATATTTTGGGTAAGCCACCGATCTGTGTAATCTGCCAGAATCCTCGGATTATAATCTACGAAATATGAATATTGAACAAGAAATCCAAAACCTAAAAACCCGCAACCAAAGAGTCGAGGCCGACAAGGCCTGGGAGCAATCTACAACTCGCCGCCTGTTCATCGTGGTCGTCACTTACGCTACGGCTGTGGCTTGGCTGTTGGTGATTAGCGATACTATGCCTTACCTAAAAGCCTTCATTCCCACAATCAGCTACATCCTCTCAACGCTCTCCCTCCCCTTCTTAAAAACCTGGTGGAATAAAAAATATCAGAAATAAAAATAAAACCCTTACTTTAATTGTTGCAACCTTTTTTAAACCCTTGCGTTATTACAAGGTAAGGCCAATAAAACCTAAGGTTAAGCTATATGACCATTGCCGAAGAACAACAGCTTATAAAACAAGCCCAAAACGAGCCCGAGGCCTTTGGTCAAATTTTTGACATATACTATGCCAAGATTTTTAACTATTCGTTAAGGCGCGTACAAAACCGCCAAATGGCCGAAGACTTAACTAGTGAAATATTCTTTAAAGCCTTAGCCGGATTAAAAAAATTCCGTTGGCAAAGCGCGCCTTTTGGCGCCTGGCTGTTTAAAATTGCCCATAATGAGGTGATTAGCTACTACCGAAAAGGTTTGCAAAAAACCGTATCACTAGACCAAATCCAGGCAGAGGGTGATTTTGATTTTGGCAATTCTGACACTGCAGCCAGTGCGCTTGTCAACAAGGAATCCCAATCTGAACAGCTACAAATCTTTAATGCGATTAAGGATAAACTAAATACATTACCGGATAAATACAAAGAAGTTTTGTCTTTGAGATATTTTGAAAAACTTTCCATTTTAGATATTGCCACCGTTTTAGAAAAGCCCGAAGGCACTATTAAATCCCTGCTTTCAAGAGGCATTGATTTACTTCGAGGGCAAATTACCAATGCTAATCCTATTTTGCAACCCTTCGAGCCAACGACCGTTGTTATAAATGAAGCCCTTAATTAACAACTATATGGAAGAAAAAGATCTTATCAATCTACTTGAATCCCTGCCCGTACCCGAGCAGGCAAATTCCGCACATCAGCGAAAGTTGCGCGTGGCTTTACTGGACTCCCCAGTCTTCCAAAAGGATGCCCCTATGTTCAACTTTAACAAACTCGCAATGTCATTCGCGCTTGTGCTTTTAGTGGCCGCATTTGCCTGGTTTAGTTTTTACAAATCAAGTTCCAACAAACAGCCAATACAACAAGCACAAAATTCCCAAACACAAAAAGTTGCGCAAACCCTTCCCAGCCAGACCGAAAAATGGCAAACCGTCACCTGGCACGACCCGGCCAATACCATTTTGGGCTATAAATTTGATATACCAAGTACTTGGACGGAAATAGCCACCAGCTCAGAAAGGCGCATTGAAGTATCTTCCTGTCCTATTGACACTCATAATTGTGATAGACCGTTATCTTTAATAATTACAACTGCCTCGGCCAACCAGACCACGGGCTATATCAACAACCTTACCGGAGGATACGTGGCGTCTGAAGGCGGCTACTCCCAAAGCACCACTACCGTTGCCGGGCTTCCCGCCACTTTGCTAAGCCACCCAAAGTTCGGAAATGATAAAATTATTTATTTACTAAAAGACAATGAATGGTTTGTCATTTCGTTTTCCAGCGACGAAGAGGCAGATAGTCTACAACTTTTTAATCAAATTATTTCAACCTTTGCTTTCACGAAAGCCCAAGCCAACCAGGCTCCGGCTGAATACAGCTTGTTAAAAAATATAGACAAATGGGCATTGACCTATCAGCTAAAAAGCACCGCTTATTCGGATGTATCCATGGCATGCACTGACGGTAGAAAAGGAAATACATCAATCGGTTATATGTTCAATATGTCCAGCGATGGGTTCGGCGAACCTCCGGGAGATATAGACACACCTTTTAATCAAGTTGTACAAGTTCTAACTGAAAATGGCTGGACTGACTGTGGCATTCCTGTAAAACAACAAGACCCCAGCAACGGAACCAACCGCATCTTTATAAAAAATAATAAACTTATTGGAATTTTTAAACATTATTCCATGGGAGTTGGAAATAGTTTGAGAGTAGCTATCCAATACGACAAATAATCTAAAATCCGCCCTTAGTAAAAATGAGGCGGATTTTTAATATTGATTAGCGAACCCGCTAAATTCAAATCCAGATCTAACCTAATATTACAAAGCTTGTTGATAATCTGCGTGGCCACTCAAATTATCAACAAGCAATTATTTAGCTATTTCCCCGCCGGGATTGGGCGGGTTGGAGGGATGTGGTAGTAATTTAAAATAAACTCAGCCATTTTGCCCCAGGTAGGTGCAGCAGTACTTTCGGCATATTTCACGTCGCGAGGATGGTCTATACGCACGAGCATAATAAATTTTGGCTCTTCTACCGGGCCAAAGCCAATAAACGAACCAATATTATTATTCTCTTCATAGCCCTTACCATCCTTTTTAGCTACCTGCGCAGTGCCGGTTTTGCCGGCCATATAATAACCCAAAACTCCGGCTTTTTTACCATGGCCATTTTCGACCACACTCACCAGCATAGCGGCCATTGTATTGGCGGCTTTTTCACTAATCACCTGGGCTACAACTACCGGCTCGGTGGTTTGAGTTTTTCCGTCCGGTAAAATTTTTGCCTGTACAATGTAGGGCTTCATCATTTTACCACCGTTAGCCAAAGCGGTATAAGCCTGAATTAATTGAATTGGGGTGACTGATATCCCCTGTCCAAAAGCCGCGGTGTCGTAGTTGGTTTGAATGTTGGCCTTAAGCCCGTCTAAATTGCCTCTGGTCTCAGGCAATTCAATTCCGGTAATTTTACCAAATCCAAAACTTTGTAGATATTTATAAAACATTGCGTTTCCAATCTGCTCTTTGGCAAAGACCGCGCCGGTATTTAAAGACTCATCCAGCACTTGGGTCATAGTTTGAATACCATGAGCCTTATGGTCAGAATTCCTAATAGTGAATCCGCCTACGTTTATACTGCCGGTGTCGTTGTAAGTTGTGTCGGGAGTCACTTTACCCAGGTCTACAGCAGCGGCCAAGGTAATAGCCTTAAAAACCGACCCGGGTTCATAGTTTCCGGTAACTGCTTGATTATTAAAAAGCCAAGGCTGAGTAACTTTGTTAAACTGGTTTAAATCGAAATTAGGATAATTAGCCATTGCCAAAATCGCCCCGGTTTTGGGATTGGCTACAACAATAGTACCACTGTCGGCGCCATTTCGTTCCACTGAGTCTTTTAGCAGGCTTTCTGCCTGGAACTGTAATGTTTTATCTATAGTTAAAATTAAATCCGCTCCGTCTAAGGCGGGTTGCTCATTGAGCCGCGCGCTAAAAATATACGTACCGCCGGCATCTTTTTCAGCTACTAATTCTCCGGGACTACCGGCCAAATCTTTTTCAAAATATTTTTCTAAACCGTACAATCCTTTTTTTTCATCGCCTTTATAACCAACAAATCCTAATGTCTGACTTAACAGACTGTTTTCCGGATAAGCCCTAACATCTTCGGAATCCAAATAAATTCCCGGAAGCTTTAGTTCTTTAATTTTTTGCTGCTCTTCTTCATTAAGCTTTTTCTTTAATGGAACATATTTTTTGGCACTGTTGGTTATTTTATTTAAAATTTCCTTTTGATCCATTTGTAAAACAGTTGCTAAAGAAACCGATGTTAAGTTGGGATTTAAAATATCCGTCGGCACTCCGTACACTAAAAAGCTTTTTAAGTTAGTTGCCAACGGAACTCCGGTTTGAGTAAGACTATCCAAAAGTTTAATTTCTCCACGGCTTGGAAATAATTTTTGATAAATATTATGCTGCGCATCGGCAATTTTTTTTGCTTCCGCGCCGTTGAGAATTTGCAAATAAAATAATCTCCCGGCAATGAGCATAAATACGCCTAACAAAAAAGCAGTCAAAAGGCTGCTCCTAAAGTCAAAAGATGAAGTTTTAGCCAATTTTACCATATCCCTAAATTATAAATCACACATACGCGTAAATTAGTTACAAACTATTGTCAGAGTAGCATATTGCGGCAATCTTGAGTAATCTCCATGTCTGCGGAATTAGCGATTTGTAGACAATCTATCGTTGAGTCAACCGGTTTGAGGCAATGTCATTGATAAATAAAAACTTTGGCGTGCCCGCCGCAACAAAATTCGCATTTAAAAAATCAGTTTGGATTACAACCATGGAATTGGCCTCAGAAACCTTCATAGCGATTTTTTTATTTTCATCGGACAGTCGTGTAAGTTTCTTTTTTAAGCTTTGAATTTCGTAACCATTCGAAGCATAATCATTTACTCCATAAATATAGGCCCCTAGTAAAAGTAAATTTAGTCCAATTAAACCGATTGTAAGCCAAACACGAGCTTTATTAACTTCATTTTTCTGTAGAGCCGGGCTTTTAGATTTAAAAAGGCTTGGGTTGAAAAAAGTTTCCAATGCTAGAGTTTTTAACATATGTCGTTTTTATTTCTTATTTTATCACTGATTACTTGCTGATACGTACCCAGATATTAAGCTAAAGTATGCAACCAGCGTAAATTCAGCGGTTTATATTTTTTCTATTGCCCTTAATTTGGCCGGTTTGGAGCGCGGGTTCCTTATTAGTTCATTGGGTGATGAAGTAATAATTTTTTTGGTTAGCACCTTGCCTAACGGCTCTCTGCCACAAACGCACTGAGGAAAATCGGGCGGGCAAATACAGCCTTTGGTAAGTTTGGCAAAAAACTGCTTAACCATTCTGTCTTCCAAAGAATGGAAACTTACTACCACCAGCCTGCCTCCGGGCTTCAACAAATCAAAGGCCTTGGGCAAAAATTCTTCCAAATTATTTAATTCATGATTAACTTCAATCCTTAATGCCTGAAAAATTCTTCTTGCGCTGTCGTCAGCCTTATGTCTCACCGGTTTGGGCAGTGCATCTGCAATAATCTCATATAAATCGCTGGTGTGCTGTATCTCTTTAATCCTTAATCGGTAATCTTTAATCTTTCTTGCTATTTGCCTGCTAAATTTTTCTTCCCCGTAATCTTCAAAAATTTTTCTTAACCTGCCTTCATCGTAATTATTTAAAACAAATTTCGCGTCTATGTGCGTACCCTTTTGGTCAAAACGCATATCCAGAACTTCTTTGGTTGCAAACGATATCCCGCGATTTTCCAGTTCGTGCGATGACAATCCCAGGTCGGCGACAATTCCGCTAATATTCTGAAATTTATGATGTTCAACTATTTTATCAATGTGAGCAAAATTTCCGTGAGCCACAACTGTCCGATTTTGAGAATTGGAAATTGGTAATTGGAAATTTTTTATTGCATCCTCATCCAAATCTATCGCTAACACCTTTCCGTCCGGTCTAATTTTATCAAGTATCGCCTTTGTATATCCGCCCCCGCCCAACGTTGCATCTACAAAATTCTGACCGGGCTTTGGCTTAAGATATTCAAGAACTTCTTTAAGTAGGACTGGAACGTGGGCATAGGTATTCATTTATTTACAGCCTCAATACAACCTGACTTAAAAAGGATGACTCCCTCGGGCGCAATCAGTGGATGAGTAAATTCTAAATATTTACAAATTGACAATCTGTTGACATTAGGCATCATAATCGATTTAAATTTTAAACCAGTGGCCAATAGTATTAAAAAGGTGGCTCCGAGGATTGCGAGAACAAAAGCAATTATTTTTATTGCGCTTTTCATTTTTTTATTTTCTTCCGTCCCGGCCGCAGTAGCAGAATGAAAGCAGGGATCCAGATATCAGGCTCAATAGTCTTCGACCTTGTGGAGAAGCTATTGAGGAATCCGGATTCAAAATTAAGATTCTTCGTAAAAGCCTGCCCTGAGCGTAGCCGAATGGGTCGAACACTAAATTTTGCTTGGTTCTGGATCCCGAATATTTTTTACTTGCCGATGTTGTCCTTGGAGTAAAAAATTCCGGGATAGCGCTTTCTGCGTGTTGTAGTTAGCTGATTTATCAGCTTTTTATTAACAGTCCATAAATGGGCTAACTACATCGTCGATAAATTCATGCGCCATCAGATGGTGCTGGATAAATTGGCACGCTACACTCCCAAACTCCCTAGCTGTTCGGCAATGCTGTTGCTTGCCGCTTCGGTCTGGATTTTGTAGGCCAGCCACAATTCTTCGCTCCAAATTTCTATACGGTTATAAAGTCCGGCAATAACTACTCGCTTGCCGATTTTGGCGAATTCTTTTAAATAACCAGGAACAATTATTCTGCCTTGCTTATCTATATCGCAGTCCATAGCCCCGGCTAACATTAGCCGGGAAAAAGCTCTGGTGTTGGCAGTAGAAATTGGGAGACTAGCCAACTTTTCTGCGAGCTTTTTCCATTCTTCTAACGTATACAAAAACAGGGAGTTATCTAAACCTCTGGTTACGACTACTTTTAATTTTAGTTTCGGCCTAAACTTGGCAGGAATGGAAATTCGCCCCTTGTCATCTATGGTTGCCTGATATTCACCGATAAACATATTTCTAAAGAAGCTAGTTGTAAGTTATAGAAGCCAGTATGGAATAAAGGAATTGGGCAAAAGTTACTTATTACCTATGTCTTATTACTAGACTGGTTTCCACAACCCATAACTTAAACCTCTTAATAAGTTTTCCACAAGTCACACCACTTATCCCCACTTTCTGCCACTTTTCACCATTACCTACATATTATACTCCACAAAACCCCATAAGTCAACGCAAGTGAAACTTAGCCTAAACAAAAAAACATCCCTTACTTAAGGAATGTTTTACTATTTTTATCTATCTTGATTTTTCTAATCCACAGGAGTAACCCAATTTTAGATTTTTTGACTAATTTGGTAAGCTGCGACACCAAAAGCTACTGAGACGTTTAGGCTTTCTTTTTTGCCGAGCATTGGAATGCTCAGGACGGCATCACAAAGCCTTAAAAGTGCTGTTGATACTCCCCTGACTTCTTCGCCTAAGATTAATACTAAGGGAAATTTGGGTTTAAAATTGCTGATGGTTTTTGGGCGGATAAGATCCGCCCCTACGGGAACATCTTTTTCCAATGCGATGATTTTAATTTTGGGGTACCTTAATTTTAAATCTTTAATCAGCCTGCTCGGCGAAGCCTTATATTTCCACGGCACCCATTCGTCCGCGCCCAACGCGCTCTTTGACATTCTTATTTTATGCAAAGGATTAGCCGGCGTGCCGGTGTAGCCAGTTAAAAAAATCTTGCTAACCCCAAAAGCGTCGGCCGTACGAAAAACCGAACCGACATTATAAAGCGAACGCATATTGTGGGCAATCACAAAAAAATCTTTATCTTGAAACGATTTTAGCCGATGAATCGGCGCGCTACGCTTTTTTTGCATTGCGTCTGTCCTTAAAAAAGAAAATGGCTAAATAAATTAAAACCAATAAACCATAATTGATAAACATAAATGTCGGATGACCCCAAGAAATACCGTGACTAAATTTATAATTTAAAATTGGATATAAAAACGGAGTCTCGTAAAAACCTTTGTGGGTAAAAATATCAATAACGATATGCAGGAGCCAGCCCAAAATCGGCCAGTACATTTTACCTTTTTTTATGGCTAAGATGGCGGCAATAATAACAGCCAAAGTTACCAAACTATGAGTGTAGTTATAGGATTCCCTAGCCCAAGCATATGGCCCGCTGGCGTCATTAAGTAGTGCTGCCGCCCTAAAAGTACCACGATGGAAAAAGCCGTAAATAAAAGCCGGCGTAAACGAAATCAAATCCGGCACAATGCCAAAAAATACCGCTAACAAGCGGCTCTTTAAATCGTGCCTATACTTTTTATAAAAGGCCAAGTTTGTCCACAGGCCGTGAGCGAGAATATCCATATTACTATCCTGACTTACGGATGCATCCGGATCTGCAGATAACTGCGGATTCGGTATCCGTAAATATCCGTTGATCCGGATATAATCTGTAGATCAGGATCAGGTTATGTTATTGTAATAAATTTAAATTTAACTCCTGATTCAAGCTACGCGTTAATGCCCCCTCCATCTTAATTAAAAAAACTTCACAAGTGGCGGAAACTACCAGCTTGGCTACGTGTCCGCCAAAGGTACTAAAGTCGTTCCTGCCAAACATCCCATGCGCGTGTAATATCGGCTCGCCGTCTTTTACACCGCCATTACCGGTTAAAGAAAGTATTTCAGCTTCTTCCACAAAAGATTTTTTTCTATAATCTTTTAAAAAACTATTATAATACCAAAGCTCCACTTCCCCACACGCGCCAATAGCGTAAAAAGCGCAGGCCGAAATTACCTGCTCTTTCATAAAACCCACAATTCCCGCAACAACCTCTTCATCTTTGTCAAACCGCAAAACATATTTTTGATTGTCTTGTAAAATTAGCTTCATAGATGAAATATCCGGACATGCAAACGCATCCGGATTTACGGATAACTGCGGATTCCGGCGTCCGTAGACATCCGCAAATCCGGATTTAATCCGTAGATCCGGATCAGGCTATGTGAGTTTAACGCTACGCGCCAAAACATCTTTAACTTTTTGAATAATATCATCTACTGACTGGTCAGACTTAAGCAGGTAATCGACAGCCCCAGCCTGGACAATCTTACTTATAGTTTCTACGTCGCCAATATTGGTTAAAACTATTACCGGAATACTAGCCGTAGCCGGATTGGCTTTAAGCTCCCACAATACGGAAATGCCGTCTAATTTGGGCATCATAATGTCTAGCAATACCAAATCAGGGATGATTTCTCTGGCTTTGGCAACAGCCTCTTCACCATCATAGGCCGGGGTTGGTTCATAGCCCGCAACGGTCAGAGCGTCGCACAACGAGGCGGAAACAAGCTTATCGTCTTCAGCGGCTAATATTTTTGTCATATATTTTGATTATCTAATTTAATGATTATTCATAAAAAACGCTTTATTATGCTGTTATTATAGCATAATAGTAAAATTTTGAAGAAAATACGAGGGGTAATAATTCACAACTTTAATTAAAGTTTGGATTTTATTGGTCTTTCTTGAAGGCAGTTTTCCGGGGCTACCCCGGAAGACTGCCTTCAAGGCTTACAACTCAGGTTTATAAATAGTTACGCGCGAATCTTTTATTTTTTAATTTCCGATAATGGCAAGCTAAAATAAAAAGTCGTGCCCAAATTCTCCCCCGGACTTTCCGCCCAAATGGTGCCACCATGGGCTTCAACTATGCCTTTGCTAACCACCAGTCCTAAACCCGTGCCTTTACGGCTGCGGTCACCGGTTTTGAGCTGTTTAAACTTAGAAAATAAATCCGCCAAATCTTCCCTGGAAACTCCTATACCGGTGTCTTTTACGGCAACAATGACTTTTTTTGCCTCGACGTCGGAGTTAATACTAATATCAATTTGGCCGGCGTCGCTGTATTTAATGGCGTTGCTAATTAGGTTGCCCAAAACTTGGTTAACCCGGACTCGGTCAAGCTTTAAAACAAACTTAGTCGGCGCAATTACGCTAATTGCCAAATGCTTTACTTCAGCCTGTGGCCTGAATACCTTGGCCTGCTCATTAATTATTTCTACCAAGTCATACTCCTGAAGGTTGAGTTCAAATTTTCCGGCTTCAATTTTGGCTACATCCAAAAGGTCGTTGACCAATTCCAGCATATTATTTGAAGCCGTTTCAATTGTTATCATAGTGTCTTTTATTTTTGCGGAATCGACACCCGATGCGGCGCTGACACTTTTTAACAACGACTCCGAAGACCAGCGCACAGCCGTAAGCGGCGCGCGCAGTTCATGCACCATCATGGCCGTAAATTCCTGACGCAGTTTTTCCAAAGATTTTTCCGTGGTTATGTCATGGAATAACACGCTGGCGGCAATAATCTGTCCCTGGTTGTCTTTAACCGGAGAAATTGTAACCTCCAGAGCCTTATCTTTCAATATTACTTCCGGCACCGTCATTATTTTGCCTTCGGCAATGGATTGTTCAATTTTAGTTCTTAAGTCAACTTTGCCCGCAAGACTATCGACAACATCATACATGGTAAGCTGTGTGTCCTTAGCAATGCCTAAAATATCCTTAACTACCGGATTGTAAACCGCTATTTGGTTGCTTAAGTCTATGGTAATTACACCATCAGTCAAGGAATAGATTACTGCTGAAAGCTTGTCTTTTTCGCTTTCCAACACTGCCTGCAGCTTAGATACTGCGGTGGCCGCCTGGTTGGTAATAGCGTATAAAATTGAAGCCTGTTCTTCCCCATACCTGCCGGATTCGTTGGAAGCGACATTTATAATCCCAACCAGCTTTTGGGAAATTACAACGGGTAAATTAAAAAAACTTTGGACTTTAACTTTTAAGCCGTCGTCCAAAATATTTCCGGTAATACTTTCATCCAGACTCTTGGGCTGAATGGCACGGTTTAAGATTGCTCCGTAAGACAGGAGCATTTTTTCCTTAACTTCATCAATAAATTCATGGTTGACAGTATTTTGTACGTGACATTTAAAAACCACCTTACCGTCTTCTTCCAGCACCATATAAGCCACGGTGTCGTAGTCTAAAAGGTTGCCCAAACTGCTGGTAATAATGTCCACAATTTTGGCGGTGTCCAAGGAGTAACCAATTCGCTCGCCAATTTCTTTTAGTACTTGAGCCTGATAAACTTTTTGTTGAAGCTCCAAAGACTGGTTAACTTCCAGCTTTAAAATTTGGCGTTCTTTGAAAGATTTATAAAAATACACGCTAAGGACAATTGCCAGCGCGATAAAATCAATAATTAAAAAGTAATTTACAAGCATTTTTGTTTTGAATCTTTACGGAATACGGAGGGAGCATAAGGATATATGGACTTTTAATGTCCAAGTGGCCTCTACGTATATCCGTATCTTTTTCGTATTCCGTAAAGTTATAAACCTTTTACCGTTGGATACTTTTCCAGCAATGAATTTAAAGTCATTTGGGCAATCTGGCCAGAAAGCGCCATGTACTCGTTGGCGACACCTTTTAATATCATTTGCGAGTCGCCTAAAACGTCTAAAACACTTCCATCATCATTAATTTTGAGCCCGGGAACTTTGCGAGCTTTGTCTAAAGCAATATTTGGCCCTAAAACTACCATTTGCTTTTGAATAAGATCTGTTAACATTTTTTTGTACTCATCCTGGTCGGGCATATTTTATTTTCTTAATGATATTCTTATCTTATTAGGACTTACACCTTTGGTCGAGTACGAGGCATTTTGCGAGGATTTTTGGAGACGTAGTTTGACTACGGCGACAAAAACCGCAGCAAAATAACGAAGTAATCGGCCAAACCCCTTGTGGGTTTCATCAATATTTTAAATATTTAGACGAAAGACGTAAGTCCTACTTATTATACCATAATTATTAAAAATCATTAAAACCAGCTTCAAGATTACTTAATCTCCCCCGATCCCGCATGGGAAAAATTTCACAGGCAAAATAAAAGCTCCCGCACAAGCCAGGAGCTTTAAAAATTTGCTTAGGCTTTATGGAGCGGTTTCGTTGTTAATGGAAACTTTTACTATGTTATTGGAAGAGTAGATTCGAATATTCAAGCTATCAGCTCCTTTGGTAGCTAAAATAATACTTTGGACGGAGCTTGTTGTGGTGCTTGTTACTGTCCAACCATTTTGCTTTAAGACCGCTTGGTAAAGAGTATAGTTTTCTTCAACGGTTTTTTTAGAAATAAATTCACGGCTGGCTTGAAATTTTCCGGAGGAATTTACAGCATTAAAGTTTTGAGTAATTTGAGCGCCGGCTTCTATTGGCACATCGGAAGGGAAACGATCAGGCAACTTGGTTTCCGGTACCGCGGTTTGAGGCACAGGTTTATAATCGGCCGCAGGCTTTGAGGGTTCGCCCGTAGGCTTGGGAGGCGCATTTTTACTGCTTGCCTGGTTCTGGTCGTCGGCTTTATTCTGCATAGCCGGGCCACTTCGAGAAGAACGGAACATCATTATTGCCACTCCGGCTACAATTACTACTGCCAAAATAGCGTAAAGAACTTTTTTATTTTCCATATGCTTGATTTTATTAATTATCCCATTTTTTATATTATACCGTACTTTAGTTTATTTTACAAAGACCTAACCGAATAATTACTCACAAGACGGCGTGAATTATTAGATTTGTGGGTCTTATGGCCTAAACTACATTGGGGATTAGGGAACGGCAACAAAATCCCAACCTCGCTTGCAGTTGTGAAATATTACCCATCCGAACACTTCGACTAAATCTAAGGGTGCCGCCAAAATAGCTTGTTTAGCAAAAAGTTATCCACAGCCAAACATAAATTCTGACTCCACAGTTTAAGCTTCTTTTATCCTGCCAAACCCTACCGAGTTGTGGAAGACTTTGCCTGCGGATAAAACCGGCGCGCGGCAAACAGCAAAGTCGCCGTATTTGGTATTGATTTTGTCCAAAGCAAAAGTCACGCGTTTTTGGCGCTCCACGCTTTCAAACAAGCTTTGCTGAACGCTGATTAACCTAAGACCTGAGATGGTTATTCCGATAAGCTTGATTGACGAACCGCCCGGGGCTCTGCGCACAAGATCCGTGTGTAAATCCATTGCTTCTAAAAATATCTCCCGTCCGTCAAATACACACACGCCCAATTTTTTAGATGCGCCAAAATCTTGATGAGTATCATCCCGCCAATAAAAACTGATTACATTACCCATAAATCCTTGCTTACGCATACGCCGACCGACCATTTCGCAAAGCTTATACAGCACAGGAATAAAAAATTTAGTCTGACGATATTCTTTAGGCAGTGTGTACATATGGCCAATGGACTTGATTTTATTATCGGCTTTAACTTCAGCCTTCCAACTGCCTTGTAGCTGACCCATGCTGTGAAGGTGGTAGCCATTAATACCAAACCTTGCCACCAAACGGCTTACGGGATAATTTTTTAAATCGACCAAAGTCTTAATGCCCAAACTGTTTAAATTTTTCTGCTGTCGACTACCAATGCCGGGGATGTCGGTGAGCTTTAGGCGCTGATATAAATCGGCTTTGGATAAAATAAGATAGTCAGCGCTGTAACGGAGGCCATCGGCCTCCATTTTGTGGCGGCCAATGGCCGCCGCTACATCCGAGATCACGACAACTATTCCATCCGGCTTCTTTAAATCCGACCCGATTTTCGCCAACAGCTTATTTTCCGCAATTCCGATTGAACAAGTTAAATAATCCCCCACCTCTTTTTTCATCCGCTGTTTAATTAGTTTGGCAATATCAACCGCTTCTTCAAAGGGGTTGAATTCTATCCACCCTCCACCCTCCACCCTCAACCCTTTTAAATTACACACCTTGGTTACATCCGCATAGAGTTCGTCTATGCTTGCCTGCTCCACAAAATTAGTATAATCGCTCACAATTTTAATAGTCCGTTTAATATATAGGCGATATCTATCCGGACTGGTGTTGGTTAAAATAATTTTCGGATAAATTCTCCGCGCCTCCCACACCGGCGTGCCGGTTTTTATGCCCCAGTGCTTGGCCTCTATACTGGCCGCAATAATAATCCCGCCCAAATGCTCGCACACGCCCAAAACCTTACTACGCCACTCTGGATGGTCTTGCTGTTCAACCGTGGCAAAATAACTATTCATGTCGAGATGGAAAATGATTGGCTGCATAATCTTATAGTATACGATTGTTCACTCTTTAACAACCCCTTAGAAGAGGTGTCCCCTCTTCCAGTTCAATTTTATGTTATAATAAAAAATATTTTTCAAAAATTGAAAAGCGCCGCGAAGAGATAAACAATCCCCTTAACGGCGCTCTGATAAAATTATTCTAACGTGGTTAACGCTTTTGATAAAGCGACTAATTTCTAATGTCCCAAATGCCTAATGTAAATATGTTTTTTTTTATGGAAGACAAAAACTGCGGCGTAAATTACCACAAACCCCCACCAATAGGCACTTCTGTGAAAAATTTCCGCTCCGGTTAAAACCGCAGTAATAATTAAATCAAAAAATAAATTCAAAATTGTCCAAAAAACCATTACAATACCGGACTCCAAAAAACTCATTACCCCCATCCGCCTGACTAAGGCAACCGAAAAAACAGCTGTCAACGTGTAAAACACAAGCTCTTGGGTGCCGGGATTATCAAAAACCAAGTGTCCAAACAGCCAAACTTTTAAAAGGGTAAAAATTATGAGTTGTAAGAAAGAATAAACAAAAAAGCCCTTAGCATTAAAAAGAGAAGATGGTTTTTTTTCAGAATGAGAATGCGGATTATTGGAAATGTTTAGGTCTCCTTTTTCTTAGAGCTTGATATAGAGGTCAGACGCTTGGGAGCCTTTTTGCGCACTAAGGTTCGCTTAAACTGGCGAGGCTTGATAGTTTTAATTATGGAATATTTTTCCAACTTCTCTAAACCAGACACTAACCGGCTTTGGACTGCCGAATTTTTTTCATCTTCGCTTCTATAACTCCTGTGGTGGGGCGGCATCTTGGTAGCCAAATGATGTGCCAGACCACCGTGGCTTTTTTGCACGTAAACCATTTCATACCAATACCTGCCCAGCCAAATGCCATACCAGACACCTAAACATACAGTAAAAAACAGACTATAAAAATCCAAAGCTAAAAACTGATAGTAGGTTAAGCTCGTTTGCAGATAACCGCCGGCGAGAAAATACAAGAACAGAAAAACAACCACTCGGTGAATTGTAAAAAACAAAAACACGCCCAATAAAGAAGTCAAAAAAAGATACAAAGACTTTTTGGCCATATTTTTTGTTTCAACAGGATTATTTTATAGTTATTATAAAGGATTTCTGGTTGATTGGCAAATTTTTCTGGCTCTACGGAATAGGGAGGGAACATACGGATATACGGACTTATGATGTTCTAGTGCTCCCTCCGTATATCCGTATCGTTTCCGTATTCCGTAAAGTTATTTCGCGCTAAGTATACTCTTCTTATAGCTTTCTAAATTATCCAGTGCTATTCCGGTGCCTTTAGCCACGCATAAAAGAGGCTCTTCGGCTAAATAACAGGGCACACCTACACTTTGAGAAATATAGTGGTCTAGATTTCTAAGTAAGGCCGTGCCACCGGTCATAATCATTCCTTTGTCAATAATATCGGAGGCCAACTCCGGAGGAGTTTCCTGCAATACAGTTTTTATGGCTTTAACAATACCCAGCAAGTCATCGGAAATTGCCTGCACCACCTCGTTAGTGCTGACGCTCACGGTTTTGGGCAAGCCCGAAAGCATATCGCGGCCTTTAACTTCCATTACTTCTTCTTCACTTAAAGCAATAGCGCTGCCAATGTTAATTTTTATTTCTTCGGCTGTGCGGTCGCCAATGGCCAAGCCGTGACGCTTCCTGACAAAATCGATGATGGATTGATCTAAACGGTTTCCGGCCACGCGCACAGAAGTTGAATTTACAATTCCGCCTAGAGATAAAACCGCGACGTCGGTGGTACCACCACCAATATCTATTACCAAATTGCCGCGCGCCTCAGCTATGGGAATGCCCGCGCCAATGGCCGCAGCCACGGTTTCTTTAATTACGTAAGCACCCTTGGCACCAGCGGCAACCGCGGCATCCACCACAGCACGGCGTTCGGTGGAAGTAATACCTCCGGGCACGCTAATCATCACCTCAGGACGAAAAAAACGAATATTGCCCAAAGCTTTGTTAATGAAATAACGGAGCATGGCTTCGGTCACTCTATAGTCAGCAATTACCCCGTCTCTCATTGGTCGATGAGCCACAATTGTTTCCGGCGTCCTGCCAAGCATTTCCTTTGCTTCCTGGCCTACAGCTAAAACACGGTTGTCGGCAAGCGAAATGGCGACCACCGTTGGTTCGTTGATTATAATCCCCCGCTTAGGCACATACACCAAGGTATTGGCCGTACCCAAATCTATTCCAATTTTTGATTCAAACATATATAGCGATCCTAATCTACGAATGCCATCCGAATTATCCGAAACTTAGAAAATTCCGAGAATTAGGAGGATCCGAATCGGTTACCAGTATTTTATTATAACAACTTTACTCCATTGAAACAAGCCTCAAAATAAGTTAAACTACCTTATGACTAAAAAAATTCGCTACTCTATTTTACTGATAGGTTTTATGGCTTTTTCCGCTTTGGCGCCGGTAATTGTCCTTTATGTCCGGGGTATAAAATATGATTTCCAGACAAAAAAATTCGTCAGCACCGGGCTCCTCTCAACCAGAGTAGAGCCAAAAAACGCCGGTATTTATATAAATGGGGAACTGCTCAGAAAAAATTCCGGCGATGTTAATTTTTTATTGCCGCAAGATTACGAAATCAGCATTCAAAAAACAGGATACAATACCTGGAAAAAGCGCTTGACAATTAACAATGGGCAAGTTACCTGGGCTAACCCTTCAGGCAGCAGCATTTATTTACTTATTGATACACCCACACCACAAAATTTAGCGGAAGGAGTCTTGGATTTTTATCAAAATAAAAATTTTATATTGTATTTAACGGCATCAAGCGTTAATACTACTCTTTTAAATAATAATTTATCAGCCCGCACTTATCCTTTACCTAAGTCCGCCGGAAAAATTTTAGCTAATGATGGAAATAAAAAATTTATCATTGGCAACGATGGCAATGCTATTAGCCCTCCAACCCTAATGCTCTTTAATGCCACACTGGGAGAATTTACAGATCTATCCAAACTTTTTACTAAGCTTCCAAAAATTCAGTTCGATAAAAACGGAGACTTGTTGGCCTTAACCGAAGGTACTTTGTACAAAATTGACCCGCAAAGCCGGACAAAAATCGCTCTTTTTACACCGGTGCAGACTTTTTACACCCAGGGCAGTGACGTGTATTTTGTTATGCAAAAACAGGGCACGGCTTCGTTGCAAATGAGTTCGGCTCCTTTTGACCAAAGCCAAATTCTAATTACCCCCCTGCCCACTTTTTCGCAGGGAGAGTTGTTTGTAACTTTTGAAAAACAAATTTACCTACTGGCCGACCGCGAGCTTTATAGAGCCAGCGACACAATGGAAAAAATCGCAAGCGATGTAGAAAAAGTTAACTATGGCCCGGCCAATTCAACTTTAAGCGTTATCCACGCCGGGCAGGTTGACTACTTAAACCGCTTTGATTCCGCTTTAAACCTGCTCACCCGCAGTTCAGCTATCCGAAATAACGCTGATGTGCAAATTAACATCGGGTGGGCATTTTATATAAATAATAACCGGCTTTCAGCCATTGAGCTTGACACCCGAGACAACCAAAATAACTATGTACTTTATTCCGGCCAAAACCTTCAAAAATTTTCCCTGGACAACGACGCAAAAAATGCCGTAATTTTGGATAACGGGGAATTAAAAAGTTTGATTATTAGATAACATAATTTATCATCAACGGATCAAAAAAATATTCTTCAACTTCATCGAAAAGATATTTTTTTATTTTTTGTTAAATAATTAACCCGGCATGAAATTCTTCGCCCGCTTATTTTGCCAATTCTAGGCTTAGAATGACGCCGGTCACGCAATAGACTTGTCGTTTAATAACTTTGATCGCTACATGTTGTGGCATCGATGAACTACAAACTACTACTAATTGTGGTTTTTCCCATCAATTCTTATTAAACAACAAGTCTAATGGTTAAATTCCATATGACCCAATAAAACCTGATTGTGCTATCTTTATTTTCCTACTGCTTGATCAATAACTTCATTCACTAGCTTGTCAGCTTCTTTATTTTTTTCCCTAAAAACGTGGACAAATTCCACGTTTTTAAAATGTTTGATTAACTTGAGCGCTTCCCCGGCTAAAATCTTTAATCTTGCGTCTTTAATTTTGTACTTCCCCTGCATTTGACGCACTATGAGCTCTGAATCCATTTTTATTTCCAAAGATGTTCCATCATTTGAAATTTTAAATTTCTCATTTGAAATTCTTCCCACTTCTTCCAAAGCCAAAATTAGCGCTTTGTATTCCGCAACATTATTTGTAGCTTCACCAATATATTTTTTGTGAAGGGCGATAATTTTACCCGCTTCATCGGCAATCACCACGCCTATGCCCGCCGGCCCCGGGTTTCCTCTTGCTCCACCATCTGTGTTGATAATTAGTTTCATAAATTTAAAATTTAATACAGCTTTAAGTTGTGCCCCCCTCTTGAGTCCAGCAGAGAGGTCTATTTATTCAACAGATTCTTCAGCCCCGTAGGCACTCGGGGGTCATACGCAAATTGTCCGGATATACCGCTAAACGGAATTTCAAACCGCTAGGGATTTACCCTGGTTTCATAATTCATGGTGTAGGGGAAGATCTTATCTTCCCTCCAAATCGGGCGGATAAGATCCGCCCCTACCGGGATATTTAAGATCAGATCTACATCCTTCATCAATTAAATTCAGCTAAACTGCGCATGACCCACTCAGGCTCGAAATGGGGACACTACAAGATAACAATTTAGCAACAAACACTATTTTGCTAAGTTGTTTAATTGTTAATTTGACTTTCTTAGGTCCACTACCCGGAGCTTCACCCTACTATTTCCGTTCCAACTATCCTCCATAAGTTCCGCAGCTACGTCTACAGTATCGCCGACTTTAAAAGTTTTTTCAAGTTGAGCGGAATTAAATGCAATGGCCGAGATGGTTTTGTTGCTAATTGAAAGCTGATACTGGCTGTGTTGTTTTGTGGCTCCCACGGTTTTGGATGAGACAATTTTCATTTGTTTGATTAAAAATTTAGGCTTGGGGTTGTCCACTCCGTGAGGTTCAAGCTGCTGCAACAATTTACAATTAACAATTGACAATTGACTGTCGTCAATTTCCGCTTCGAGTTCCAAAACTTTTTGTGCTGATGTTTCGTCAATGACAGAATCGGCATATTCCAAAAGTTTTTGATAAAAAAGTTCAAACTGGGAATAATCCAAACTCAAACCAGCGGCCTGCTTGTGGCCGCCAAACTTTAATAAGTGCTGGGATGAAAACTTTAACGCTTCAATCAAGTCAAACTCCCCTGCTGTCCTACCCGAGCCTGTGCAAATGCCTTCAGTCCGCTCTAGAACAATCACCGGCTTATTATATTCTTCAGCCAACCGCCCGGCCACCAAACCCATCACGCCCTTGGGCCAGCCCTCGCCGACCAACGCCAAAATTTTCCGGTTTTGAATGTGCAAAACTTTTTCTTTAGCCTCGCTTAAAATTGTCTTGGTTAAATCTTGCCTGCGGCGATTAATTAATTCCAAGTTTGCCGATTTTTCAATAGCTAATTGCGAATTGGTTTCCGTTAAAAGATTTAAAGCAATATCCGCGTGCTCTAAACGGCCGGCAGCGTTGAGCCTCGGTGCGACCACAAAGCCCAAAGTGTAAGTGTCCAGGGGCTTTGTCTGTATATCCACGCCTGCCGATTGCATTAAAGCCTTTAATCCCACCCACTTGGTCTTGGCCAAAACCTTTAGGCCATACTTAACCAAAATTCGATTTTCGCCAATTAAAGAATGACAGTCAGCCACCGTACCAATTGCGACCAAATCCAAAAGCCACTTTTCCCAGCCAGGCTGATGGTATTCACCTGTAAGAAAGGGTCTAGACTCTTCCCTACGACGGATACTATCAGTTCTTTTTGCTTCGGATAATATTCCGCAAGCCAATTTAAACGCCACCCCCACTCCGGTAATATTTTCATAAGGATATCCGTCACTCCGATTTTTGGGATTAATCAGCGCAAAAGCTTCCGGCATTGGACCAATAATTTCATGGTGGTCGGTAATTATTAAATCTATATTGTTGACTTTACAAAATTCTGCCGCATCGCAAGAATTGGTGCCACAGTCAACGGTTATGATTATTTTTGATCCTTGATCTTTTATCTTTGACAACGCGTCGATGTTAACACCATATCCTTCGCTAAATCTGTCCGGGATATAGGAACTAACATCCACGCCCAAATATTTAAAAGTCTGTTGTAGTACGGCATTGGCTGTAACCGCATCGGCATCGTAATCGCCGTAAATAGTTATGGGTTCACTGTTTTCAATCGCCTGCCAAATCCTGTCCACGGCTTTTTGCATATCCTTAAACAAAAACGGACTATTTAAATTCGTATATTGCGGATTTAAAAAATCACGAACGGCATCAGCTTCCGTTAACCCTCGGTTAAAAAGCAGCTGCCTTAGCAGCTTTGGATATTCGTCTAGTTTTTCCGCAATACTCTGGGGAATTTCAGATTTTAATTTCCAAATTTTTGACATGGCTTTTATAAGTGTAGCGCGCCGATTTATCGGCTTCAAATAAGTTTTACATTCCCATTCTACCAGTAATCCCCAAATAAAAAAAGCCCGTTTAAACTAATACTGTAATAATATTCTGATGGCCGGGACAACAAAAAAACCCATCTTTATAGGTGGGCTTTTGATTTGCTAATTTTTGTTGTTTTTTTAAATCCTTTTTATATTAGCGTACTAGTACGCTGAGACATGATAATGCAATGAATATTGTTTTTATAAACCATCCTTTCTTAAGCTACCATTTAGCTGATAGCCTAAGAAAGATGGGCAGGTATGGAGGCTGTCCAAGTGTCTTTTTTTATCGAGGTTTTTTCCTCGGGCTTCGGTAGGTGTGGAACCTACGCCCGCCTTACTTGGTTATTTCTTATTTTGACCCTCCTGTCTTTTTTCGTTCAAGTTTTTTATACTATCTTTTGCCATTAAGAACGTCGAATCCTCACAGGATGTGATAGAAACAACGCCTCTTCTCCCAATCTTTCCGGCTTGGTCTTCTTGCCACAAAAAAGAATGTGACCGTCAAACGGTGCCCGGATTATTCCTTGGCTGTTGTTGGCCAATACATCGCCCTGTCTGACTTGCTCGAAACAGGAGAAAATTCTCTCTAAAGTAAATGAACCGTCAGTTGTAACAAGCGAGTCAGCTACGTGGTACTCGTGAAATTCTTTTACTGCCAATTGCGGCTTTCCTTCCACCATACCCAAGTTCTGCATCAAAGCGATGCAACAACGAATAGCACATATGAAGGATTGTGAATTTTCGTGCGAGCCAGCCTCAATTGCAATTGAGCCGCTACCAGCTTTCCCGTAAAAAGAAGCGGCTGGCTTGCCAACTTGCACGTTTTGAATGTTGCGAATAACGATCTCAATCGGAAAGCCGTTGAGAAGTTCGGAATGCTCGTTCCCGTCGCATAGAATAATCATCGGCTCTGCTTCTTGCATTGTGCTGTGGATGTCAAAACCGACGTCAAATTGTTGCCAGACCGGCCACAATTGCCGTGCGCGGGCGAGTTCGTAGTTGCCATTGTAGGGCAAGTCCATAACGTTGGCGGGCAACCTGTTAAAATTAACTTCGCTGGAACTCCGAGTTTTTGCCGCCGCCGCTTTTGCCTCATTCGTGTCAGAAATTTGCAAAGCGGTGAAATACTGCTCAGTCGCTTTGAGATTATTAAGCACGAATATGACTCGGCCGGAGCGGAGCTTGTGCTCCAGAGTGCAAGTCTTTATCAGGAAAGAAGCGGCAGCCAATCCACTCGGTTCGTTTCCGTGTGTGTGAATGGTGATGCCCAGAGTCGGTCCCGGCTTTTTTGAATCAACTACAACTATCCCAGGAACGCCGCAGTAGAGCGACTGTTTAAACTGCTGTAGGTCGCCTTCAAGACCGGCGAGGGATGGGGTCAAATCGTTTAAGTTCATCATTTATCCTCTTGTTTGGTGTAAACGAGTTTCCAGCGCATGCTTTTCGTTTGCGTTGTCAAAGTGCTTTTACGCTGGCTAAAAATGATTTAAATCGTCTTTAGCCAATACAAAAACACCTCTCGCAAAGTCGCAGAGGTGTTTGAAAGTTGTAAACAATTTTCGCCCAAATTGGGCGCGCTACATATCAAACCCCGGACTTTGCAATGGCAGAGCCCTGTTCCAAGAATTTAATGATTTGTTTGATAAGTTTATATTCATATCAATGTATGATACTCTTATAATAATTTTGTCAAGCTTTTTGTGTTTCAGCGTACTAGTACGCTGAAACAAGCGGAAAAGGAGTCAAAACTGTTATTTTTATTTTTATTTATTATTATTGCTTATACTATTACCTTTTTGGCACTTCATCAATCACTTCCAATAAATTTATTCCCGTCATTTCAACCGGCTTGGGCAGGCCAAATAAATCCAAAATGGTCGGCGCTATGTCGGAAATTATGCCAGCCGGCACTCTGGTAGACAAAGAAATATAATTCGCGCTTGAATGACGAGGAAACTTAAATTCGTTAGCAATAAGCAAAAGCGGCACTGGGCTGGTGGTATGGTCTTTGTCTATATCGCCGGTTTTTGAATTGATCATTTGCTCAATGTTGCCGTGGTCGGCGGTAATAAGTAGCGCTGCGTCTGTGAGCAGGCAGGCATCCATAATTTGCTTTAAGCACTTATCAATAAATTCTACAGCTACCACTCCGGCCGGCAAGTTTCCGGTATGCCCGACCATATCGCAATTAGCAAAATTCGCAACAAAAAAGTTGGTGTTACTCAAAGAAATTTTTTGCGCCAAGACGTCCGCCACTTTGACTGCGGACATGGCAGGGTTGTCAACGTAATTATGGGCGTTATCCTCCGGGCTGGTAATTATTACCCGGTCTTCGCCCGGATATTTTTCAGTTCTACCGCAATTGAAAAACGCAGTCACGTGAGCATATTTTTCGCTTTCCGCAATATGAAACTGAGTAAATTTTTGAGTGGAAAGAACTTCGGCCAAATTGTTTTTTAAATTAACATAACCAAAGGCAACGTGAACGGGCAAACCCGGCGCATATTCTGTCATAGTAGCAAAAAAAAGGTTTTGCAGTGGCCTTCTCCTAAATTCTTCCGGCAAAGCTTCAGGCTGGACAAAAGCCTGAGTAAGTTGAAGCGCGCGATCGGAGCGAAAATTAAAAAAGATAACGGAGTCGTTGTCGGAAATTTTTGCCGTCGGCTGGCCATCCTCTAAGGTTATGACAGTCGGTTTAATCATTTCATCGAATATTTGCCGACCATAACTTATGTTCACCGCCTGGTCTGAGGTAAAAGCCGTCTGACCCTTACCGTCCACCAAGGCTTCATAAGTGGAAATAGTTTGCGCCCAATGAGCTCCCCTATCCATGGCGTAAAACCTACCGGTAACAGTAGCAACCTTACCCGAGCCCAAACGCCCGGAGCGTTCATAAAGTTTTTTTAATGACTCCGAAGCAATTTTTGGATCGGTGTCGCGTCCGTCGGTAAACATATGAATAAACACGCGCTTTTGGCCTTTATCGGCGGCAAGGGCGAGGAGCGCGTATAAATGCTCGTCAAAACTATGAACACCGCCGGGGCTAACCATCCCGATTAAATGCAGCGCTGAATTATTCTTTTTACAATGCTCAATGGCTTCCAAAAATGTAGGATTTTTAAAAAATTCGCCGCTTTGAATCGAGCCGGTAATTCTTGGCAGATCTTGACCGACAATCCTGCCTGCGCCAATATTCAAATGACCGACTTCGCTGTTACCCATTTCACCCCACGGCAGACCGACTAAAGGCCCGCTGGCCTGCAGGCTCAAAGCGGGAAAATTTTCCACCATAAAATCCAAAGTCGGAATTTTAGCACGCGAAATGGCGTTACCACTCCCTGCCGGCGCAATACCAAAACCATCTAAAATAACCAGCGCTACCTTTTTATAAGTTTTGTGATGCATTTTATTTTAATATTTTTGAGTTTTGTGTTTCAAAACAATCAATTTAATTTCAAATTTGAAATTTAATTGCATTCCAAAATTTGAATGTTTATGATTTATTTGAATTTGGGAGTTTTTTTATTTGGCATTGACCAACTCTTCTATTTCCAGCAACCGATTATACTTTGCCAAACGTTCTCCTCGGCATGGCGCGCCCATTTTAAGATATTCGGCGTTAACTCCGGCGGCAAGATCGGCAATAAAATCATCACATGTTTCCGCACTTCTATGAGAAAGAATAATTTTATAATTGTTTTTTTGCGCCAGCTTAACCGTTTCCATAGTTTCCGAAAGCGTCCCAATTTGGTTCACTTTTATAATAATCGCGTTAGCTAAATTCTGAGTAATACCCATTTTGAGCCGCTTGATATTGGTACAGAATAAATCATCACCAACAATTAGTGTCTCTCTCCCCAACTCCTGATTAAGCAACTTCCAGCCGACTATATCGTCTTCAGCACAGCCGTCTTCAATTATGGAAAGATGATATTTTTCATACCACTGCCTGTACATTTTATAAATTTGTGTGGATTTAAAAACTTTTTTATCGGCTTTAAATTCATACACTCCTTTTTTGATATCAAAAAATTCACTCGCCGCGACATCGGCGCCTAAATGAAAATCATTATCCATTTTATAACCGGTTGCAAGAACGGCCTCACGCAAAAATGTAAATGCGGCCTCATTAGACGGCAATTTAGGGGCAAAACCACCCTCATCGCCCACGGCCGTTGAATAACCTTTGGCCAAAAGATTTTTTTGCAAAACATGATAAACTTCAGTGCCTTTCCGCAATTTTTCGCTGAACTTACCACCCAAAGGAATAAGAAAAAACTCCTGAATATCCAAGCCGGTGCTCCTAGCATGTGCACCGCCGTTTATAACGTTTAAAAGGGGTGTGGGCAAATCTTTTACCATATAGCCGTACTTATGAGCCAGGTACTCAAAAAGTTCCATTTTGTGGCAATTTGCCGCTAATCTGGCGGTAGCTAATGACACTGATAATATGGCGTTCGCGCCTAGTTTTGACTTGTTGTCACGACCGTCTAAATCAATCATAATTTGATCGATTTTTTCCTGGTCATCGGCTTTTAGCCCCTTAATTGCCTGAAAAATCTTGCCTTCCACATTTTTACAGGCTTTAAGCACGCCTTTGCCACCATAGCGCTTTTTGTCATTATCACGCAATTCCAAAGCCTCATGCGAGCCAGTGGATGCCCCGCTGGGAACAGAGGCTTTTGCCGATATGTCTCCCGCCCAAACAGTGGTCTGAATCGTGGGATTCCCCCTGCTGTCTAACACCTCCATAGCGTGAATTTTTGTGATTTTTCCTGCAGAGACTTTTCCGCTAGGCAGAGCCTGGGATGCCACTTTGGGGAGCATTTCAATATTCATATATGTGGATAACTTTTAATACGAGGTAATTATAACACAAAACAAAAAAGCCCTTATTTAGGCTTCGAGTATTTTAATTTCAAATAATTGCTTGACAATTATTCCCACAATTTTTCCGTTTCTTTTTTATAAAAAATCCGGTAAAGCGAAAATGCCGGTAGGTAATGCACCGGCCACATTAAAATCACAACGACCGGAACCTGAAATACCTGCCAGGCGGCAAACGGCCAATTTTCGTATCGCCAGACGCCGAGGGGTACGTTAAAAACTTCATAGAGCAAGCCCGCTATCCAGCCCGAAATCAGCACTGCCACAAGCGGCCAGGGATTTTTTTTGCCAGCTCATAAATCAAAGACGTTTCATGCCGCCTAAATTCAAGATATTCCAAAACCAGCCAAACCGCAAGAGTAGCGCCGAGCGCCGAGTAAGATAAAATAAAATTTTGCTCATATAAAAAGTTGATACCAAAAAATTCCCGCCACGCGTTGAACTTCGGCAACATGGCCAATAGAAGAATGCTAAAAAATAATAAACCCGCTGGCGCCTACCAAAGCCAGGACTTCAAAAACGACCTTAAGACCTCTAAAACTGACAGGTTGGATTTTATGACGGAAAAAATATTCCAAAACCGCCTTGATGCCCAAAAAAGTTTCCAGTAAATAAAAAACATACAAAGCAAAGCCCGGCACCAAGCTGACCCAGTAAAATTCCACGCTCCACAACGGGTAATACCAAAGTTTCCCCAGCCAGTGAACGTAAAATTCAAAAAAAATGCCAAAAACCGCGCCGACCAACAAAAAATGCCTTCGCCGGTTGGGCGTCCTAAGCAGTGAATAACCTGAAAAATTCAACGACAAAAAATCAAACAGCAGTATATTACCCAAAACGAAAAACAGATTAAGCGCGTTTAGCGAAAAATCAAACGGCCTTACATAAGCAAAAAGGAACGAGCCGGCCATTAGCCCAGAGCCCCAATATAAATGCTTGATTTCCTGCCAGGATTTGTAGAACATCTTTTGGTGTAATTTTTAAATCAAAATATTTGAATGCTCTGATCTTGTTAGAGCGGTTAGAAAATCCAGAATTTATTTCAACCAAATATTAAAAAGTTGATTAGTCGCCCAAATCCCTAAACCCACAAACGCCCAAAAAGGCATACTCAATAGTGAAGTGAGACCCATTTAGTAGACTCTTAAAGAAACACCCTAAGCGGCGGTAGTCGCTAAAAGATGATCCCGGTATTGTACCGGGGTCATCTTTTTTAGCCTCCATTGGTACCTATTATGATTATAGTATCGCATAATGCCTTTTTCACTTTTGTCAGACCGTCAATAACTTTTTTCCCTTCCTCGGAGGTGAGAGCGCCTTCGCCCTGAAGTTCGCGAACTAAACCCATCACCTTTTTATGCGCCAACGAAGCCACGCCGTCGCTAACCTTTAAGGCCTTGGCAATTCTTGGATCCATATAAATTACTCCTTTCTAATTAGATAATAATTGGATTATTTAAAAAGTCCAGTAGGCAAGCGAGGCAATGTGTAGTTAGCCGATTCATCGGCTGTTAATAAATTAGGGTAGCCGATGAATCGGCTAACTACACCCCTAAACACTCATCGATATTATTATTTAACAAATAATAATTATCAATCAAGACTTGCTCCTCACCCGAAGAAAAAATAATACTACCAAGCCTAAAGCCAAATACAACCCCCAGCCCGGCAAAGTTACCTTCCAGGCAATCGGATGCGTGCCACTTTGATAAATTAGTGCGGCGCCAATAATAACCGCAGCCCAAAATGTACCGTATGTCCTAAACTTTGAGTTGGCATTAAGAAGATGCTCGTATTCTAAAAGTTGAGAGGCATTAATTTCCATACCAAAATGCCCTCGTTCCAAATTATTAACAATACTGGCTGTGCTTTCAGGTAGTCGCTTAAGCAACTCGTCTAAAGCCAAAGCCGCGCCTTGCGCCCTATCTTTAATTTTTTCTGCTTTAAATCTTTCCAAAATAATTTTTTCTACAAGAGGCTTCTCCCATTCTTCGATTTTCAAATCAGGATCCAAATCGTGCGCCACCGCGTCCAAAGTTAAAATAGATTTACAGAATAAGGTTAAATCTACGGGCACTGCAATGCCGTTTTTAACCGCGGCCTCAACAATATTGTAAAACAGTTTGGTAAATTCTCCCGCCTTGCCGGTACTGGCCCATTGTAGCACGACCTGATTAATTTCTTTTCGCATACCGTTGACATTCACTAATTCCCGGATGTCCTTGTTTTGCGCCCTGTCATCATAAGTTTGCCCTACCTGCAAAAATATATCCACAATTTTTTCCACGTCGCGCTGTAGCAGTGCCAAAAAGGCGCCTGCCGCCATGGCGGTTAATTGGCTGTCTAAATAACCGACCATGCCAAAATCCAAAAACATTAATTTATTACCGGGCAACACAAAAATATTGCCGGGGTGCGGGTCGGCATGAAAATAGCCGTACTCAAAATACTGGCGAATAAACGAATCGGCCAGACGGTGCGCAACCAATTTGTTATTAATTTTTTTCTTAGTCCGCTGTGCCACCACATCGCCCAGGGACACGCCGTCAATATATTCCAAAGTTAAAACACTTTCAGCGGAATAGTCCCAATAGACTTTGGGGCTGTAGATGTTGGAATCCTCTTTAAAAAAGTTTTTAAAAATTTCGCAGTTGGTGGCTTCTTTTCGATAATCCAACTCATTAATTGTCCAGCGCTGGAATTCACTTACAATCCCAACCAAGTCATGATCTTTGGCTTCTTGAGAATGTCTTTCTATTAAGTGTGCCAGCATGAGCATAACCTTCATATCCACAACAATTTGACTTTTGGCATTGGGACGCTGAACCTTAACCGCAACCTGTTCCCCGGTTTTAAGCTTAGCCTTGTAAACCTGCCCCAGCGACGCGGAAGCAAAAGGGGTTGTTTCAAACTTTAAAAATAACCCGCTCAAAGACTCGCCCAAATTTTTTTCCGCAATCTTTTTGGCATCGCTAAAAGCAAAAGGCTTGACTTCATATTGCAATTTTTCAAGTTCTTTAATGTAAGCCGGGGGCAATAAATCGGACCGCGTGCTTAGAATTTGTCCAAATTTTACAAAAATCGGTCCCAACCGCTCAAGCGTCTCCCTGAACTTTATAGGCAAAATATCTTCCTTAATTTTTTTTGGTCGGGCATCCAAACGGTGAGCAACAGGAATATGTTTTTTTAATCCGATCTGGGATAAAAATACCGAAAAGCCGGCCTTAAAAAATATTAGCAGGATATAATTAAAACGTTTGACTACTATAAATTTTTGATACAACCGATATAAAAACATTTTTATTTTTATATTAAAATTTTATACGCAAATATTTTTATTTCAAGGCCTCAATCCCGGGTAATTTTTTTCCGGCCAGATATTCCAGCATAGCCCCACCGCCCGTGGACACGTGGTCAATATGCTGGGTTTGGTGCGCCAAGCGAATAGCATCCACGGTGTCTCCCCCACCGGCCACGGCAAAGGCAATGCCCTTACCCCGTCCGCCAATTAGTCTGGCTAAAGCCATGGTGGCGGTGTCAAATGGTTTTTTTTCAAACAAGCCCAAAGGCCCGCTCCACAAAATCGTTTTGGCCTTTTTAATTTCTTTGGCAAAAGCTAAAATAGTTTTGGGGCCCGCGTCAAGTATCATTTCATTCTTACGCACTTCGTGGGGCGCGCAAACTCGGATTGAATCTTTATCTGTTTTTCGATCGGCCACCACAACGTCCGTAGGCAGAACCAGTTTATCTTTATAATTTTTTTCTATTTGCCACGCGGTCTTAGCCTCGGCTTCCTCAATTTTAGAAAAGCCAATTTCATAACCTTTAGTCTTAAACATTAAGTTGGCCACGCCGCCACCGACTAAAATCCTGTCAGCCTTTTTGCCCAAATTCTCTAAAGCGCCGACTTTTTCCGAAAGCTTAATTCCGCCGGTCATAACCACAAAAGGATGCTTTACGCTCTTAATAACCGCATCGAGTGCTTTTATTTCATCTTCCAAAAGCAAACCGCAGTAACTTGGCAAATACTTGGCTAAGCCCGAAACAGATACTGAAGCATGATGATCAGAGGCAAAAGCATCATTTACATACACATCGGCCAAACTGGCTAAGTGTTTGGCAAAAAAGGAATCGTTTTCTTCCTCCTCTTTATAAAACCTGATATTTTCTAAAAAAACCAAATCTTTATTGGCGATGTTTTTAATTTGCTTTCGATGATTCTCTTCCCGCAAATCACCGGTATAAAAAATTAAATGCGAAATACCATAATCGGGAATTTTGTAATCTGTCTTAATAAACTTTAAGCCCATTAAATCTGCCATTCTCTCCGCCACAGGCAAAAAAGAAAATTTTGCGTTCCACTTGCCGTCAGGCCTGCCTAAGTGGGCGGAGATTATTACTTTATTTCCGGCTTTGCACAAAAGCTTAATAGTCGGCAAACTTTCCCTAATTTTAAAATCATCCCCCAGCTTGCCCTCCTTAACCGGACAATTTAAATCGGTTCGAAGAAAAACGCTTTGATTTTTAAGATTTGATTTTGAGAGATATTTTATGGACATAGATTAATGGATTTTATTTAAAACAAAAAAGCCAAAAATTAAATACAAGAAAGCTACAGTTGATAAACTTAGCCCTATCAAGCCCAAAACCTTGCCCGAAGACCCAAGCTTTAAAGACTTAATTCCAAGAATCAAACTCGTCATACAAAAGATAAAGCCGGCCAAAACCCCCACAATGGCAATAGCCCCTGACGTGACAAAAAACATTGCCCCAATTGAAACCAGGGAACTCACAAAACTTAGACTGCCAAAATTTATTTTTTTCATATCCTATTTTAAGTATATCATCACAAGCCAAATATCCAAGGATATAGATGCAAAACTGTGAAAAACAAAAATATTCTTCGGCTTTATGGAGAAGATATTTTTGTTCAAAGTTCAAAAATATTAGGTTCTCCACAAGGTCGAACACTAATATTTTTGCTCCAACCTTCCCTAGACCCACTTTCCCCATTCACCGTTTATCAGTTTTTTCTTTTTCTCCTGGCTCCAGCCTTTAATTTGTTTTTCTCTATATCTTGTTTCTTCAAAATTTTCAAACTCTTCAATATAAACAACCTTTTTAAAACCGTGTTTTGTTGTATATTTTGATCCCTTCCCAAGCATGTGCTGATTTCCCCGAACATCGTAATTCCAAGTCATACCGGTGTAATAGGTATCGTCTAAGCATTCAACAATATATATATATATACCATTTCCAGTTTTCTCTTTTCATAACACTTGATTTTTTGGAAAAATATTCTGCGACTTTATGGAGAACCTATTGTTTGCCTAGATTAAAGATAAAATTTTATCTTCTCCATATTAGTCTCAGAATAAAATTTGCCTTAGACCTAATGTAACTATTCACGATTCTGAGTAATATCGGAGTTTTATGACTATTCCCGAATGTAGCGCAGGCCATCGGCCTGCCAAATACTCGCAAATCTGATAATCCGCTCAGTCCTGTGAGCTGTTACGACCTAATCACTTCTGTCCTACTAATATTACTTCCTCCACCAACCTATTGCTATACCCAAACTCGTTGTCATACCAGGCTACGACTTTAACGAAGTTACCGTCTACAACTTGAGTTAGAAGGGTGTCAACAATACACGAAGCCGGATTACCGACAATATCTGCCAAAACTAATTGTTCGCTGGAAACTTCTAATATGCCTTTGTACTTTGGCAGTTTAGCGGCTTCAAAAAATGCGTTATTTACCTCATCTTTGGTCACGTTCTTTTTGAGTAGTAATGTAAAATCCGATAATGAGCCAACCGGAGTTGGCACGCGGAAAGCCACGCCATCAAATTTTCCTTTCAGTGAGGGAATGGCCTGCGTGGCAGATATCGCCGCTCCTGTTGTAGTCGGAATTATATTTACTGCGGCGGCGCGCGCGCGGCGAAGGTCGCTGGACTTCCCGCCGGGTGGTGGCCCGTCTACCAAATTTTGTTCCGCGGTATAGCTATGAATAGTGGACATAAAAGCTTTTTCAATTCCAAAATTGGTATTTAAAACATCCAAAACCGGAGTAATGCAGTTTGTGGTACATGACGCGTTGCTAATAACAGGCTGTCCGGTATAATCATCAGGATTCACTCCAAGCACTATTGTTGGTGTTACACCTTCATCTTTAGCAGGAGCTGATATTATTACATGACGGGCGCCGGCTTTTATATGCGCGCCGGCCTTTTCGCTGTCCGTAAACCGGCCGGTGCATTCAATTACCACATCTACACCCATTTTACCCCAAGGCAACATGGCCGGGTCTTTTTCTGCAACCACCGGATATTTTTTGCCGGCAATAATAATATTAGTTTCGTCAAAAGAAACATCTTCCCGGTACCGGCCGTAATTGCTGTCGTATTTAAGAAGATGCGCCAAAACCGAAGTCGGCGACAAATCATTAATACCCACAACTTCCAGTTCCGGCTTCTCTAATGCGATTTTAAACGCCTGCCGACCAATTCTACCGAAACCATTTATTCCAACTTTAATCTTGCTTGTCATAATTATCTTCTCCTTTGAAATTAAAAATTTTTTAAATTATTTTATTGTTCTAACGTATAAATTTCCTCCCCCATACCGTCTTAGATCTTCTCTGATTTACAGCATTTGTTGTAATTTGTGATTTGTAAATAATTTATTCCTCAATCTGGCTGGGTATGAACTGCCGTGCCATTTTTGCTCTAATTAAAATATTTTCTTTCCGCACTTTCATCTGCTCGTGAGTTTTGGGAAACTCCTGATATTCGCTGGCAAACATAAGCTGACTCTTCCAAAATACCACGCTGCCAAAAGCCGTCAGACCGACAAAAAATAACAAGGCCAATCTTAAAATATAATTTGAATTTTTAACATTGGAACCGATTAAATTAGACATAAATAGTTTTTGTCATTCCAAGGACTTCGCACCTGGCATCTTATTAAGGAAAAATATTCTTCAACTTTATGGGAAAGATATTTTTCCTCCAATCTCTACTGCCAAATAATAGACTTGTTGTTTAATAACTTTTATGATTCAAAAAAAGTTATTTCTGACAAAACCGACGTTAAAAATTTTGATGTTTAACCTAAGTTAAGCGGAAAAACTTTGACAAGGGTTTGGTGAAATAACATATTTTGGGCGGAAAATTATTAAACAACAAGTCTATTCTCCTCTGTCTAAGGCGGACGAACAATATTACTTGACCGATCTGTCTCCGCATAAAAATTAAAATCTTGTCTACGCTAATCTTTCTTATTACTCACAATAATTTCTACCTGTTTTTTTGTTCTTTCTCCAGTAATAGCGACAGATTTAAAATTGGGCATTTTTTTTAACCTGGCTTCAATCTCATGCCTTTTTAGTAAACCCGCCTGCGGACCAACCTGCATTACAACGCTACCGGCATTAATTGGCCCCCACCTCAAAGCTTCCGAGTGGCGCAATCCGTAAAATAATCCGGCAATATAAGCTGTGGTAAAACTATCACCGGCGCCTGTTGCTTCTATTCTGGGACCTGGAAATTCCGGCAAATAATAAAATCCTTCCGCACTGTAACTGTAAGCTCCTTTACGCCCATCAGTAAGGGCTACTGCCTTAGGCCCCAACTTCATCAACTTCTTGCATAATTCTTCCGGATCCCGACCGCAATCACCCACCCAGCCCTGCGCCTCTTCTACATTTAATGATAGCACATCGGTACGTTCTAGCATTAATCTATTAATGCTAACTCCGGCTCTTAATTGAAACGTGCCGGGATTAAAGCCCAATTTTACATTGTACCTATCCAGATATTTTGCCAAGTCTTTATAAATTTTTTCAAACCCACTACCCATACTAGTTAAATAAACCCATGAAGAATGTACCAAAGGGGGCAATTTATATTGACGGTGCTGGTGGTAGACCAAAATAGTACGTTCGCCCTTAAAGCTAATAACGGTGGAAGCGTTGGTACCGTGCTTGTCGTTTTTCACAATATAACGGGTAGACACCCCTTCTTTTTCCATTTTGTGGACAATCTCCCGGCCGCCGCTGTCATGCGATACCACGCAATAATAAGCGGTCTTAAGCCCCAATCGACTACTTCCCACCGCGTTATTTGCTGCATTGCCGGCTACTGTTCTGTACAACTCGTCTACCGGCAACTTGTCGCCCCAATTCAAAATCGCCTTTTTATTACCCTTTAAATTCACAATTTCAATATCATGAATCATTAAAAAGGTGTCTATGGTCGGGTCACCTATCGATATGATGTCAAACATAATTGTTCGTTAATGACTTGCGCTACAAATGAGAACGAATCCTTTGATTGGCTAAATTTGTCTTTATTTATTATTTAAAAATTATTTTATGCGAAGTAAGTGGAAATTATTTTTTTACTCGCATTTTCCGGTAACCCAAGAAAATTCACCCTGCCAATCTCGAGTAACCGTGCCGTTTGTTGAATCTATGCATTTCCAACCTGGGCTGGACGGATGAACCCCACTGACTGATTCAAAAGCGTTGACTCCCAAAACATAAAAAAATTTATCCTTGCAGGGGTCACAAGTAGGAGCACTCGGCCCATAACGATAATACCTGTAAGCATAAATTCCACAACCGGTAGAACCGCTGTTTACCGGATCTACCGGGACTTTTGAAATTAGACCGGATGAGCCTAAAGCAGTAATAAACGGGTCATAGCTGGAAGTATCCCAGCCGCCACACATACCTCCAGTGTTAGTATCAGGGTTAGGATATTGACTATTGTTATTATTATAATATAAATCCAGACCAAGTTGGAGCTGGTGCATGAGTCTTGTACAATGGAACATGGCCCCTATCTTTGGAAGGCTTCTAACGGGGAGTGGTACCCCAAACGATGACAGTCGGATGATTAGTTTTTAAGCTGTACAAAGAATCTCTGCCTGCCACACTTACTTGATGAT
>JBBREH010000004.1:0-51935 GCA_038203095.1 Candidatus Doudnaibacteriota bacterium | reverse complement strand
ATCTTCGCCGCTTTTATGACATTCTTTAAATTGGAAAGAGCCAGAATTACAGAGGGTATCAGCTGGTACGAGCAGAAGATATCAATTACCAGAATTTCTATCACTAATTACTTAAATTACGCAAAGGCGTAAGTCCTAATAACTTTATAAATTATTGATTTCTCCAGTTTATGGATCCAAACGATGAATCGTTAAAACGCGCAGAAATTTTGAAAGGTGAAATAAAATCTGTATTTGCTGATTTTCAGGCGGTTCCTAGTCCCAGTATTGAACTTCAAAGAAAACTTGAAGATCTATTGCTGTCTTTAAATA
This sequence comes from Candidatus Doudnaibacteriota bacterium, assembly GCA_038203095.1. Classification (GTDB taxonomy): domain Bacteria; phylum Patescibacteriota; class Doudnabacteria; order UBA920; family UBA920; genus PALSA-1336. Next base: position 51,623 of record JBBREH010000004.1, on the reverse strand, counting down.
CTGATGCCAACCAGGCTTGGGTCAGAAAACAAGGAGAATCAATCGTCGCAGCTCTAAAAAAAACAGAGGAACAAAAATTGGCTCTAGTAAATCCTGCAGATGGACAAAGGCTTACCGAGTACGCCTATGGCGAAATTGGCATTCACGAATGCAATGGTTTAATTAGAATTCGAAAAGATTCAGATATGGCTAATGCAAGAGGTTCTTATGGTTATATTAATCAAGAAGGTAAAGAGATTGTACCTCCCACAGACTATTCCGATGTAAATCGATTTTACGACGGGGCAAAAATTATTAGTGCTAATAACGGACATTTTTATAATCAGTCGGGGCAGGAAATTACACCAATTTTTCAAAATGGCATTGAAGAAGCAAGTCTTACATATTGGAATGTCCTAAGAGTTGACGAATTAACAGATCAGCAGGGAAGAAACAAAACTATAATTACTCATTTTTATAACTCTGATGGAGTACAAATTTTGGAAGCACTCAATGTTTTAGGTGTTGAAACACTGCAAGTAAGCCATAAAATTACTTTCAATTATAATCAATATTCTGATAACTCCAGAATAACAACGAAATTAACTGACGTATTTCCGGAAAGTTTTTCTTTTGATGCAAAAATACTTATCCAAACCCAGGACGGTAAATTTGGAGTTATTGACTGTGAGGCAGGCAAAGTGCTTGTGCCGGTAGAACTTGGATCAAAAGCTGAAGCTCTAAAACAGCTGACTGATTTGGAAGGCGATAAGTTATGAGCACTAGCGTTTCCAAAAATATTCTCTGGCTGACCTTGTCGCGTATGGCGGCTCTAGTTTTGCTGGCAATTGCCTATTTCGCCTTGTTTCGGTATTTAAAACCTTACGGTAGCGGGCAGTACCAGTTTGTTTTGTCGTATGTGCTTCTGTTTTCAACCGTTGTTGATTTTGGTATCCAACAGCTAATTACCAAAAAAATCAGTGAGGACCCGGTAAATGTTAAAGAATATTTCCAGGAATTTTTTTCTTTTGAGGTGGTTGCCGCCACAGTGCTTTATGCTTGCCTGGTTGGCGTTGCTTATTTGAGGCACTTTGAGCCCACTGTTTTCGCGGCTGTAGCAATTGCCGGTCTGGGCATGGTGGCGAACTCGCTCTGTTATCCGTTTATGGCAATAATGGCTGCTTTTCAGGATATAAAAAAAGTCGCGCTGATTAATTTTTTAAATTCTGTTGTTAACATTTGCGTTATTTTTTTGGCCATTATTTTTCATCACGGAATTGTTTTTTTGGCCTTTATTCAGCTGGCTTTTGGAATTTTAGATTTAATTTTATACCGAGTGTTTGTAACCAAGCATTTGCCAAAGCCAGAGGTTTTTAAGGCGGTTACGAGGTTTAATTTGCACATTATCAAAAATATTTTAAAGCAGGGCTGGCCGTTTGCCCTACTTGTCGGGTTCAGCGCGATTTACAACCGCATAGATGTGATGATTATTACCGCGTTTAAGGGTTTTGCGGAAACCGGTTACTACACCGCGGCGTATAAAATTTTTGATTTGTTGAATTTTTTTCCCGCCGCGGTTTCCTTTACCTTGTTTCCCTTTTTTGCAGGCCTAATGGCTAGTAAATCTTTGTCGTCAGTAAAAGAAAATTTGGAAAAATATTCCCGGCTGATGATATTTGCCGCGTTGCCAATTGCGTTTGGAGGAGCACTACTTTCCGCAAAGCTTATTGCTTTGGTCGCCGGCCCGGGATATGAGCCGGCCGCGCCGGTTTTAGCACTACTCATTTGGGCGCCCGCAATTCAATTTATTTATATTCCGGTTAATTCTCTAATAATTTCTCAGCTGACTAAAAATGCCCTGCTGGTAACCGGACTTAATGTTATTTTAAATATGGCCGGCAACTTGTTGCTTGTCCCACATTTCGGCATTAAAGCCGCGGCTGTTATGACTGTTGTATCGGAAGTGTTTCAGGCCGTGTTTTATTTTTATTTCGTAAAAAAAAATATTATAAATTTTTCAATCGGCAAATTTTTTCTAAAGCCGATTTTTGCCGCCATGGTTATGAGCTTAATTTTATGGCCAATTCGCAACTATCAGCTATTTGTTAGTCTACCTGTGGGCGCGACTGTTTACTTGTTAGCCTTGGCGGCTACCGGTTTTATCAAAACCGAAGATTGGATTTTACTAAAATCGCTTTTTAGATCAGATCTCAAAAAGGTATGATTTATTCTCACCAAACTCGTATAATGGCCTTTGGGACGTTTGACGCTTTGCATCCCGGACACTTAGATTTTTTTAAACAAGCCAGAAAATTATCGCCAAACCCTTTTTTAATTATTTCTGTGGCGCGCGATGTTAACGTTAAAACCATAAAAAAACATAACCCACAGTTTAGTGAACTTAAACGACTCCGGATGATTGCCAGCTGTCCGCTTGTGGATAAAGTGGTTTTGGGAGGAATAAAAAATTACCTCCCACATATTCTCAAAGAAAATCCCCATATTATTGCTTTAGGTTATGATCAGACAGCTTATGTTAAAAATTTAAAATTTAACTTAAAATGCAAGGGTTTATCGGTAAGGCTGGTAAGGTTAAAAGCTTTTAAGCCAAATATTTTTAAAAGTAGCATAGTCAAGAGGCAAAAACGAAATGTTGTTTGATCAATATTGTTTTTTATGCTATAATATACAAAATAATTGAATCTCAAAAAGAAACTAAAAAAATGACAAACGAAAAAAATAGTCGCAACTATTTGCATGGTTTTTGGCCAATGTTCGCTATAGGGATATTTGCAGCGGTTGTGGCATTCATAATTTATGCTTTTGCGAGTGGAAATATTGTACGGGATGAAATTGATTCAACAACTTTTATGCCTAGGTTCCATGCGCAAAAAACATTTAAAAACCTGTTGCAAAAAAAAGATCCTATTAAAAAACCTGTTACCAAACCCATTACCAAGACGACTGCCCAATAAGTATATTATTCCGCACCAATAAAAAATCCCCTAATATTTGCATATTCGGGGATTTTGTTTTGTGGCAAAATAGAAATTCCGCTATAATTTATAGATGGTTATAGGAATTGAAGCTGAACGCGCGAATAATCCGGTTAAGACTGGGGTGGAGCATTATGCCAAGCAGGTTATTTTGGGCTTGGCTGGTCTGGATGCGCAAAATAAGTACGTTTTGTATCTACGTACCAAGCCGGAAAGGTGGCTGCTCCGATTGCCGAATAATTTTACAGTTAAAGTATTGCCATTTCCAATTTTTTGGACTCAATTTCGAATAAGCTGGGAAATGTTTTTCCATCCCGTTGATGTGCTATTCATTCCTGCCTCAGCCCTCCCTTTTATTCACCCCAAAAAAACAATAGTTGCAATCCACGATATAGGTTGGAAATTTTATCCGGAGTCCTTTACCTGGTTTATGAGGCATTTTTTAGAATGGTCAACCGCGTTTGCGGCGAGACGCGCGGCTAATATTATTGCCGTGTCCGAGAGTACAAAGAAGGATTTGGTCGAGTATTATGGAATTAATGAAAAAAGGATAAAAGTCATTCATCACGGCTATTCATCTGCGGATGTGGGGAGCGGTCTGGACAGTTCCGAAAAGAGGATGGGTCAAAACCCCTCACCACAACAACCGTATGTTCTTTTTCTCTCTACCCTTCAGCCCCGTAAAAATTTGGAAGGCTTAATTAAAGCCTTTCGCCAACTTAAAATCGAAAACCCCGAATTACCTCACAATCTGGTGGTAGTGGGCAAGCCGGGCTGGAAATTTGAAAAGATATTAAAGGAGATTAATAGAAATAAGGATATTGTAGATTATCGAAATTATGTTGCCGATAAAGAGCGCTTTCAAATTTTAGCAGGCGCCGATTTGTTGGTGTTACCCAGTTTTTACGAAGGCTTTGGCATGCAAATTTTGGAAGCTTTTAGTTTATCGGTACCGGTGGCGACATCAAACACCTCGAGCATGCCGGAAGTGGCAGGGGAGGCGGCCGTATATTTTGACCCTTATAATATAGCCGAAATTAAAAATGCGATTAAGTCCGTATTAATGGATAAATCCTTATCTGACAAATTGAAAGAGAAGGGTAGGGAAAGATTAAAGGATTTTAGTTGGGAGAAATGTACAAGACAGACCTGGGAAACGCTTACGAAGGAAATTGAGAAATTGGTTCGGCGAAGCTAATTTCCTAATTTCCTAATTTCCTAATTTCCTTTCTGCAATATGACTCAAGATTTAATTAAAAAAATAAAAGAACTGCCCAAGTATCGCTTGTTAATAATTCTTTTTGCCATTTGGCAATATTTTTGCATTGCGGGGATCGCGCTTTTAAATTGGCCGGATTTTTTGATTTGGTTGAACTTGGGTTTATTGCTCGCGTTTATTGTAATTTGTCCGATTTTTGAATCTTTGTTGCTGCTTATACTATCAATCCCATTTTATGTTGCTTTGCCCAATACTCGCTTCGATTCTTTTCCTATGTGGCGCGTTTTATATTTAGCTCTATTTATTGTCTGGCTGGTTAGGGATAAAAGATTAAGGATAAAGGATATTGTATTTCTGCCATGGGATAAATACCTAGCCTGTTTTGCCGGCGTAGGGTTGGTAACGGCTTTTTTGTTCGGCCAGTTTAAGCTAGAGGCAGTTAAGCAACTTGTTTTTTTTATTAATATCTATTTTTTGTACATAGTTTTAATTAATACTTTAAAAAACAAGCAGCAAATTTTTGAAGTTATCCGTTACCTGATTTGGTCATTGGCGATTATCGTGACATTGGGTTTTACCCAGCTTTTCGGCACTTTTTTTACAAATTTAGATACGTTTTGGGTGTTTTGGGATACCAACTTGACCAAGCTTTATTACGGAACGAATTTTGCTAATGTCGCGTTATATTCTAATTCTTGGTTTTCGTATTCCGGCGCCAGAGAACTGCGTATGTTTTCCATAATGCCGGATTCTCAGTCCTTTGCGTATATTTGTTTTATGGGTTTGTGTTTGGGCACCGCGTTGACCCGTAGCGTTTTTAAGAATATTCGAAAATGGTTATGGTCAGGTATTAGGTTTGCGGCTTTGGGTCTAATACTCTCCGGGACAAGAGCCGTTTGGGTAGGGATGGTAGTACCATTTTTGGCCGTGGCCGTTGCTTACCGCAAAAAGTTCCAAAAGCATTTGGCGGAAAAGTTTTTATGGCCATTTATAATTATTTTCGTTTTGTTTGCGCTTTCTCCTTTCATTAACAAAGGGCTGGCTTATATTCAGGTGGAAAAGTTTCAAGAGAATTTTTTAGTTCGGGCGCAAAGTATTTATGATTTACAGGAATCATCTAACCAGGGTAGAATTGAAATTTGGAAAAACAGCCTGATATTTGCCTTAAAGCATCCTTTGGGCGTGGGTTTTGGCAATTTTTTAGTTTCTTTTATCCCGCCTGCTCAGGACCAAACTTATTTGGAGGCGTCGAGTCAAATTAATAAGCGCTACAACCTACCGGCAAAACACGTTTCCGCTCACAACTTGTATTTACAAATTCTGGTGGAAACGGGCATTGTGGGCTTGGGAATTTTTATTGCTTTTTGGGTTTGTCTAATTAAATATTTTTGGCACTTTATTTGTCATTATAAAAATGTTGAAGATTTTTTAATTTATTTTGTGACTCAGGCGTCATTGGTTGTGTTGTGGATTTTGGCCGCCGGCTTTTTTGACATAACTTTGTTCAACGATAAAGTTTTGATGTTCTTTTTTATTAACATCGGTCTGGCCGGAGTGGTAGTCACGCGGTATCATGAGTATCATGGGGAACCGGATAAAAGCAAGTAGGAAATTAGGAAATTAGCTTCGCCGAACCAATTTCTCAATTTCTCAATTTCGTAAAGCTAATTTCAAATTAAGCATATGCCCTGTGTAACCATTATCCAAGTTATATATAATTCCAAACGCTTCATTGAACCGGTTTTTGAAGCGATTTTTAAACAGACTTTTAAAGATTTTAATGTGGTGGCGGTTATTGCGGGAAATAATGACGGTGGTAAAGAGTTGTTAATGCAAAAATTTCCCCAAGTAGAAATAATTGACCCGGGCTATAACATTGGCTTTGCCACCGGGCATAATTTGGTATTTGCTGAATTAACATCGGACTTTTTTCAGCTGGTCAATCCAGATATGATAATGGAGCCGAATTATATTGAGCAGGTATTAAAGGCTTTTGATGACCCAAAGGTCGGGGCGGCAACGGGAAAACTATATCAATTTAAAGATTTAGGATTGAAGATTGAAGATTTTAGAGCTAATAAAATTCTGGATACTACAGGAGTTGTCATAGGTAAATCCGGCCGTGCTCGGGACAGGGGACAGCATGAGGCGGATAATGGGCAGTACGATAGTTTGACATTAGTTGACGCTGTTTCGGGGGCAGGGTGTATGTATAGAGCTGCGGCATTGCAAGCAATTAGATGTCGGAAAATCGGAGTGTCAGAAAATCGTAGCTCCGCGGAGCTGCAGTCATCTCCTCCTTCTCAAGGAGGAGTACCCGCTGCAGCCCCGAACCGGACGGTTCAGGGCGCAGTCGGGGGAGGTGGTTGGAGTTACGAATATTTCGATGAAGATTTTCACTCTTACTGGGAAGATGTAGATCTTTCCTGGCGCATGTCCAACGCAGGGTGGAAAAATATCTTTGTACCATCCGCAATTGGCTACCACGGCCGGGGAGCCGGGTCGTCTGAAGGCGGATATCAGCACATAGTTAGCTTCATTAAGCATCATCGCGCGCTTAATCCCCGCATTCGCCAACTCAACTACAAAAACCACATTTTTCTATACATAAAAAACTCACCGTATTTTTACCCGCAGTTTTTTATTAGAGAGTTTTTTATGTTATGCTATATTCTCTTATTCGAAATTAGCACGTTAAAAGTTTTGCCAGATTTTTTTATGCAATTGCCAAAGATGTGGCAAAAAAGAAAATATAAAATGCATATTGCGAAAATCAAGTAATATTTGTTTACATTATGTCATTAAGCAGACATTACGAGAAACATGGGCAAGTTGAGGCATATGAATTGGCAGTACAAGCCCAAAGTTATTCTGATGAAGTACTAAAAAGACTTCCTCAGCTTCCACCAGATGCAAGAGTTTTGGATATGGCTTCAGGCACTGGCAATGAAGCCGCTCAAATGGCTGCAGTTTTTGGTAGCTCTACTAAAATTTTTGAAATGGATATCTCTAAGCAAGCGGGTGGCATACAGAGGAATTTTGTCTTAGGGGATTTGGAAACACAGGTATTTGCTGAAAAATCATTTGCGCTAATCCATATTAAAGATGCGTTATTACACATAAAAAACAAAAATAAATTTTTTGAACAGACACGTAACATGCTTTTAGACCACGGACTGTTATTAGTAGTAATGCAGTTTATTCCTGAAAAAAAGCAGATCAACATGAATCAATATATAATTATCCATTCATCTAATGGCAAAAAATTTTTTGATGCGCCAATTTCGATATTCGGAAAATCACAAAACAGCGTACAACAAGAAATTGATTTAATAAAGCAAGCTTTAAGAGAAAAGGGTTACACGAATTTTCAAGTTTCAATGCCATATTATCCTTCCTCAGTGGAGTCTTTAACAGGAATTGCTCAAAAAAATGGTTTTCAAAGGGATTTGGGTTTAGTTCCTGAAACCTGGACGCCTAAAAAAGATGAAAAGAATTGGTTTGAGGCGGAAAGAGGTGTTCTTTTATTCAAAAAAATATGACATTATCAATAATCATCCTCTCCTACAAATCCAAAGAGCACTTAAAAGTGCTGTTGCCGAGTGTTTTTGCGTCTACGAAAAAGTATGCTTTTGAGGTTATTGTGGTGGATAATGATTCGCAGGATGGCACGGCGGAGGCGGTGGAAAGTTTGTTGTTAAGCATTCCAAATTTAAAGCTCATCCGAAATAAAAATACCGGTTTTTCCGCTGGCAATAACCTGGGTATTAAGCAGGCGCAGGGTCGTTACGTTTTACTGCTTAACCCGGACACCAAAGTTGAGCCTGACACTTTTGAAGTAATGCTAGATATGATGGAAAACCGGCCAACTGTTGGCATTACCGGCTGTAAAGTTATCAAGCCGGGTGGCAACTTAGATTTAGCCTGTCGGCGCCGGTTCCCTAACCCTCTAAACAGTTTTAAAAGACTGTTTTTGCTAAACAACAAGGACTATAATTATTCCGATGTTGATGAGAACAAGGAAATGGAAGTTGATAGCGTAGTGGGCGCGTTTTTGCTTATACGTAAATTTGTTGTTGATCAAATTGGTTTTTTGGACGAAAAGTTTTTTATGTACGGCGAGGATTTGGATTGGTGCTTTAGGTGTAAGGCTGCGGGCTTTAAAGTTTTGTATTATCCCAGAACTTTTATTACCCATTACAAAGGCGCGTCTTCGGCGCAAGTGCCGCAACGGGCGCTTCGTTGGTTCCACGACGCCATGTGGATTTTTTACAAAAAATATTACGCCGAAAAATACTTGTTTATTTTTAACTGGCTAGTGTTTTGTGGAATTTATTTAAGAATGGCGGCTCTAATTATTAGTAATTTTTTTAAGGCCAAGCCGCTGGTGAGTAAGTGAACATCGCTTACATATATAGCGCGCCGATTCATCGGCGTTTTAGGATCCGCTCAGAAAATCGGGTATGTAACATCTTGTCGCCTTCGACATATTTTGGCCTCCGGCCAAAATATGTTACAATAAATCAATCAAATTAACTAAAATAATTACAATCATGGAAGAAAATCAAGCCAGTCAAAATTCATCGACGCCGCAGCGCCATAGCTATTTTATTAAAGGAATAAGTCTTTTAATTATTGTCGTTCTTTCTTATTATGCCGGCTTTCAGAACGGGCGTAGGGGTATTGTTTTCAGCCCAAAAGACTTTAAAGTAATTAATCAAAATCAGCAAATTGCGACTGTCGATTATAAGCTATTGTGGGATGCTATTAATGTTATAAATACTAAATATATAGATAGGCCGATTGATCAGCAAAAAGTTTTGTACGGAGCGGTAAAAGGGGCAGTTGAATCTTTGGGCGATCCTTACACAACATTTTTTCAGCCTAAAGAGTTAAGTAATTTTCAAACCCAGCTAAAGGGCAGTTTTGGTGGTATTGGCGCAGAAGTTGGTAAAAAAGACGGAAACATTGTTATTATTGCACCGCTCGACGGTACTCCGGCCAAAAAAGCTGGAATCTTAGCCGGCGATATTATTTACCAGGTAGACAGTCAGTCCACTCAAGGCTGGTCTGTGGAACAGGCAGTAGATAAAATCCGTGGACCAAAGGGTACGCCGGTAACTTTGGGTTTGGTCAGGCAGGGAAAAGACAAACCATTTGACGTGAAAATTACCCGTGACACCATTGTTATCAAGAGTGTGAAATGGGAACTCAAAGATGTAGGTATAGGCGGTCAAAAAAAGAAAATTGCCGTAATTACAGTCAGTGAATTTGGTGATGATACTAAACCGTTGTTCGACCAGGCAGTCAATGACATTTTAACCCATAATGTAGCCGGAATTGTGCTGGATTTGCGCAATAATCCGGGTGGCTATTTGCAAACCGCGGTTGATTTGGCTTCCAATTGGGTTAAACAGGGTGATGTTGTGGTTTCAGAAGCTCATAGTGATGGCACCTCGGTAAAATATACCGGCGAAGGTAATTCGAGACTGGCAGGCTACAAAACTTTAGTAATGATTAATGGCGGCTCTGCCAGCGCCGCAGAAATCTTGTCCGGAGCTTTGCGCGACCATGGCTTTGCCAAATTAATCGGCGAAAAAAGTTTTGGCAAAGGTAGCGTGCAGGAAATTGTTAATTTAGATGGTGGCGCAGGTGTTAAGGTGACCATTGCTAAATGGATTACCCCGGGCGGTGTTAACCTAAACCACAACGGACTTGATCCTGACATTGCGGTTAAATTGACTGAAACCGATATTAACGCCAACAAAGACCCGCAAATGGACAAGGCGCTTGATGAAATAACGAAATAAATCATCCACAAATCACAAATGGGAACAAATACTGCAAATCATCGGATTTGTTCCCATTTGCACGATTTGTGATTTGTAAAAAATATGAAGGTCACCGCTCAACAATTACGTGTCAAATATTTACAATCGAAATTAGGTTTTCTGTTTGTTTTAATTTTTATTGCCTGGGCTGCCGTTGCTAATTATTATGCTGTAAGATGTACAGACTGGTTTTGTGATATTCAACCAAAATACTTGCTTCAATTTTGGCCAATCTTCCCAGTTTTATGGTTGACTTATACAATAAAGATTTTGCAAAAGATACAGCTGCCTAATTTTATAATTTGGTCGGGTGTGTATGCTATTTGTATTATTGTTTATTATTTTATGGGATATTTTGCACAGAAAACTTGGAAAGGAAATAGGGTTAAAAATAAAATTGATAACTTATGAAAATCACCGCGCAGGAATTGCGTCAAAAATATCTAAATTTTTTTCAGTCCAAAGGCCATGTCATAATCCCTTCGGCGTCTTTAGTGCCGGAAAATGACGCCACAACTTTGTTTACCGGTTCGGGTATGCAGCCGATGGTGCCTTATTTGTTGGGGGCGGTTCATCCCAATGGTACCAGAATTACAGATTCACAAAAATGCTTTAGGTCGCAGGATATTGAGGAGGTTGGTGATAATCGTCATACAACCTTTTTTGAGATGCTGGGTAATTGGTCTTTAGGAGATTATTTTAAACTAGAGCAAATTTCATGGATGTTTGAATTTTTAACTAAGGAAGTGGGTCTTGACCCAAAAAATTTGTTCGTGACGGTTTTTCGCGGCAAAGAAGACATTGGCATTCCAAAGGACGATGAATCTGTAGAAATTTGGCAGTCGCAGTTTCAAACTGTTGGAATAGATGCAAAAGTGGTTGATTTTTCTGAACGTGATGGGTTACAGGATGGCAGAATTTTTTACTACCCAGAAGAAAAAAATTGGTGGTCAAGGGCAGGAATAACCGCAAATATGCCGGTCGGTGAACCGGGCGGACCTGATTCGGAAATGTTTTGGGATTATGGTGCTCATTTGGGGATTCATGAAAAATCCACGTTTAAAAATCAGCCATGTCATGTGAATTGTGATTGCGGGCGGTTTGTTGAAATAGGTAATAACGTATTCATGCAATACGTAAAAACAGACAAAGGTTTTGAAAAGTTAAAACAAAATAACGTAGATTTTGGCGGCGGCTTAGAGCGTATGCTGGCGGCGGCTAACGGTCAACAATCTGTTTTTGATACGGACATTTTTAAGTCGATGTGGGACGTGTTGGCATTGGATCAGGAAATAATGACCAATCACGAAGTAAAAAAAGCGCGCATAATTTTAGATCATATCCGAGCGGCGGTGTTCTTTGTTAGCGATGGTGTTATACCTTCAAATAAAGATCGTGGTTATTTTTTGCGTCGACTGCTTCGCCGGGCCATGGTAATGGGTAGACTGCTTAATTTAAAACATCACTGGTTAGACGCTCTGGTTGGACAGGTAATTTTTACTTATGCTGAAGCATATCCGGAACTTCAAGATCGCTCCGAAAATATTTTTGCTGTAATTGAAGGCGAGCAAGCAAAATTTGAAAAAACTCTAGAGAGAGGGCTAAAGGAATTTGAAAAATTGATGAAGTCATCGGAACTCGAAAGCAAGGGAGTTGATGAAAAAGTTAAAATTACAGGCAAAGCGGCATTTGATTTATATCAGACTTATGGTTTTCCTTGGGAGCTTACTAAAGAATTAGCAGAGACATCAGGCGTTTTAAAAATTGATAAAAAACAATTTGAAGAAGAATTTAAAAAGCACCAAGAACTTAGTCGCACTGCATCGGCCGGACAGTTTAAGGGAGGATTAGCTTCGCACAGCGATAAGATCGTGCGCCTACATACAGCAACGCATTTGATGAATGCTGCGCTTCGCCAAGTGCTGGGCGAGAACGTCTGGCAAAAAGGGAGCAATATAACTGAAGAGCGAACAAGATTTGATTTTACTCATGATAAAAAATTAACTGTGGAAGAAGTTTTGTCGGTTGAGTCAATTGTAAATAACTGGATTGCCCGCGACTTAACCGTAAAAAAGGAAATTATGTCCCAGGAAAAAGCCCGTGAGCTTGGCGCAGTTGGCGTTTTTGGTGAAAAATACGCAGATGAGGTTTCTATATACACGGTTTTTGATCCTGCAACTAATGAAATTATTTCCCGCGAATTCTGCGGTGGCCCGCACGTGGAGCGCACCGGAGTTATTGGCCATTTTAAAATTCAAAAAGAAGAAGCCACAAGTGCAGGGGTTAGGAGAATTAAAGCAACCGTAGAATAGAATGGACTTTTTTGATAGTTTAAAAATTATCTTTTTTTCAATTTTGGGCGCAGGAGCTATTTTATTTTGGCATCGCTTGACGAGTACATATACCGATTATCGCAACCGCGAAATTATACACCGGAACAGTTGGGATTTTTGCGTTCCTTATGAGGGTGATGATACCAAATTGTTAAAACAGAAGTATCTATTTTTTCAAACCCAGACAAATTTAGCCCAACTAAGTTTTATTAAAGGCTGCTTTCAGTTTCGGATGTTTAAACTCTATGAGGTTGTACATTCTTTTAAAACCCATTTATTGGCGGTCGAAATAGAGAATTTAGATAAGGCCAGGAAAATGGAAATTCTCTCAACAGATTTACCTATAGTTCTTTTGAATCATTTTCGTACTAAACTTGTTAAGGCAGAACTTGATTACCAGGTTTTCAATAAGGAATTTGAATTTTTTAAAACCGAACACGAGGCGCAGTTTTACATGTTAAGTCCGGACATGATGGAGGCTTTGCTTGATCTAAAATCCGAGATTGGCCCATTTGGATTAGAAGCTAACCGAAATTCAATTTTTATTTTTTGCGCTTATAAGCCCTATATTGACTATATTAATAAATCAAAACCAAAATTTGATGAAGATGGTTTGGAAAAAGAGAAAATATATAAAGATTTTTTAAATAAAATAATCAAAGTGGACAATAAAATTTAACTCATTTAACCAAAAACGATAATACCGTAAAGCAGAGGAATATTTTACTCAAAAATTTATGGACGGCATTAAAATTATTAAAGAAAAAATTAGTCTGGACGAGCTTAAGTCTGTTGCCAAGGAATGGTACGGCGATATGGTAAAGGCTGTGGCCGATGTTGAGCGAGGCGTAATAGCTGTGGGCGGAGAACTGCATTCGGACGAAGAGGCTGTGCTTCTTGACGATGGTTCCAACCAAAGGGAACTCTGGGGTTTTAATATTCATTTTGACCAGCCAAGAGAGTCTTGGATACAATTTCATTCAATGATAAATGTTCGGCCAAGCCAGGATAATCACTCCAGATTTGTGCAAGATGAAGAAGTTAAGAAAAAAATTATAGAAATTGTAAATAATCTAGTTACATAAATGAGTATTCAGAATAAAACTTTGGCATCTGGCAGGTGGTCTCGGTTTAGCCTAGCTGAACAGTTGGGAAATATTGGCTCAGAAGTTGAGCGAGCTATTTACAGTAAAAGCGATGGGAATACAGAAGAAAGTAAAAAAGCTTTTTATCGGGGGTTAGAATTATTTGATTTAACTTTGGAAGACAAACGTTGGAAATTATCACAGTTGAAAGAAATTGCCCGCGCGCGGGAAATAGTTTGTGATTTTTTAGCGGGGGATAATGAGTATGGGAGCGATGAAAAGTTTTTGAATGACTATTTTATGCAGTTTGCTCTGGCGGCCAGGAATACGCACTATGCAAAAGTTGAAAATCAATAGAATTTAAGCCCTTCAGGTTTAACCTAGTGCAGTATTTCCCTCCTTTTCAAAGGAGGGGCTAGGGGAGGCTAGTCTGAGTTATATTTATAACAATTTGAAATTTAAAAGTTCTATAAATAGGAGAGGAATGACTGCAAAACTATGAAACTAGAATTTTACAACTGTCCCAAGCCAATCGACATAGCGAGTATTGCTTTGCCACCCGAGCCGGAGTTTATTTTATACCGGCCGGATTTTGAGTTGATGAAAAAATTGGCTAGCGAATATGGACAATATCCAAATATTTTAATTATCGGCCATGGAGGCAGTATTACTTCTTTTTATGGGTTTTATCACGCGCTAAAAGAGCAGGTAATAAAAAAAGTTTATTTTTTGTCTACGGTGGATCCGGATTATATTTTTGAACTCAGGCAAAAATTAAATCCCCAAAATACACTAGTTATCGCCATTTCCAAATCCGGCGAGACAACGACGCAAATTGAGGCGCTTAATATGTTTGTAGACTTTCCTTTGCTAATTATTACAGGTAAATCTAGCTCGCTTCGCGCTATAGGCGAAAAATTGAACGCAAAAATTATTTTGCACCCTATTATCGGAGGTCGCTACACCGGTTTTACCGAAGTCGGGCTATTGCCAGCGGCTTTGTGCGGTCTGGATGCGGAAAAACTTTTTAATGCTGCCGAGGCATTTTACCGGCTTTATCGAAAAGATAATTTAGCCTGGAAAACTGCTTCGGTTTTATTTCAGCTTGAGCAAAAAGGTTTTGTAGATGTATTCATGCCTTTTTATTCGCGCGCGCTTTTTGCTATGAGCAACGTGATAGTTCAGCTGTGCCATGAAAGTTTTGGTAAAGAAGGCAAAGGCCAGACCTATTTTGCTCACGAAGCGCCGGAGAGTCAGCACCACACCAACCAGAGGTTCTTTGGCGGGATAAAAAATATTTGCGGAATATTTACTACAGTAAATCAGTTTAATCACCCTACCCAAAATGTATTTGCAACTGGACTGCTTTCAGTCCAGGTTAAAGGTCATCATTTGGCGGATATCAGCAAAGTGCCTTTGGAAAAAGCAATGGAGTTTGAAGCAGCCGCTACTATGGAGAATGCTCGGATTTCAGGTATCCCGCTACTGCATCTTTCCGTTGAAGGTTTTAGCCCATCCGAAATTGGTCAATTACTTGCATTTTGGCAGTTGTTTGCGGTTTATTCATCATTACTGAGAAATGTAGACCCATTTGACCAACCACAGGTGGAGGCTAGCAAATCAATCTCATTTAACAAAAGATTGGCTTTTAAAGGGCTTACGTAGCTTTGTGTTGTTGAAAAAGCTGCATATTTAGCATACAATAAGGCAGACAGGATTTTTTATGGCTACAGCGGTGCCCAGCATTTACATAAATCTTGAAGACGATGTTTCTAAAATTGTCACTCGTCTTAAGCACCAGTCCGCAAGACAGGTGGTTTTGGTCTGCCCAAAGCGTTGCTTCTTGTTTTCCGACAGTATTAATTTGCGGCTGCTAAAAAAGCAGGCGGACATACTGGGCAAAGAAGTTTCTGTTTTAACGATGGATGAAAAGGGCCAGCTTTACGCAAAAGAGGCGGGTTTTGATATAAAATTTTTATCAAAGTCTCCGAATACATCATCCTTTTCAGATATCAAAAAACTTCACTCTCCGGAAAAAAAAATTGAGTCAGCAGTAATTACTAAGTCCGACCCGTTGAATTTGGCACTGGTATCTGAATCGGTAAAAAAGCCTAATCAGTCAGGGCTGATTTCGCAGAATAAAATTCATACACAAGTTAAGACTGGGCATCTTCAAACAAAGATATTTGCAGATAAAATTAGTTCCGCCAAAAAAGCCTTAAACGTTTCAAATACCATTGAACATTCAGGCCGAGTTATTTCAAAATCAGTTCCGGCCCTAGCTCTTACGGAAGCTGTGAATGTTACGGAAACTTTTTTTGCTCCGGTTGAAAGGCCGGCCGTTTTTCCCGAAGAAGGCAAGTCTTATATTGCTAAAACCGTTACCGGTCTTTTTGTGGTTTTGTCGGTAGCCGTATTGGTTTTAGTTTATTTTGTTTTACCTAAGGCAACAGTGGTTGTTTACCCAAAGTCTGAACCGGTCACCCGTGATATGGAAATTAGTCTTAGTCCAAGCATTAAAAGCGCTGACCCGGTTAAGTTGACTTTGCCGGGGATTAAAATTGAAGAAAGCATAAATATTAGTGATAAATTTTCCAGCCAGGGTAAAAAGCAGGTGGGTAATAAGTCATCCGGCACTGTTAAAATTTATAATTTTACCAAAGCCCCATTAAATTTAAAAGCCGGTACGACAATTCTTTCGGTTGGTGGAAGATCTTATAATTTAACCGATGACATTAGTGGTCTTAAGCCAACGGTTTATAAAAATTCCCAGACCAAGGAAGTTGATGTAAGCTCTTTGGCAGAATCGGTTGGTATTGTAGCGGTTCAGGGTGGGGAAGATTCCAATTTGCCTGCGGGCACCCGTGTTGAAATTGCAAACCAGGTTTTTGGTAGCCGGCCCCAGTTTTTATACGCCAAAACTGACACTGAAATTACAGGCGGAACAACCCGGTATCTTTCGGTAATTTCGCAAGACGATGTCAACTTGGCAAAAAGTACGCTTGAAGCCCGGGGGTTAGAACAGGTACGACAGAAGCTTGCGCAAAGTGGATTGATTTTGGCCGATAAGGCTTTTATTGAAGACTCAGCCCAATTTGCCTCTGATAACCCGACCGGGACTCAAACCCCGAGTTTTACAGCCTCACTGTCAGCTAAGATTTCGGGGTTGGCTTTTAAAAAGGAGGATATGGCTACCTTAATTTTTCAGCGCATTAATCAGACTTTATCCTCTAATAAAACTTTGGAAGCGAAGAACCCTGACCAAACTGATTACAAGGCTAAAAGCTTTGACCAAGCTAATTCGTTAGTAGTGCTAAATGTCCATTTTGAAGGTCAGGCAGTTTATAATATTGACCTAAAAAATATCGCACCTGAACTGGTGGGTAAAACTCAAAGCGAAGTTAATGAAATTCTGAGGTCGAAAGCTGAGATTGACCGGGTTGACATAATCCTGGCTCCTGCTTGGCAGACTAAATTTCCAAAATTTGCTAGCAAAATTAATGTAACAATCGGTAAAGACGTGGCACTAAGTGAGTAAAACCTCTTATTTATAGGCTATTTTTGCACCCATGAAAAAGAGTCTAATCTTTTGTTGACAGAAAATAAGGGAAGTGTTAAAATAGCGAAAGATAATTTATTTTAGGTAAACACTTTGAATTTCAGTAATCAAGACTCTGGGCAGTCTGGTAAAAAAGATGTGATTGAACTTGAGGGCAAAGTTACAGAGAATTTGCCTAATGCTATTTTTCGTGTCCAACTCGATTCGGGGCAAACGGTAATTGGCCACTTGGCCGGTAAGATGCGCGTGAACATGATAAAGGTAATGCCCGGAGATCGCGTAGTAATAGAAATGACCCCTTACGACTTGAGCAAGGGCAGGATAACCAGGAGAATGAGGTAAGTGAATTGACAAGATTGACACGATTTAAAAGAATGACAAGAATTATTGCAGTTTATTGATGTCAATTATTTAAATTATTTAAATCAACCTATGAAAGTCAGAGCTTCAGTAAAACCTATGTGCAAGAAATGCAAAATCGTAAGACGATTTGGCAGGATTTATGTTATTTGCGAAACCCCCAAACATAAGCAAAGACAGGGTTAATTATCCTTAATCCTTTATCGTTAATCCTTAACGGCAAAAGCCTAATATGTTAAGGATCAAAGATTAAAGCTAAAAGATTTTCTAATATGGCTCGTATCGCAGGTGTTAATATTCCCAGTGAAAAAAGAATTGAAGCGGCTTTGCCCTATATTTTTGGCGTTGGTTTAACACTGTCAAAAAAAATTCTGGCCGCAACCAACGTTGATCCAAATAAGCGGACAAAAGATTTATCAGAGCCTGAGCTAAATCGAATTAGAGAGTATATTGAAAAAAGCTTCAAAGTGGAAGGCGAATTAAGACAACAAGTGTTGCTTAATATTAAACGTTTGAAAGAAATTCAAAGTTACCGAGGCATTCGCCATATTAGAGGGTTACCTGTAAGGGGACAAAGAACCAAGACTAACTCGCGCACTCGCCGTGGCAATGTCCGTAAAACTGCCGGTAGCGGTAGAAAGAACGCATCAGAGAAAACCTAAACAAGACAGATAAATACGGAAACTGCAACGGATTAACACGAATCCGTGCCCATTAGTAATTATTAGAGTCAATTAGTGATTTATGGAAGAAACAACTACAAGCGAAAAGCAATCTACAACAGAAGCATCTATTAAAGATGCGGTAGTTGACGTTGCGGCAAAAATAAAGGCTGGCAAGAAAAAGAAATCTAAAGCTAAAATTACTAAAGGAAAGATTTATATAAATTCTACTTACAACAATACAATAGTTTGCGCCACAGATTTAGCCGGAAACGTTTTAATTTGGAGTAGCGCAGGAAAAATTGGTTTTAAAGGCTCAAAAAAATCGACACCTTATGCGGGCCAGAGAACTATGGAAGATGTCTTGGCCAGGTTAAAAGAACGAGGCTTAAATGAAATTGATGTGCAAATTAAAGGGATTGGTTCAGGCAGAGAATCGGCAGTAAGAGCACTCCAGGGTAGTAATTTAAATATTTTATCGATTAAAGATATGACTCCAACGCCTCACGGTGGTGTCAGGCAAAAGAAACCAAGGAGAGTGTAAAGTAATTGACAAGATTTAAAAGAATTAAAAGAATGAGCAAACAAGAATAACTGCTTTGATTCTTGTCAATCATGTCAATCTTGATCAATCATTTAAATTAAACTATGAGATATACAGGACCAAAAGCTAAAAAAGCCAGAAGACTAGGCATGGCATTCACTGCTAAAGATGCTAAAGTTATGAAACGTCGCCCGGGACCTCCGGGTGTTCACGCTCAAAACCGCGTCAGGCTTAGTGAATATGGTACCCAGCTAAGAGAAAAGCAAAAGGCAAAAATTTCCTATGGGGTAATGGAGCGCCAATTTGAAATTTATTTTAAGAAAGCTTTGAAGCAAACCGGTGTTACCGGTCAAAATTTACTCAAACTATTGGAATCTAGGCTGGACAACATTGTTTTTAGATTAGGTTTTGCTGAAACCAGAGCTCAAGCCAGGCAATTAGTTAATCATGGATTTTTTCAGGTCAACAATAAGAAAGTTGACATTGCTTCTTTCAGCGTGAAAGTTGGAGACACAATAGGTTTTAGACCGGTAAAGCAGAAGAAAATGTATGTGGAAAAACTAAAGGATAAAATGAAAACTTACAAAACTCCTGATTGGCTAGCTTTAAGTTCAGACCAGCTTTCGGGCAAAGTTCTAAGTATTCCTGAAGTTGAATCTGTAAGTAATGAAATTAACACCCAGCTGATTGTAGAACATTATAGCAGAACATAAAAATAAAAATATTTAACATTTAACAATTAACCTTTGACAGTTTCCGCCAGAGGCGGATCCGTCTCCGACGGAAAATATAAAATGTCTAAGGTCAAAGATTCCAAATTATATGCAAGCCATCCCATTACCAAATCACATTAAAGCCCAAGACTTGGGCAATAATAAATATAGCTTGGTTCTCGAGCCTCTTTATCCCGGCTATGGAGTTACTATTGGTAATGCCATGCGCAGAGTTTTGTTGTCTTCCATGCCCGGGGCGGCTGTGACTTCGGTTAAAATTAAGTTTGTTGATCATGAGTTTTCTACCATCCCGAATGTTAAAGAAGATGTAATTCAAATTATTTTAAACCTTAAACTGTTAAGGCTGAAAAGCTTTAGCTCTGAGCCGGTAAAAGTCAGCATTAAAGTTAAGGGGGAAAAAGTTGTGACCGCGGCTGATATTAAAGAAACTGATCAAGTACAGGTTATAAATAAAGACATGCATATCGCCACGCTCGATAATAAATCTTCAGAGCTTGATATGGAATTAACAGTTGAGCAAGGCAGGGGATATGTGCCGGTTGAGGCTCGGGAGAACCACAAACAGGAAGTTGGAGTGATTGCGATCGACGCTATTTATACTCCGGTTAAGTCTGTCCATTTTGATGTTTCTAACGTGCGCGTTGGCCAGCTGACCAACTTTGACCGCTTGGAATTAATTATGGAAACTGACGGATCCATTACAGGCCAAGAAACTACAGATATTGCCGCCAATATTTTAGTAGACCATTTTACTATGATGTTCAACAGTGATTACGACAAGCCTGTAGCTCCTGTAGTAGAAATTGAGCCTTCGACCCAAGATGAAGAGCTGTTGTCGGCAGGGCAAAGTTCTGGTGAAAGTGAGATTGAGGCTTCCACGCTATCGACACGAGCCAAAAATGCTTTGCAAAAAAACAGTATTAATTCAATGACCGCCTTGCAAGCCTTAAGTAGTGAAGAGATCTCTAATTTAAGCGGCTTGGGAGATAAAACAATTAAAGAAATTCTTGAGTTCCTTGGAAGGTAGTCAGAAAGTATTTAACAATTACCTTTGGCAGTGAAAATGTAACATGTTAAAGGTTGGATGTAATAAACAATATGCGCCATAAAAAAGCAAAAAAATTCGGCAAGGGTATGGATCACAGAAGAAAACTTCTAAGGACTTTGGCTTCATCCATGATTTTGTATGAGAAAATTCAGACCAGCTTTGCTAACGCGCGAGCTGTAAAGCCCTATGTTGAAAAAGCCGTTACGCTTTCCAAAGTCAACTCGCTTCATACCAATAGGTTGCTGCTTTCTAGACTTACTCCAATGGCAGCAAAAAAAGCGTTGGAAGTTTTGGGTCCTAAATACTTAGAGCGTAAAGGCGGTTATACTCGCTTAACTAAGTTGAATAATCCCGGAGCCGGTGCATCAAAAGTATTGTTAGAATTTGTGGAATAAAATAATTAACAAGATTGACAGCATTTAAAAGATTGACAAGAATTTATTACAGTCTAATTTTGGCAATCATTTAAATCATTTAATTCTTTTAAATCAGACTATGAAATCTCAAAGTTCAACATTGCCGGCCAAAGTCGTGCGTAAATGGCATCAAATAGATGTTTCTAAACAAGCTCTTGGTAGGGCCGCCTCTGAAATTGCTAATTTGCTACGTGGTAAGCACAAGCGGGATTTTATTCCCCACGTTGATATGGGTGACTATGTTGTTGCCATTAATGCCGGCATGCTTAAGCTTTCAGGTCGGAAAATTGCTCAAAAAAAATATTTTCATCACTCCGGTTATCTGGGCGGTATCAAAGAAGTTGCTCTTAAGGATTTAATTGAAAAAAACCCGGAAGAAGTTTTAAAAAAAGCAGTCTTTAGTATGATAGACGACATTAAATTCCGCAAGAAAATTATGGCGCGTTTAAAAATAGTCAAAGACAATAAACATGATTTTAAGATAGACGTTAAATAAATCAATCAAGTTTGAATATATGGTAACTAAGCCAGCAGTAAAAACTGAAAAAGCGCCGAAAAAATCCAAAGCCCCGGCGGCTCCTAAAAAAACGGTTGTCCACAAAAAGATGGAAGCCAATTTAGAAGAGCCAAAAGTTGCTATAGTCCACGAACCTAAAGCCGTGCACAAAGAAAAAGAAGCGGTTAAGCCGGCGGAGGAAAAGGGTAGATATATTTTTGCCACTGGTCGTAGAAAAACCGCTATTGCCAATGTGAGAATGTTTGAAGGAGCAGGAGAAATGGTGGTAAATAAAAAGCCCATCGGTCAATTTTTTGGCTACAGCTTTCATTTGGATGAAATTTTAAAACCCTTTGAAGTCACCGGTTTGTCCGGCAAGCATTACTTTACCGCGCACATTAACGGCGGTGGTCCGCACGCCCAAGCTACGGCGCTTCGCCATGGCATTGCCATTGCTTTAGGCAAGCTTTCCGAAGAAGTCAGAGTAGTTTTAAAAAAGAACGGGTTCCTTACTCGTGATGACCGCAAAAAAGAACGCAAGAAACCAGGGTTAAAAAGAGCCCGCAGAAGCCCACAGTGGGCGAAGCGTTAATTCAATTGATATTCCAAAAGCCGTCCAATTATGGGCGGCTTTTTTTCAGTTTTCACCTTTAGAGTTAGAGCAATCAGGCTCTAATTAAGTGGACAACCAACAATAATTCACCTTTTTCCGATTGTTGCCTGTAGTATGCCCATTTATGGGCGATCTTGGTAGACCGATTACGGACGTGCTACGCCATATCAATGCTTTTGGGGAAAGGTAAATAGTTACGATAACCGTTGTAGACTAAAATATGTTAGGGGTTAAGCTTATTTAGTAATAAAACTAAATTTATGTTAACCACAGAGGAAATGAAAAAACTTATCAAATATCAAGTAGAGGTATTTAAGGATGTTTTTGCGACCAAGGATGATATTAAAGAAGTAAAAAAGAGCCTAAACACTTTGCAAACCTCTGTTGATAATCTCTCGTTAGATAAAAAGACTAAAGAACAAGAATTCGTTGTCTAGAATCGTCGAACTAAGGATCTTGAAAATTAGGTAGACAAAGCCTCTCCGGCATTAAAAATTGAGTCTAAGCACTAAAATAAACACAAGAATTGCCCATTAACGGGCGATTTTTTTGCACTTGTAACATTTTAGTCGATTATGTATTATACTTATATAAGAGAATTATTAATAAAGAAATAAAAATATGGAAATCAACAATGTGCCTCACGGCAATGTTCCAAAGTGGGTTATTAGTTATTTAGGTGGCGTATTAATTGTTTTTCTGGCTTTGCTGGTGATTCAAAAAGTAAATGACTTACGTACGACTTTTCGTAATCAAAAACCCGCCAACACGATATCCGTCACTGGTGAGGGCAAGGTTTCGGCCATACCAAATTTGGCTACGGTTAATATTGGCGTGCTTTCACAAGGCGCCACGGCTGTAGAAGTTAAGAATCAAAATAACGACAAGGTAAATAAGGTCATAAATTTTATTAAAGCACAAGGCATTGACGCCAAGGATATTACTACTTCACAGTTCAATTTTTATCCCATGCAGAGTTATACAGGCGGCACACCAAAAATTACGGGATATCAAGGCAATCAAAACGTGACCGTTAAGGTTAGAGGCATAGACAAGTCTCAAGACCAATTAAATAAAATTTTAGACGGATCAGTTAATAACGGAGCCAATCAGGTTGATGGAGCCAATTTAAGTGTGGAAAAGCCGGGTGATTTGCAAAACCAGGCGCGTAAACTGGCCATAGAAGATGCTAAGAAAAAAGCGCAGGAATTGGCAGACGCAGCAGGTTTAAATTTAGGAAAAGTAGTTAGCCTCTCGGAATCGGGCGGCTACCCCGGGCCGATTATGTATGCCCCAACAGCGGCTATGGGACAGGGTGGTGGCGCTATGGATAAATCAGTGGCTCCGGACATCCAACCTGGTAGCCAGGAAATTAGCGAAACGATGACTGTGGTTTTTGAAATAAAGTAGACTGCAAATACGTAGATAGGGAACAGATGACGCAGATAAAAAAACACATCGCATTTGCGATGTGTTTTTTTATGCTTTAAGCAAACTCATAAGCCGAATTCTGTTTACCGCGGCGCATAAAGCTACGGGTTTAATAATCATCTATCTGCCTCGTCTGTTGCCAGACGGGTCAAGCAACCTACCTAATTTGGTCTTGCACTCAAGTAAGGATTTAGCCGTTTCACCCCCATATTACTATGGGGACTGTCCCGCCACCGGCTGGACATCCTAGTCTTTCGACATTGGCCGTTTCTGTTCGCACCTCTAAGATCACTCTCGACGGGAATTACCCGCTACCAGTTTTGATAACTCTTAAGAGGCTATCAAATAAGTGTTCGGACTTTCCTCCCCTTAGCTAAATCTTGCAATATAGTTAAGAAGCGATTATTCGGTTTGCTTAAAGCCAATAAATATTAACAAAATAACTTGTTTTTGTCAAGGTAAAATGGTATAATAAGTATAGATTTTAACATGCGCAGATCGTACAGATATAAAGAAGCATCTGTGAAATCTGTGTTTTTATATCTGTGATCTCATGAAAAAAACTGAGCTAATTTTTAACTTTATTTCCATCCCAACTGATGCTGTTTCATTGGGGTTCGCAGGTATAGTTTCCTTTTATTTAAGGGAGAAATCTATTAATTATGTAGGTCCAATAATTTACCGGCTGGATGTTCACGAGTTCCTTTTGGTTGTATATAAAATTATTCCAGCATTAATTCTGATTTTTGCAATTTTGGGTTTATATAATTTAAAAGGCACACGTAAATTCGCAAATGAATTGGGCAAGATTGTTGTGGGGATCTCACTTGGATTGCTGTTGGTTATTTTACTTTTCTTTTTTAACCAAAGTATTTTTCCGTCGCGGTTTATAATTTTGGCTACCTGGGGTCTGGGTATTATTTTTGTAACCGTTGGACGGTTAATATTAAAACAATTTCAGATTCTACTGTTTGACCGCGATCTGGGTCTTCATAAATTAGTAATTATTAAGGGAAGTTCTCAGACTGTAGCAATTATTGAGAAGATCTTTAAAAACCCCAAACATGGTTATAAAGCTACGGCGGAACTGGAATATTCTCAGGAAATTTTTAGCCAGCTAGAGAAACTTTATTCGCAAAATTTAGTCGACGAAATTCTCCAAGCTAATACAAATTTAAGTGAAGAAATGAATTTGAAACTGGTTCAGTTTGCACGTAATAAAGGCCTTAAGTTTAGCTTTGTGCCTAATTTATTCGAGGTGCAGAGGAATATTGTGGAAACTGACAACCTTAACGGCATTCCTTTAATTAGTCTGAAAAATACTCCTTTGGACGGCTGGGGCAAAGTAAGCAAAAGAATTTTGGATATTGCTGCAAGTCTGGTGTGTTTAATTTTAACAGCGCCGATTTTTTTAATTATTTGCGTTGCTATAAAGTTGGATTCAAAAGGTAAATTTATTTATTCCGCGGACAGGCGTGGCAGAGGCAAAAATTTTAAGTGTTATAAGTTTCGCAGTATGTACAGTCATTTGAGTGTTGGGCAGAAGTACGGTGGAGAGGAGGCTGAGCAGATACGTAGACAGTTGTGGCAAAAAAATGATCGAGGTGGGGCTAACGGCCCGTTTTTAAAAATTAAAGACGATCCCAGAGTCACTAAAGTCGGCAGGTTTTTACGGCGTAGCAAGCTGGATGAAATCCCGCAGTTCTGGAATGTGCTGAAAGGCGACATGAGCATGGTAGGTCCCAGGGCGCATGTTCTGGACGAAGTCCAAAGATATCGTGACAGCTATGCGAGGATGTTTAGCATAAAGCCCGGTATTTTTGGTGTCTCGCAAATTTCGCAAATGTCCTGGCCCGATTTGCCCTTTGATGAAGAAATTCGTTTGAATACTTACTACATAGAAAATTGGTCGTTATGGCTTGATATTAAGGTTTTGGGAGAGAGCCTTTTTTTACTGTTTTTTGGAAAAGCGTCCAGGCAGAATTATTAGAGCGAAATTTGATAACCGTTTCTTGTAGCGTGCCGATTTATCGGCTTACTTGGATCGCCCATAAATGGGCACGCTACAACTCATAACATTTTATGAAAATTGCCCTTGCCCACGACAGCTTTACCCAATTAGGCGGCGCGGAAAGAATTGTAGATACTTTCCACGAAATGTTTCCGGATGCACCGGTTTTTACTTTGGTGCTTGATCGTCGGTTAAAAGACAAGTACCAGGGTTGGGATATTCGGACTTCCTGGCTTCAGGTTTTTTATAATTTTATTCCGCGTCTGCAGTATTTTTTGCCGTTAATTCCTTTTGCGGTTTTGTCGCTTGATTTTAGGGGTTATGATGTGGTGCTTTCTTCCAGCTCGGGGTTTATAAAAAATATTCGCGTGCCAAAAAAATGCAGGCATGTAAATTATTGTCACACGCCAACCAGATTTTTGTGGGGAGATGAAAATTATGTCAATCAGGAAGTTCCGGTTATTATTAGACCGATTGTAAAGTGGTTGTTAGTTCAGATGAAAAAATGGGACCACAAAGGTTCGCAAAGAGTAACTCAATTTATTGCCAACTCCCAAGAAGTCCAAAATCGTATTCAAGCCTATTATGAGTGTACTAGTACAGTAGTGTATCCGTTTGTTGATACGGAGTTTTGGAAACCAGTGCAGCCATCTCCTCCTTTTAAAGGAGGAGTACCCCGCGAAGCGGGGGGAGGTGGTATTGAAAAAAGCGACTATTTTCTCCTCGCCGGCCGTCTCCAAGCTCATAAAAAAAACGAACTGATTATTGAAATATTCAACGAACTCGGCTTGCCCCTGCATGTTGTCGGCACCGGCCGCCAGGAAAAATATTTGCAATCGATTGCCAAACCAAACATTAGCTTTTTAGGCCGTATATCAGATACTGAACTGCGCGAGCAGTATAGTGGCGCCCTGGGCTTTTTGTACCCGCAAATCGAAGATTTTGGCCTTATGCCGCTCGAAGCCGCGGCTTGTGGCACAGCAACGCTGGCCTTTGCGCAAGGAGGAGCTCTGGAGACAGTTGTACCGGGTGAAACCGGAGAATTGTTTGGCGGAAATGCTGTTACCAATGTAGTGCAGGCCCCCGGCCTGCCTGTAAAGCAAGGCGATGCTCTGCATTACAATAATGTCAAAACCGAACTCAAAAATCTAATCCTGAATTGGCATCCGGAAAAATATCAACAAAGCGTTTTGCTAAACCAAGCCAAAAAATTTGGAAAGCAGAATTTTAAGGAGTCTATTAATAAAATTATCCGTTTAATTAAATAGAAATTTATGCCAGAGGGAACGAAACTAGAGATGTATCCGGGGGCTGATTATTATAAATCAGAGAACATTCCTGAAAATAGGATATATCAAATAGTAATTAATGGAGTTGAACTTATTGCGTCTAGAATTTTTACAAAGCAAGAAATTGCTGAGAGAAATTTAAAAACAGCAGAGAAAAGCAAGAATAATGAATTGGATAGATATAGATCAGCTCTCGAACTTGAAGAGATTTATCGCACGCTTTATGGTGATTATTATAAATCGCAAAGTCCGGATGAAGCTGTACTGGAGGCAAGGGAGAGATTGAAAGAGGTCCAAGAGGAAAAAATACATAACCCTCCCAATCCAGACAATCAATATGCTTTTGTGCCAGATTATCCAGCTTATGAAATATATATACCGGCGGCTGAGGCAACTTTTGGGTTTAATGGCCGACAAA
Organism: Candidatus Doudnaibacteriota bacterium; assembly: GCA_038203095.1. Taxonomy (GTDB): domain Bacteria; phylum Patescibacteriota; class Doudnabacteria; order UBA920; family UBA920; genus PALSA-1336. The sequence continues at coordinate 24,599 of JBBREH010000004.1, read as the reverse complement.
TAACGGACTATTTTTTTACTCGGGCTATTATTCTTGCTAATCGGCATATGGAAGCAAGCACAATAGCTGGGATTCTAAAACAAGAAACTGCTGCTTTTACAAATAAATCAAACTTAGATGAAAATCGCGATTGATTTAAGGAGCTTGTCGAGTGGCACTATTTCCGGAGTGGAAAATTACTGTTTGAATTTGCTGGAAAATTTGCTGCCGCTGGACAAGCAGAATAAATATATATTATTTTACAATTCATTTAGGCAAAAACAGTTGCCCGATTTTCATTATGTAAATTCGCAAGTCAGGCACACCAGGATGCCCAGCAAACTTTTAAATTTGGCTTTAAAATTCAATATGATTAAACTGGAAAAATTGGTTGGCGAAGTGGATTGGCTGTTTATGCCTAATTTGAATCAGTTTTCCATTAATGGCAAAACTAAACTGGCAATTGTCGTTCACGACCTTTCTCCGGTTTTAACCCCGGAGTTTTACGACATCAAAAGAAGAGTCTGGCACAAATTTTTAAATTATAAGTCGGCTTTTGAACGAGCTAATATTTTGTTTGCGGTTTCCGAATACACTAAGAATGATTTAGTCCGCGTGTTTAAAATTAATCCGGAAAAAATTAAAGTAGTTTATCCGGCTACAAATTTGAATGCTAATTCGCACGAATTAGCACTAGAAAATCTGAGAGCGGCTAGGAATGTTTATGGCTTGCCCGGCGAGTATATCTTATTTTTAAATACTATTGAACCTAGAAAAAATTTAGCCGGAGTCATAAAAGCTTTTGAGATGTATAGCGGACCGGAGTCACTGGTTATTGCGGGGCGCTTGGGCTGGAAATATAAAAAAGATTTTCAGTTAATTAAAAGCAGTAAAAAATTTGCCAAAATCAAATACATAGGCTATGTGAGTGAAAACCATAAATCAGCTATAATTAAGCTGGCTAGAACACTAATTTATCCGAGCTATTATGAAGGTTTTGGCTTCCAACCCTTGGAGGCAATGGCGGTGGGTACGCCGGTAATTGTTAGCCAGCTTACATCGCTTCCCGAGGTAGTAGGGGATGCAGGGTTATTTATTAATCCTTATGACATAAATAGTGTTGCTGAAAGTCTAAATATTGTTTTGAATAATGGAAATTTGAGAGCGCAATTGATTGAAAAAGGTTTGGAGCGCGTAAAAAAATTTAATTGGCGAGATACGGCGCAGGGGATTTTAAGCTCGTTACAATCTTGAGATGGAGGCCGATGGCCTCCGCTACATCCTCGATAATAAACAAAGATCATATGAGAATTGGTTTAGATTTAAGACTATACGGCACAGAGCACGGCGGGATTGGCAGGTATTGCCAGGAGCTTTTTCCGCGGATTTTGGCGTTGGATCAGGGAAATAAATATTTTCTTTTTGTAAACAAAAAACAGATGGCGCCGGAAACCATTGTGGCACTGGAAAAATATCCTAGTATAAAATTAATTCACACCAACAGTCGCCATTATTCTTTTGGTGAACAGACGAGTTTTTTAAGGCAGTTAAATAAATGCAATCTCGACTTAGCCCACTTCCCCAATTTTAACCTGCCAATTTTTTACAAACGGCCGTTTGTGGTTACCATTCACGATATGGTGCACCATAAAATTAGCGGCGCAAAAAAAAGCCACTATTTACACTTTTTAGCTTACAAAAAAGTTATTGAATCGGCTGCAAAAAATGCAAAAAAAATTATCACGGTCTCGGAAGCTTCAAAAAAAGACATTGCTTCTTATTTGCAAATCCCGTCTGGGAAAATTCAAGTTATCTATGAGGGTTCGTCGTTAAATAATGACATTGCTAATGAAAAAGTTACTGAGGTAAAAAATAGGTATCTAATTCAAAAACCTTATTTTTTGTTTGTTGGCGTGCTGGAACGTAAAAAAAATTTGGTTAACTTAACCCGGGGCTTTGATTACCTTATTCAAAAATATAAAGTAGATATGGATTTTGTGGTCGTGGGTAAAAGCGATCCGCACTACCCGGAAATCAAACATAAGGCTTTGGACATTAAAAACAGCGGACGTTTAATTTTTACAGGCACTGTAGATGATCGGGAATTATCAGCTTTATATAAAGGCGCTTACGGATTTGTGTCTGCCTCGCTCCACGAAGGCTTTGGCTTGCCCGGTGTGGAGGCATTGAGTTTTGGCTTACCTTTGCTAGTGTCTAATATTGAAGTTTTTAACGAAATATACGATAACGCGGCAATATATTTCAACCCGTTAGATCCTGAAGATATTGGCGAGAAAATGCATTTGCTTTCTCGCGACAGCCAGTTCCATCAACAGTTACAAACAAGAAGCTTGGAAAGATCAATATTCTTTAGCTGGGATAAAACGGCAAGAGAGACGTTGGTCGTGTATGGGCAAATCCTTAATCCTTAACGAACCGATATTTGTTAAAGATTAAAGATTAAAGATTAAAGATTATAGATTATAGATATAAATTTTCATTTATGAAAATTTTACTAGTCGGTGGTGGCAGTGGCGGACCTGTTTCTCCTCTTCTTGCTGTCGCCAGTGAAATAAAAAAAATCCACCCTAAAACTAAGTTTTTAATGGTGGGTACAAAAACTGGACCCGAGAGCCAAATGGCTCGCAAAGCGGGTGTCTCGTTTGTATTTGTTAGCGCTGGCAAATTCAGGCGGTATTTTTCCTTCAAGAATTTCACCTCACCATTTTTTGTTTGCAAGGGGTTTTGGGAGGCTTATAAGATTTTAAAATGGTTTAAGCCCGACTGTGTATTTGGTACCGGCAGTTTTGTGCAGGTTCCGGTAGTTTGGGCCGCGTGGTTTTTAAAAATTCCCGTAGTTTTGCACCAACAGGATATTGTGCCCAGTCTGGCTAATCGGCTTTGCCAAGTTGTGGCGGCCAAAATTACCGTGACTTTCGAAATTAACTTGAAGAGTTTTGCCAGCAACGCGGGAATTTTTTACGGAAAAGCTCAGGATAAAGTAATTTTAACAGGCAACCCTTTTAGGGAAGAGTTTGCCTTGGGCAATAAGGCCAGCGCAGTCAAATATTTTAACTTAAAAACTGATCTTCCCACATTGCTGGTATTGGGTGGTGGTACTGGCGCTGATTTTATTAATAAATTAGTTTTAGAAACTTTGCCCGAGTTATCAAAAACTGTACAAATTATCCATTCTACCGGGGTGGGTAAGCTTTCTTCGTTAGAGAATTCTCGAAATATACTCAGTAGGGCATTTAAAAAAATTGGCAATCACTCAGATTCTAATTATATCTCCGGTTCTTTAGTCAGATCAAACAGTGGGAACTACGAAAACTACCATCCCTGCGAATTTATTGAAAACATGGCAGATGCGTACGCCGCCGCGGATGTGGTACTCTCTAGGGCGGGACTTTCCACTATTACCGAGTTGTCCAACCTAAAAAAAGTCAGTATAATAGTGCCTATGCTGAATAGTCACCAGGAAATGAATGCGTTATATTTAGACGAGTGCCACGCTGCGATTGTCCTAAGTCAGAACCAAATCAAGCCTAAAGGTTTTGTTATGTTTATGAGGAAAATGCTCTTTGAACATCAAGGTCAGCAAATCCTAAAGCAAAAAATAAGCAAAATTATGCTTCATGATGCCGGCAAAAAAATCAGCGAAATAATTTTAAAGATTGCGGAAAAATAAATCTAATGACCTTAAAAAAACCTACAATTGGGCTGGCCTTAAGCGGGAGCGGTAATCGCACCACTTTCTACATTGGTTTTTTAGAAGTGCTTAGCCAGCACAATATTAAAGTTGATTACATTGCGGCCTGCAGCGGTGGATCGGTTGTGGCTGCTGCTTATGCCTGCGGTACGCTGGAGATTTTAAAAAACTTTGCCCTTACGGTCACCAAAGAGGAAGTCAAAAAACTAATCAAAAAAAGCCAAAATGGCTCGGGCTTTTATGCGCTCGATTTGATTGAAGAAGAAATTCAGAACAGATTAACTAAAGGGGCAACTTTCGAAGAGGTTAAGACCAAAATGGCTTTTATTGCCGTTGATATAGACACCGGAGAAAAAGTACCACTGTGCATTGGCGACATTGCCAAGGCCGCTTGCATTTCTAGCACCGTTCCGGGTTTAATTGAAGCTAGTCGTTGGGGCAGACATACTTTAGTTGACGGCGGAATCTTAACCATTGTGCCCATGGACGTTTTGCAAAATTGGCAGGCGGATATTAGCATTGGTATTAATATGCGGAGTACCAAGCACATTTTCACCGAGAGACAAATTACTTTAAAAAAGGCTTTTAATTTTTTAAAAAAGATGTTATTTGTTGAAGAAATTGAATCCTGGATTAAATACCTTTTTCCGGGAGATGAAGACGAAGACAGTAATAAAATTCCCGGGCTGTTCGCGGTTTGGGGCAAGAGCCTAGATTTGGTAATTAAAACCAGCTCCAAAAAGCAGGATGCTGAACCAGAAGGGGATTTAATGATAGTTCCCGATTTTAAAAGACTAAAGCGTAGCGATGTGTCTAGGCATGCAATGGTTTATCATTATGAACTTGGTAGAAAATGCGCGCTGGAAAACTTGCCGAAGATTTTGGAATTAATTAAGGCAAAAAGTAGCCAATAGACTTGTTGTTTGGTCGGCGTCATTCTGAGGCCGAAATAAGGATATTATCTGCGGCCGAAGAATCTTAAACAAATATGCTTAATCTTGGTATGAATTTAGAAAAAATTTTAGTGAAAGGTGCTCGGGTATATTTTGTCGGCATTGGCGGCATTGCCATGTCAGCGGTCGCTAATATTGCCCGCGTTTTTGAGTTTAAAGTAAGCGGGTCGGACAGCCGTGAAGTTTACGCGCCAGCCAAAGACGTGTTGGATAAATCGGGTATAAAATATTTTAAAGGTTACGATGAAGAACATGTTAGGTCAGCATCTGCCGACTTGTTTGTGATATCTGCCGGTGAAGATTTAAGCAATCCCGAAGTTAAGTATGTTTACGAAAATAATTTGCTTCATATTGGCTTAGCCGAATTTCTTTATGAAATTAACAAATCAAAACTTCGTGTTGTGGTTGCGGGGACGCACGGGAAATCTACTACTACCGGCTTATTAGGACATTTATTGAAAAACCTAGACGACAGCTCATTTATGGCTGGGGCAGTTTTGCAGAATTACGAAAGTAATTTTTACATTGGTGACGGGCATTATTTTATTTTTGAAGGCGATGAATATAAAGAAGAGTTTGACGATCCAACGCCTAAATTTCAATTTTACAAAGCCGATATTTTAGTTTTAACCAATTTGGAGTATGACCATCCGGATATGTTTGAAAGCCTAGAAGCCTTGGAAGAGGAATTTAGACTGTTAATAGAGAAAATGCCGGAAGACGGGTTGATTATTTATAATGCCGATGATGTGCTGTTAACCAAACTTGTTCATGAATCCAACATTAGCAGTGTGAGTTTTGGAATCGATAACGAAGCAGATTTTAAAATAGATCAAATTCAGTACGGGCCAGAATTCACAACTTTAGAAATTATAAATAAATTTTCTAAAAATATTTCCGGAAGACTTTTGGGTTTAACTGAACAGTATAAAATTCAATTGCCGGGAAAAATAAACGTATATAACTCTTTGGCGGTGATTGCCACTTTGCGTGCTTTGGGTTTTAATCAGGAACAAATTGCCCTTGATCTGTTAACTTATAAAGGCGTAAAAAGGCGTTTCGAAATTGTCGGGGTAAAAAACGGGATTACCATTGTGGACGATTACGCTCATCACCCCACCGCGGTTAGGGAAACTTTAGAAGCTGCGCGTTTAAGATATTTTTCAGTTCTAGGGAAGGGTCTAGACCCTTCCCTACAAAGGCAAACATCTTCTAATAAGCCTAAACTCTGGGCCATCTTTGAACCTCACACTTTTTCCCGCACCAAAGCCACATTGCCAGATCTTATAAAAAGTTTTGGCTCAGCCGATGAAGTCCTGGTGTCCGAAATCTATCCCGCGCGCGAAAAACAATCTGACGCGAGCATAACATCACAAGCCGTAGCGGAGACCATCGGCCTCCACCACAAGCACATCCGTCTTGTCGCAAACAAACAACAAGCTCTAGAAATCCTAAAATCCGAAGCCCACTCCGGCGACGTCATTATTGTAATGGCCGTAGGCAGTTTTAACCGGCTGGCTTATGAGTTAAAGGAAATTTTATAAATATGTCAAAACCAACATCAGAACAAATGGCCGAGTTTGAAACTTGGCTGGCAGGAAATCCAAAAAATTTAAACACGCCCGAATCAGTAGACCAAGACTTGGAATTCGCTAAAATTTTTACAGATGAAGCAATGCAGCGGGCACTAATAAAAGCCGATGAAGATGAAAAATTTTTAGAAAATTATGAATTAAGTTCCGATGCTCAGTTAGTTGCTTTTGAAGAAGCTGAAAAAATTAAAAAATGAGAGCACTACTAACAACAGTTTTAACTTTTTTAGATTTCAGTGAAAAAAAGAATCCATTCCTTCAAATACAACTTTTGGAGCTTTGTATAAATTTGTTGGCAAGCAGATTCTTGAGCTTGCGAATTCAGGAAAAGAAAATTTTAGCAAAACAGACAGAATGGCAGTCGCAGTGTTTAAAGTCTTGCTGGGGTTAAAAACAGAGAACTTTGATGAAAATGCTGATATGCTAGCAATTAATCAATACATAAACGATAAGTTATTTGATTCAAAAGATTTAACGGAATAATTTTAACTATGCAAATTCAAGAAAATGTACAATTAGCGCCATATACCACTTTTAAAATTGGTGGACCGGCCAAATATTTCTGTGTGGTTAAGGACCAGTTTGACGCGCTAACGGCTTTTGAGTTTGCAAAACAAAATCGTTTAAACGCTTTTGTGTTAGGTGGCGGGAGCAATTTGCTAATTAGTGATAAGGGCTTTGATGGGCTGGTAATAAAAGTTGTCAATAAAGGCATAGAAGTTTTGGCAGAAGACTCATCGTACGTCACTTTAAAGGTTGCTTCCGGAGAAGTTTGGGACGAAGTTGTAAGCTTTGCGGTAAAAAACAACTGGTGGGGGATTGAGAATCTATCGCATATACCAGGCTCCACCGGTGCGATAGCCGTGCAAAATGTGGGTGCTTATGGTCAGGAGGCAAAAAATGTTATAGAGTCTGTGACAGTATTTAACCGAGAAAGCCGGACAATAAGCAGTTTTAAAAATAGCGCCTGCGGTTTTGGCTACCGGCAAAGCATTTTTAATACCTCGGAAAAAGGCAAGTATATAATTTTTGAAATTATTTTTAATTTAAAAAAAGACGGCAAGCCAAATTTAAGCTACCGAGATTTGAATTTAAAATTTCAAAATAGGATTCCGACCCTGGGAGAAATCCGGTTGGCGGTAATAAACATCCGTGACCAAAAATTTCCTTTTCCGACTGAGGCGGTCAAGGGCAACGCGGGATCCTTTTTTAAAAACCCATTTTTTGACAAAAATGGCTATGAAAGTTGCAAAAAAATTATTGAAAAATCATTTGGAACGGAAAAAGTTTTGGAAATGGAAAAGAAAAAGTTTAGTGAGGGCAACCAGGTTAAATTGCCTGCCGCATTTTTAATTGAGCTTTGCGGATTAAAAAGTTCATCCGTTGGGGGCGCGGCTATAAATGAAAATCAGCCCTTGGTAATAATCAATCAAACCGGCACCGCCTTTGCCGATGATGTGCTAAATTTAGCTAAACTGGTCAGGCAATCAATATTAGACAAGACCGGAATAGAACTGCAATTTGAACCAGAATTGGTAGGCTTTTAAGTGGTCAAGAAGCCTTTAAACATAAGGCTGTAGTTAGCCGATTTATCGGCTGTCCTTATTAAATAAAAGCCTATGAATCTGTCTTGTACCCGATACGGGATGGGCTGGCTACAGGAGGACACATCGGGAAAAGAAAGTATGCTATAATAACCAAAGATAATAAAATAGTATCATTTTACAAACTAAAATTTTCGGAAAAATTTTATATGAATGTCAATATCAAAGCTACCAATACAACTCTCACACCTGCAATTAAAGAATTTATTCTTGAAAAATTGCAAATTTTGGAAGTTTTTATTCGCGAGGAAGATAAAATTCGTGTAGAAATTGAATTGGATAAAAAACACAGCGGCGGAACAAGTTTTCGAGTGGAAATTGATATTCAGCCTCGCGGTCAATATGCGGAAGCCAGGGGCTTAGATTTTTATTCGGCGCTTGACTTAGTTCTTCCCAAAATTAAAAAACAACTTGCCCGCTTAAAAGACAAAAAAGTTAGCCAAAGACGTAAACGCGAAAAGACCCATTAGCAAGGCGGCAAAATATTTTTCGATCTCGTGTCAAGCGCGGGGCAGGCTCTATGGAGAAGATGTTTTGATTGAATTATGTAATAAAAAAACCGTCCTAATAAAAGGACGGTTTTTAAGTTTTGATGGTGTGTATGGGTCTTGAATTATGAAACTGTATAAATCCTAATATTTGTTATTGGTAGTAACAGTCTAAGCAATTTTTGGGTAAATAGAAAAGAGTGTAGCTAACATGCGACTGAAGCAAAAATTAGCTGTCATCCAGGACTTTTTCAGGGCTGTGAAAAATGTCCGGGATCCAGTACATAAGTCATATTTAGACTGTCCCGGAAAATAACCATTTAGCAGTCGTAATCTAAAAAAATTATTTTAAATATTTATCCACAGCTTGTCTAAACCCACCCTTTTTGTTGGCCAGTTCGCGCGAGCCGCGGTTAATTGTGGCTACCCCGACTTTGAGTTTTTTGGCAATGTCGCGGTGGGGGACTTTAGCTTCTAAAGCCTTAATAATTTGCCAGCGTACAGCTAAGTCTTTATATTCCTTAGGTGAAAGCAAATCAAACAAAAATTCCCTCAGTAGGCCTTTATTTTTATCACCGGCCACCTTGCGCAAAAGCTGTTCCAATTCCACGCCATACTCATGTTTGTATTGCATAAAATATTTCCTTTAAACGTTAGTGTACTAGTACACTACCACATTCGGTTAATTAGTTCAAGTTAGCTTAAATTGTAAATATCTCGCAATTTATTTGTCACAGTTTTGGTCAATACCCCGTAGCTTGCTGCGGTTCCCTTGCAGTATTCCCTCCCCTTGATGGGGAGGGCTAGGGAGGGGTGTTGCAGTTTGCAGTTGATACCTCGTCAGCTTGCTGCGGGGTAGTTCATTTATGAATCACGGAAATTTACTCATGTTTTCCTGTTTCAGTGTACTAGTACGCTGTTGACACGAAGGCATGGATGGTGTATAATAGGGGAGTTATGAGAAATTTCCTATTTAACCAGTCAGTCTCTTGGTGGCAGGTTTTGCGCCCGCAAAGCCGGCTTTGGTTATTCTAAAGTTCCTTTTAGAACACCCTCCGCGCTATTGCGGAGGGTGTTTTTTTATTATCTCCTTTGGGTTTAATACTGCGCAGCTCTACTGCAGTTTTTACCCCAAGTGCATTTGAGAGGTCTATTAATAACAGATTTCTCGCTCGGATGCACTCGCCGGAAATAGGAAGCATTTGTAGTTAATATCTTGCAGCTTGCTGCGGGGTAGTTTATCCTTTTTCGTTTCAACGTACTAGTACGCTACTGTAAAATGAAAATCTAAACAATGAAGGAGAATTTAAATTTATGTCATTAATAAACCAAGTAAAACTTTTTAAAATTAATCAACTTAAACCTCACGAACAAACCAGTCCGAACCGATTAAAAAAAGTTTCGGCGTTCTTGCACAAAGCCCGCAAATTCACTTATCCCATAGTGGTTGATCTAAAATCTAAAGTTGTTTTAGACGGTCACCACCGGATGCAGGTTGTTAAACAGTCTGGCTGCAGTCTAATTCCAGTTTTGTTGGTTAATTACCAATCTTCAAAAATCACTGTGACCAGCCGCCGAAAAAACTTCGCAGTTAGCAAAAAAATCATAATAAACAGGGCCTTAAACCGTCAACTTTTTCCTTTGAAGACGACCAAGCATCATTTTAACTTTAAATTACCCAAAATTAACATTTCATTAAAACAATTAATTTATAACAAATAACTCTATGCCTAAAATCTTATTGGAAGAAAATGAAATTCCCACTCATTATTACAACATCTTGGCCGATTTACCTTTTGGAATAGACCCGCCACTAAACCCCAAAACCAAGCAGCCAATCGGTCCCGCCGATTTGGCCAGAATTTTTCCCATGGAATTAATTAAACAAGAAGTCAGTTTAGAAAGGTATATTGCTATTCCCGATGAAGTTAGAAAAGCTTATATGCTCTACCGACCCACGCCCCTTATCCGCGCCCGGCGGCTGGAGCAGCTTTTGGACACGCCGGCCAAAATCTATTACAAAAACGAAAGTGTTAGTCCGGTGGGCAGTCACAAGCTTAACACCGCGTTAGCCCAGGCTTTTTATAACAAAGCTGAGGGCGTAAAACGACTGGCTACAGAAACTGGCGCCGGGCAGTGGGGGAGTGCGCTGAGTTTTGCCTGCCACTATTTTGGGCTTGAGTGTATGGTGTATATGGTAAAAATTAGCTTTGAACAAAAACCTTATCGGAAAATTCTAATGCAGTTGTTCAACGGTAAGGTGGTTGCGTCTCCCAGCTCCTTAACGGAATTTGGTAAAAAACTTTTAGAGGAAGATGTTAATAATTCCGGCAGTTTAGGTATTGCTATTTCCGAGGCAATAGAAGACGCCGTTACCCATGAAGGGACCAAATACGCGCTGGGTAGCGTGCTTAATCATGTGCTTTTACACCAAACCATTATTGGTTTAGAAACTAAAAAACAGTTGGAAAAAGTCGGGGACTTTCCCGACATAATTATTGGTTGTCATGGTGGTGGTAGTAATTTTGCTGGTTTGGCCTTTCCGTTTTTGGCCTATAAACTATCTGGCAAAAAGCCGGACCTGCGTGCTATAGCAGTAGAGCCTAAAGTTTGTCCCAGCTTAACTGAGGGTAAATATGAATATGATTTTGGTGACAGCGCGCAAATGACTCCGCTAATGAAAATGAAAACCCTGGGTGCTCAGTTTATGCCTCCTAAGATTCATGCCGGCGGTTTGCGCTACCACGGCGCTTCGCCCATAGTTAGCGCATTATATGAACATAAAATCATTGAGGCTCGGGCATTGGAAAGCAAAGATGCGTTTGCGGCCGGAGTGATGTTTGCCCAAAACCAGGGTATTGTACCGGCGCCGGAGTCTTGTTTTGCCATTAAGGCGGCCATTGATGAAGCGTTGGTATGTAAAAAAGAAGGTGTGTCTAAAGCCATAGTCTTTAACCTCAGTGGCCACGGTCACTTTGATATGCAGGCCTACGCGGATTATATCAACGGAAATTTAAAAGTTTCAGAAGAGTAAAAATGTTCTATGTTGTCATTAATATTCAGGGGATGTAGGGTATACATCCCCTGAATAAAGATTAGTCCTTTTTCGTTTCAACGTACTAGTACGCTAACGAAAAAGGCGAACCAAGAAGGTCAAGCAAAATTTGTTTTGGCGATTGGCTAATGCACTTAGCCGGCCGCCAGCACAAATCTACATCGCAGAGCAAAGGTGCTGGTTTGCCTGCAAAAAAGTTGGAGGACCAATGATTATAAAAGTAAAAATGTACCTGCGCACAAAAAAACCTCAAATGACAAAACGTTTTCCATTCTTGAAAGGGAAAACGTTCCAATTGTATTATATTGGGAATGTAATGCAGTGCGCAGTGAGACAGCCTGGGGAAGAACCTGGGCAAGCTTTTCAGATTGAACTTCGCGACCTGCAATATTGCACTCGCGCAAAGTTCAAGGCCGGCCCCAAGCACTAATGGGGCCGGCAGTATTTTTTTACAGAAAAGGATATGTATTACTCGCAGAAGGCTAAAATCAGATCGCGATTTGACAATTTATACGCATCTGTTACAATACTTGAAATGAGCGAATTAACACAAAATTTTTGGTTTTATTTTACACTGGGCGTTGAGGCCAGAAATTTTGAGTTGAAAGATCGCAGATTAAATTAAGCCGCAGATATTACAGATCGCATTCGACTCTAAACTTCCGACCTCAACGCGAGGCCGGTTTTTTGTTTGCCCACAATTTTGTGGGGAGGTTCAACACAATCAAAAAAGGCGCAAGTTGCGCCAGGGAGGAAGTATGTCCGATAGAAGAAAAAAAGCAATTGAAGCTTTGGGAAACCCGAAGCACGGGAGTTTGCAGTATTCTTTGCTCTTGATGTTACAGGAGGGCAAACTTAATGTTTTATTTTGCCCGAAGTGCAAAATTGCGGTTCATGGTAGCCTCTCCTGCTCATGTGGCAGGGCGGCCGAATCAATTATGGCGAGCGAATAGCTCTGGAAATTCAGGGCGAGGAATTTGAGTCTCAATAGAGAGAACATTTTCCTGGCTCTGCAAAGAGCCTAAATGGCAATCAAAAAAAAAGGAGGCCTCATGAATACCGCATGGAGTTTTGATGGGGACTGGACATAGCCTGAGCTGATTGCAGGCGCAATTTCTACTTCAGCACCGGCCCAATGTTACACTAGGGCCGGTTTTTATTTGTAGGCACTTACAAATTTTGCGGTTTTCAAAAAAAATATTCTTCGACTTTATGGAGAAGATATTTTTTTCTTTTTATCAGTCAAATAATAGGCTCTCCACAAGGTCGAGCACTATTATTTGGCCAGCGCACCAGATTCAATTAATAAAAAAATCCGCAAGTGGGGCGCTGCGGATGCGGGATGAGTTTTTGTTGTTGGTCATTAGAAGCCCCAGGTCGTTATATGGTTCGGAATTGATTCAGCTTCTAAGACCCAAAGCAGGTCCATATGCAGAGAATCTCTTACAATATAACTCGCACTTCAGCTCGTGTTTTGTTAAACGCGAGCATCCATCCTACGGCGTATTCCGAGTCTTTCCAGTCTTGACGGGCGTGCGCCTCTTGGCGCTCCTCATGTATCCCAAAAGCAATGGGCGCAACCGCCGCATCACAAAAGGTTCCGGACGGCGTCATGTATTGTTTTTGGAGTTGTGCAACGGCTTTATTCCAGCAATTTAGCCGTAGTACATGCTCCCATTTTTCCCAAATTTCGTGTGCCTTTTGGGCCGCGAGCCTTTGAAATTCCTAGTTGGTCACCTGGTTGGTTATTTGACCTCCTTTATCCTCTATCCTCATCGGGAGGATAAGTTAAATTAGCAAAGAGAGAGAGTTGTAAAGGGTGCTACATAAGGGAGCATTTGGTACACTACAAAAAACTACGAAACTTGGAGGCAAATAAATCCAAGCGTTGTCGGGTTTGCCCATAAATGGCTAATAATATGGCGGCCAATGGCCGCCGCCACATGCTTACAGAGCTCAATTCAAGGCTTTTTTTTATGGCGGAAGTCTGTTATAATAAGCTACGGAAACAATCAGCGAACACTACAGAAAACTACAGAACCTTTGTGAAATGTTAGTTAAGATAGTAAATCCAAGCACCTTCCTGCGGGTTATCCTGGAAGGTGCCTGGATAAAGATTCTGTAGTTTTCTGTAGTGCATTATAATTTGTAATTCTGTAGCTTTATGTCTTTTTTAGATAAATTTTTTAGCGGAGATAAAAATCCTTTGGACCGGTTTGCCAAAGAGCTTTTGGAAGTGAATGGATACGGGCAAGAAATTGAGAAATTATCGCAGGAAAGAATCCGGGAAGAAATTGGGAAATTCAAGGACGAAATTAAGAAATTAGAAACAGAAAAGGAAATTTTTGAGGAGTTAAGGAAAATTGCGCCCAGGGTTTTTGCATTAACGCGGGAGGCGGCTAAAAGAAGCATTGGCCAATTTCATTACGATGTGCAGGTAGCCGGCGGGTTTGTGCTTGCTGTTGGAAAAATTGCGGAAATGAAAACCGGAGAAGGAAAAACTTTAACTGCCACTTTGCCGTTAGCGCTTTTCGCGCTTGCGGGCAAGGGCGCGCATTTAGTTACGGTTAACGATTATTTGGCAAGGTGGCAGGCTTCGTTAATGGGTCCGGTCTATCACTATCTTGGATTATCAGTAGCGTCCATTCAGCACGAACAATCTTTTTTCTACGACCCTAATTACAAACCCGAGCAGGAAGAAATAGACCGCTTAGAAGGCGAAACCCAAGGGCTGGTAATGGATGTTAAACATATGCGGCCAATTACCAGGCGCGAAGCTTATGCCGCAGATATTACTTACGGCACTAATAATGAATACGGTTTTGATTTTTTGCGCGACAACATGGTGCAGAATGCCCAGAATCTGGTTCAGCGCGAATTATTTTTTGCCATTGTCGACGAAGTAGACAGCATTTTAATTGATGAAGCCCGCACGCCGCTCATTATTAGTATGCCCGACAGCGAGCCAACCAGTAAATATTATGAGTTTGCCAAACTGGTGGATCGGCTTGAAGACAATACCGATTATATTGTTGACGAAAAACACAAAGCCGCCAGTTTAAGTGACGCCGGCATTACCAAAATCGAAAGCATTTTAAAAGTGCCGAATATTTACGATACTTCCAAAGGTGTAACTACTATCCACCACATTGAGCAGGCTTTGCGTGCCAGAACTTTATTTAAAATAGACCGTGACTATGTTGTGCGCGAGGGCGAAATTATTATTGTAGATGAATTTACAGGCCGGCTAATGTTTGGTCGTAGGTACAGCGAAGGTTTGCACCAGGCTATTGAGGCCAAGGAAAATGTTAAAATCCAGCAGGAAAGTAAAACCTTGGCCACCATTACCTTTCAAAATCTTTTTAGATTGTACAAAAAACTTTCCGGTATGACTGGTACGGCCAAAACGGAAGAAGAGGAATTTTTTAAGATCTATCAGTTAACGGTAGAGCAAATTCCAACTAACAAGCCAATGGTTAGGGATGACAAATCGGATATAGTTTATAAAACTGAAGTAGAAAAATTCAAAGCAATTACCCGCGAAGTTAAGGAGCGCCACAAATTAGGCCAGCCAATTTTAATTGGCACAGTGAGCATTGCTAAAAATGAAATGCTTGCCGAACATTTTAAATCCGAAGGTTTAAAGTTTGAAATTTTAAACGCCAAAAACCACGAGCGCGAAGCGCAAATTATTTCTCAGGCCGGTCGGTTAGGTCAAATAACGTTGGCCACCAACATTGCCGGTCGTGGCGTGGACATTTTACTTGGTGGTAACCCAATAGACGCAGATGAAGCAAAAAAAGTACGTGAAGCCGGCGGTTTGCACATTTTAGGCACGGAGCGACACGAATCGCGCCGCATAGACAACCAGCTTCGAGGGCGCGCCGGACGTCAGGGCGACCCGGGTTCATCCCAGTTCTTTGTAAGTATGGAAGATGATCTTTTACGCCTGTTTGGTGGCGAGCGGATGAAATCGCTCATGACTACTTTAGGAGTAACCGACGACCAGCCCATCGAAGCCAGAATGGTCAGCAAATCTATAGAGTCCGCTCAAAAGAGAATAGAAGGCTTAAATTTTGACACCAGAAAACACGTGCTAGAATTTGACGACGTCTTAAACCACCAGCGAAATATTATTTACAAAAAGCGCCGTGGTTATTTGGCCGGCACCGAGGAAGCTAAATTAATAGACTTAAAAGCCGAGATTTTAGAAATGGTTCGTGAGGAAATTTCTGACTTGGTTAAATTTAATTTGAATTTGCTTGACGAGTACGGCAACACCAAGGAAGATATGGAAAGTTTGCTTACGGCCGCCAGCGCTATAATTCCAATAGATCAAAAACTAATCAATCAAATTAAAGAAGAAGCCGGAAGCGCCGGGGATAAAGAATTTGCCATAATTGATAGGCTTTATAAAACCGCCGTTGATTTTTGGGAGGCCAAAGAAAAGGAAATGGGCAAAGAAGTATTTGAGGGCGCGCAAAGGTTTGTTGCTTTACAGTCGTTGGATAATTTATGGATGGAGCACTTGGACACTATGGACCATTTGCGTGACAGTGTCCGCCTTCGCGGTTACGGCCAGCGCGACCCGCTGGTGGAATACAAAAGAGAAGGCTACCAAATGTTTCAAAATTTGGTTAAAGAAATTAATAAACAAATTGTCTTTACCATTTTTCACATATCGGTTCAGGTGAATCAAAAGCCTGTTGAACAACCGTCGCTGATAAATTTAGTAACAAACCGTTCCGATGGTAGCGTAGGGAACGGTCTAGACCGTTCCCTACGGGGGCAAAACATCGGACGCAACGACCCTTGCCCCTGCGGATCCGGTAAAAAATATAAAAAATGCGGATTAATTAATTCGCCTGAACATCAAACCAACATAAGAAATAAATAGACTAACTACTATTAACTAGCTACTAATTACTAATTACTTTCCCTTATGTCCAAAGACTACATCAAAAAAGAACCTTCTAAAACTGAGAGAATGCTTTACGAATTAGCTATGGCTCAAAACCAAATGGAGAAAGGCTTATGGTCTACTTCAACTTTGGTTATGGTGCTGGCGATTTTAGGCAAACACAAACCCGAAGAAATTGCCGAGCTAATGGTTAACGGCGACGCTCAAATAAAAGAGTTTAGTGACAAGGTCAATGAAGCGGTAAAAAAGCTGCATGTTGATAAGCACCCGGCTTCTCATCAGGACTTATCGGAGACAGATAAATCCGTCTAAGGTTGGAGTATCTATTTAGCTTTTCCCAACGTAAGCTGTAGTTGCCTGATTCATCAGGCCCCTAGGCTTGATAAATCTATGCACCATCAGATGGTGCTGGATAAATCGAGCAACTACAGAAATATCGATGTTTTTGGAAAAAGCTGAATAAGCGCAAAGTGGAGACAAGCTTGACACCCAAAAACTAAAGTTTTATATTTAATTTATGAGCGAGACAAACTTTCAACCAATATTTGATTATATTGACGAATCTGAAAAAAGAATAAAGTCAGAGATTAAATCAGAAATGGCTACTAAGGCTGATATTGAAAGAGTGCTTAAGGCTGTCGGCGCAATTTCAAAAACTTCAAGTGAACATGAAGATAAGCTTTTAGAAGCCCAGAATAAAACCGAGCAGTTGGAGCATTGGGTTATCCAAGCCGCGGAAAGAACTGAAGTTCCTTATAGGCCGTAATGCGTAATTCAAAACAATCTGGTATAATAAAATCAGATTGTTTTTTTATGCCCAAACTGGTAAAACCGTCAGTTAAATACAAAAAAGGCTTTTTGGAGGATTTTTTGCCGCGAGAGGTTATGACAGAGTCGTATGACACCACAAATATTTCAAAAGGCAAGCTGGCCAATAATTTTCCGGAGTTCATTAAACGGCTAAATTTGCAATCTGAAGGTGAATATCTTAAGCCGGGCTATGTAAACCAAACAATTTTTTGGTTAGCTGACGGTAGTCGTTATTTGGGAGAGGCCGATGTCAGGCATCAACTGAACGGCCATCTTAAAAAAATCGGCGGACATATTGGCTACTATATTCGTCCAAACGAGCGGCAAAAAGGTTACGGGAAGCTAATTTTAAAATTGGCCTTAAAAAAAGCTAAGTCCTTGGGAATAGAAAACGTGGTAATTACTTGCGACATAACCAATTTAGGCTCCAAAAAAATTATTGAAAGTAACGGGGGGAAGTTTGAGGCTAAGGTTAATATGGGAAAAGGGTTGCCCAAAAAATTAAGATTTAAAATTAAACTCGGATCAAGCTAAGTGTTTAATTTTTATGGAGATTAAGGCTGTGAAAACATGAAGATCCCTAAAGTCAATACTCTTACAAAAATTATTTTGATTTTAACTGGAATATTTTATTTAGTGCTTGTCTGTCTGTGGTACGCCGATTTTTGGAAAGTAGACACATGCCTTGATAGAGGTGGCAGGTAGAATTATGAAAAACTGCGGTGCGAATAATTGTCAGGGTGTAGTTAGCCGATTCATCGGCTGTCCTCATAATTTGACAGCCCATAAATGGGCTAACTACATTTTAGTTTAAAATTTTGAATGGCTGCACAGCGTTTAATGTAATAGAAAAGAACATATGCTTAAATTTATCACCAGCAACAAAACAAAAGCCAAGGAAGCGGCGCAAATTTTAGCGCCATTTAAGATTGAACAGCTGAATATGGATTTACCGGAAATCCAGGAACTTGATGTGAAAAAGGTTTTAAAGCATAAATTAAACGAGGCGTTAAAACACAGAGCGGAAAATTTTTTTGTTGAGGATTCGGCTTTGTATTTTGACTGTTTAAAAGGCAAGCTGCCCGGGCCATTAATTAAGTGGTTTAACGAGACTTTGGGTTCACAGGGCGAGTATGTTTTGGCCAAAAAGCTGGGCAACACTAGAGCTGTGGCAAAGACTTTAATCGCGTACTGTCAAAATAAGGAAAAAATTTATTATTTTGAAGGAGCCGTAAAAGGCAAGATTGTTAAGCCCAGGGGCAAGTATAGTTTTGGTTATGACGAGATTTTTTTGCCAAGCGGATCAAAAAAGACTCTGTCTGAAATTAAAGCCGAAGGAATTTTTACCACCAGTCCTCGCGGGTTGGCATTTAAAAAATTTAAACAATTTTTAATTAAATCAAAAAATGAAACACGTTAGACTCCCAAAATATATTAAGCCCGAAAGGTATCAGTTAACCATAAAACCTGACTTAAAAAACTTTACCTTTGAAGGGGATGAAGTAATTTTTTTGAATTTAAAAAAAGCAGTAACGGAAATTACGCTACATAGTAAGGAGTTGGATATAGCATCGTCAATCTATGTTTCGACCTCTCCTGCCCTTCGGGCATCCTCTCCTCGCCAGGAGAGGAGGGGGAGCACTAATTATGACCCAAAAAGTGAAACCGCAACTTTCAAATTTGCGAAAGCTTTGCCAAAGGGAAAAGGGGAACTGCGCCTAAAATTTTCCGGTATATTAAACGACAAAATGCGTGGATTTTACCGAAGTCGTTATATGCACGAGGGTAAAGAAAAGCATATGGCTACGACTCAATTTGAAGCAACCGATGCCCGCAGGGCGTTTCCGTGCTTTGACGAGCCCAGCTCTAAGGCTGTGTTTGATGTAACACTAATGGTCCCCAAGGGGCTAACCGCAATATCCAATACCGTAGAAAGTTCTGTTGTCGAGCATAAGAGCGGGTACAGAGTAGTAAAGTTTGCGCCAACGCCAAAAATGTCCACATACCTACTGGCTTTTATAGTCGGGGATTTTGAGTTTATTGAAGGACGTACAAAGTCACAGCGGAAGGTTTCGGTAGGGAACGGTTTTAAACCGTTCCCTACAAGCCAAACCGACAAAGGCACACTCGTCCGTGTCTTTGTAACTCCCGGAAAAAAACACCAGGCTAAATTCGCATTGGATACCGCCATTAAAGTTTTGGAGTTTTATAATGAATATTTTGATATTCCTTACCCGTTGCCCGTTTTAGATTTAATTGCTATTCCCGATTTTTCCCACGGTGCTATGGAAAATTGGGGCGCGGTGACTTACCGCGAATCGGCATTATTGGTTGATCCCGAGAATTCATCGGCCGCCAACAAGCAATGGGTCGCTTTGGTAATTGCCCACGAACTGGCGCATCAGTGGTTTGGAAATTTGGTGACTATGGAATGGTGGACGCACTTGTGGCTAAACGAAGGCTTTGCTTCTTATATAGAATATTTAGCTACTAACAAGCTTTTTCCCTCTTGGGATATTTGGACCCAGTTTGCTTATGCCGATTTGGGCGTGGCGTTAAAATTAGACGCTCTAAAAAA
This sequence comes from Candidatus Doudnaibacteriota bacterium, assembly GCA_038203095.1. Lineage (GTDB taxonomy): Bacteria > Patescibacteriota > Doudnabacteria > UBA920 > UBA920 > PALSA-1336. The sequence goes on along the minus strand of JBBREH010000004.1, from coordinate 4,907 downwards.
TACACACCCCATAGAAGTGGAGGTTGGTCACCCCGATGAGATAGGTGAAATTTTTGATGAAATTTCTTACAGCAAAGGCGCAAGTATTATAAGAATGCTTGCCGGCTATTTGGGTGAAAAAGATTTCCGTGACGGATTAAGGTACTATTTAAAAAAACATTCTTACTCTAACGCTTCCACAGTCGATTTATGGAAGGCGTTGGAAAAAGTTTCCGGTAAACCGGTTGAAAAATTAATGAAAAATTGGACCAGTAGGCCCGGGTATCCGGTTGTAAAAATTGTTGAAGGTTTGAAAAATTTTAAGCTCACGCAGGAGAGATTTTTTTCTTCCTCTATATCAAAGAAAAAAAGCACCGAATTAACAGTTTGGGATATTCCTATTGGAATTGGTATGCCCCAAACCGCTCAAGCCGGAAAGTTTTTGCTCAAAAGCAAATCAGCTACTATTGGCAAGACAAAATCTGATTGGACTAAGTTAAATGTTGGCGAGACAGGATTTTTTCGGGTAGATTATCCGGCGCAAATGCTCGCGGCGTTGCGACAGCCCGTGAAGGAAAAAAATATTTCTCCAATAGACCGTTTGGGTCTGGTTCGGGACGCGTTTGCCTTAGCGGAAGCAGGGCAGTTGCCTACTGTGCAGGCGCTTGAACTGGCCGAAGCCTATGTTAATGAAACAGACTATACAGTTTGGGTAGAATTAGTAAGCGGGCTGGCCGGGGTGAAAAACTTAATCTACGGCTCGGATTTTTATGTAAACTTTGAACAATTTGCGCAAAAATTATTATCACCCATAGGTAAGGCAGTTGGATTTTATCCAAAAAAAGGTGAGAAGCATACCTATGGTTTGCTGCGTAGTTTAATTTTAGGCCAGCTAACGGCTTTTAACCACCAGTCTACAATTGAGTTAGGCCTAAAGATTTTTGAATCCGGAAAAATTCCTCCTGACATTCGCAGTCTAATTTATCAAATAGTTGCCCAAACCGGCAACGCTAAACAACATGCGAATTTTGTCGCGCGGTATAAAAGTGAACAGTTAAATGAAGAGCAAAACCGGATTGGTCGCGCATTGGGGCAGTTTAAAGATGCTGGCCTGCTCAAAAAAACTTTAGAATTTGCAATGTCCAAAGATGTTCGTATTCAGGACACGGCGCAAATTTTTTCCTCGGTTTGGGCGAATCAAGAGGGTCGTAATTTGGCATGGCAGTTTACCAAAACGCATTGGGCCGAACTGCTAAAAAAATATCCCGGCTCCGGGCATATTTTAAACCGCTTTATTAAACCTGCGGCCGGGTTTGTCACTATGGAAAAGGCCACGGAAGTTAATCTATTCTTCAAAAAGCATCAAGCCCCTGGTGCAAAACGGGCGATTGAACAGACATTAGAAAAAATTTATAGCAATGCGGCCTGGCTTAATCGCGACGAAACGCATATTAAAAATTGGCTTTCAAAAAAATTAACATTTTAGGGTCCGGCTCCGCCGGTTCAAAAGTGGCAAGATCGTAAGTCCTGATTAAATCATTTGCTTTTAATAACCCACCCTAAATGTACTCATTTAAAATAAAAAATGTGATATGTTTAGGCTTGGCCCCATGTTCCTATGCTTATTGACTTATTGAAAGGCGTAGTTTAATATGTAACTACTATAGAGAAAGGAAAGAATTATGGACAAGTTAGCAATCAACGAAAAAATCAAGAATTTAGAAATTCAAATTCAGATGTTAAAAATATCGGTTGTAAAGGAACCTGATTATTCAATCGACGAAAAAAATTGGCAAAAGGTAAAAGTGGCCGCAAAAAAAACCAGGTCAAAATTGTTTAAGACCCTGTATGCCTAAACAAAAAATCTTTTTGGATTCCAGCGTGATTATTTCTGCCCTCCTTTCAGCCAGAGGGGGCAGTTTTTATATTCTGGATTTTTACAAGAACAATTACACTTTTCAGGTTAATCAGTATTCCTTGGATGAAATTACAGACATTTTGGGCTCCAAATTTGCCTCGGCGCCGGAATTAAAAACAAAACTTTTTGTTATGTTAGGCGCCAGCCAGGTTGAAATTCTGCCTTATCCTGATAAAAAATTAGTCTTGGAGGCTTTAGAATATATTTCAAAAAACGACAGCCCCATTCTTGCTTCGGCCGCAAAGAACAGCGATTTTTTGGTAACTCTCGATAAAGAATTTTTCAAAACAGAAATTAAAGTTTACGCGTCAAAGCAGAGATTAAAAATAGCCAGTCCTAAAGAGTTTATAGAAAACCACCGGAAACAAAAAATGTGATACGTTTAGACTTGACCCCATGTTCCCTTTGGAATTGGAAAATATGAAAATCAATTTGAATTCAATTAAAGAGCAATTGCAAACGCTTATGCCGGGCTTGGGGGTTGAGCTGGTATACTTATTCGGCTCTAAAGCCGAAAATTTTGACATGGCTTTTAGCGATACCGACATAGCGGTTTTGGTTAGCCCAAAAAAAATGCCAAAAAATAAAAATTTTTTGTACGCAAATATATATAATATTTTTAGCAATCTGTTGCCCGGACAAAAATTAGACATTGTTTTTTTAAACACAGCCGGTTTGGAATTAAAAAAAGACGTGGCGGACAATGGACGCCTTTTATTTGAATCCGTGCCCGGAGCCTCAGAAGATTTTGTAGACAACGTAACTACGCAGTACGCGGATTTTAAACCGCACTTAGAAATGTTTAATAAACAAATTTTAAACAGGCTTACCGCTTATGCCAAACAGCCTTAAAAGTCAGTCCATTTTGCCGAGGATTGAAGGCATACAAAAAGATGTGTCTAAACTGCGCGATTTAGCCGAACTTAGTGGTGCTGAATTTGCGTTAGAAGACAATTTTATTAAATCCCAGTTTTACCTGAGGCGGGTTCTAGAAGGTGTATTTCACATTGGTTCGCATATTCTTTCCAGATTGCCGGGCGGCCGGGCAGTGGAATACAAAGAGATTGCTTTAAAATTAGGAGAGTTAAAAGTGGTAGAGCTTGGTTTTGCCCAGGAAAAGCTGGTTTTAATGGCAGGCTACCGAAACCGCTTAACCCATTTTTATGCCGATGTTACCCCGGACGAAATTCAGCAAATACTCAAAAATCATTTGGTTGACGTTGACGTATTTTTACAGCAGGTAAATAATTTTTTACAACATCTTGAACAGTTTGGTTTAACAATAAGATAAAATACAACAAGTTTGATATTCCTTATTAAGCTTTGATGAAGCAGCGCTAAAAGTATAGATCAAAAAAATCGGCTAAAAGCCGGTTTTTTTATCCACAACCCGCCCTGTTTGTATCGTTGGTGGGCTGGGATGAAAAATGTGATATGTTTAGACTTGACCCCATGTCCCACAACATGTCCCACAAGATGACCCCATGTCCCACAAGATAAACATCAAAATTTCTTTTGCCCAACTGTCTCAAAATTCTGAAATTTCGTCTTAAAAGCCCATTCGGCAACAGTCCCATTACAGATACCCTGAACCAGTCATCTAACCACAAATACGCAGATAAAAGACAGATTAGGCAGATGAGATCCACAGATTCACAAATGGGAGCGGATAGCACAGATAAGGAGTTGCAAACAAAAAGAAAAAACAGAAACTAGAATGAATCACCCCGGAGCAGAGCTCCGAGGTATCAACTGCAAACTGCAACACCCCTCCCTAGCCCTCCCCATCAAGGGGAGGGAATACTGCAAGGGAACCGCAGCAAGCTGCGGGGTATTGACCAAAACTATGATAAATAAAGGAAAGTTGACAATGTATAGACTCCCATATACAATTAAGTTATGGATTTTATTTTAAACAATCTTGATGGGTTTATATGGGACGAGGGGAATAAACATAAGAGTTTTCTTAAACACGGCATAGCCCCATTAGAAGCGGAAGAAGTATTTTATAACCCCAATTTTTTATCAACAGATGTAACTCACAGCCAGCACGAACAGCGTTACCGTTTGCTTGGCAGGACGAATAAAGATAAAGTTTTAATTGTTGCTTTTACCGTAAGAAATAACAAAGCGAGAGTAATATCCTCTCGATTAGCCAATAAAAAAGAAAGGACTATGTATGCCCAAGCGCTTAAAGCCAATCCCTAAATTTAAAACAGAAGCTAAAGAAGCCAAGTTTTGGAATAGTCACGACTCTACCCAGTATATTGACTGGCTAAAGGCTCCTCGGGGCGTGTTTCCTAATTTAAAGCCAACTTCGCAGCCTATTTCACTGCGCATACCGTCGCACATTGTCGCGCGTGTGAAAGTTAAGGCCAATGAGTTAGATGTGCCTTACCAGTCGTTAATGAAGCAGTATATAGCCAAAGGCGTAAAAGCGTAGGTTTTCCCGGCGTTGTTTTATTGCATATTTTTTTGAGCAATTGCTTCAAACATTTTTTCTATCCAACTGCAGATGGGGGACAGATTACGTAGATGAGTTGCATTCACAAATCCATGAACCAGTCATCCGCCTAAGGCTGATTCCGGTACAGGGCGCGGCACAAATGGGAACAGATAGTGCAAATGAATTGAACCGCAGATGCTGGAGTGGTGTTATTTTTTCCGGGTTATGTTATAATATATTCAGTTAGGTATTAGACTTGTTGTTTAATAATTTTCCGCCCAAAACATCTTATTTCGCCAAACCCTTGTTAATCCGCCAGCCTAGGCTGGCGGACAGCTTAACTTAGGTTAAACATCAAAATTTTTAACTGCGGTTTTGTCAGAAATAACTTCTTTTGGATCATAAAAGTTATTAAACAACAAGTCTATTATTGAAATTGGAAAATATGAAAATCAATTTGAATTCAATTAAAGAGCAATTGCAAACGCTTATGCCGGGCTTGGGGGTTGAGCTGGTATACTTATTCGGCTCTAAAGCCGAAAATTTTGACATGGCTTTTAGCGA
>JBBREH010000003.1:0-52385 GCA_038203095.1 Candidatus Doudnaibacteriota bacterium | reverse complement strand
CAAGCCACCACGCACGCGGAGCGTGCGAAGCTAGGGGTTCTGCTCGAAATGGGTTCTGACTTTTTCAAACAAACACCACCAAAAAACATCCCGCTTTTGGCGGGATGTTTTTTATGGGTCAGTTGAATAATTACTCTTGGTCGGGCTGCTGGGAATTGAACCCAGTCTACACGCACCCGAAGCGTGCGTACGACCGACATACTCCAGCCCGGTCAACAATAATCAATCAGAAAATCCTATACATTATATACTGTTAAAATAACTTAAGCAATGATATTATACCTTTATGACTGAACAGTTAATTGCAAAAAATCTATTACTTAGCTATATAAATAAGCCGTGCGCAGAGCAAGGAAAGACTTTGGTTTTTTTGCATGGATGGCGGTCAAGTAAAGAGGTTTGGCAGGCTGTAGTTAAAAGTTTGAAGTTAAAAGTAGAAAGTTATGCATTGGACTTGCCGGGTTTTGGCGCGTCGCAAGTTCCGACACGACCGATGACGATAGGGGATTATGCTGATGTGGTGGCCGATTTTATAAAAAAATTGGAGTTAAAAAATGTAGTTTTAGTCGGGCATTCATTTGGGGGACGAGTGGGGATTAAGTTGGCGTCGCAACATCCGGAAATTATAAGCAAATTGGTTTTAGTAGACAGCGCGGGATTTGCTATTTCATCAGCAAAAAAAAATGTGTTTGGGGTTGCTGCAAAAATTGCAAAACCTTTTTTTAAACCTAAATTTATGCAGGAGCTAAGAAAGAAAATTTATAAACACATTGGCGCGGAAGATTATCTTGCTACACCGCAATTACAGCAAACTTTTATAAATATTACAAGCGAGGATTTATCGACCGACATGAAAAAAATAACTTGCCCAACCCTAATTATAACCGGAGAAAATGACCAAGACACGCCGGTTGAGTTTGGAAAAAAAATGCAATCTCTAATTTCCAATTCTCAATTTCAAATTCTTGCTAACGCCGGGCATTTTAGTTTTTTAGATAAGCCAGAGGAATTTATAAACGCCTTATCAAGTTTTATCGGCCTGTAGCGGAGGCCATTGGCCTCCATATTTGGGGCATTCGAGTTGCTGATGGCAGCCCTCACAAAAAAATTTATGAACCCATTCAAAACAATAAAATATCACCTTTATCTCCTCCAGCTAGAGAACTATGAACTTGGACGATTTTGGAAATTGCTAATTAAGCGCGGTTGGTTTTTGCCGAAAGAACAAAGAAAAAATTTAGTCTGGACACTAAAAGCCGGATTACTATTGGCAATGGCTGTCTTTTTGCATATATTATTTTGTTTTTTATTTTTTTATTTTTTAACCGCCGGACTTTTAGTATTTAGTATTGAGTATTTAGTATTAAGTATTTTGGCTTTTCTCATACTAAATACTTTATACCCCATACTATATACTCTGGCTTGGATTACGCTCTGGCCAATAGATTTTATAGTTAAATCAGTTATTATTTTTCAGGCAAATTTAAAAATTAACAAATTTAAAAAATTAAAAATTGTGGGAATTGCCGGTAGTTATGGTAAGACTACAATAAAAGATGTTTTGGCCGCGGTGTTATCAGCTAAATTTAATACCATGGCAACACCGGAAAGCGTGAATACGCCGGTGGGGATTGCGAGATGGGTTTTAAAAAAACTCAATGCCTCAACGCAAATTATGATTGTGGAAATGGGGGAGCATTACAGGGGGGATATTAAGGATATTTGTAATATTGCGAGGCCGGATATTAGCGTAATAACAGGTATTAATGAGGCCCATTTGGAAAGAATGAAAACCCTGGACAGTATTATCGTCACCATTTTTGAAGCTGTGTCCGTGTCTAAGGCCGGCGCGACAATTGTTTTAAATGCCGATGATAAAAATATAATGGCTAATTATAAAAAGTTTGTTTGGCCGGATCACAAGTTAGAATTTTTTACAAAAAATTCTAACAGTGAAAAGTGTAAAGTGAAAAGTGAAAAGTTTAACACAACTAATTTATGCTGGGATTTTTTTGTTGAAGGTGCGAATGATGCAAAACTTCATTTGTTGGGAGAGTATGCGCTTGGAGATGCTGATGCCTCAATAAAAATCGGCCTTGGTTTGGGGATGAGCCCGCAGGAAATCATCGCGGGCATTAAAAATATTAAACCGGTTGAGCATCGCCTGCAGCCAATAAAATCCCCGGGAGACGTTTTGGTGATAGACGACAGCTACAACGGCAACCCGGACGGCGTTAGGGAGGCGATTAAAGTCCTGTCACGATTTTCCAACCGCCGTAAAATTTATATTACGCCCGGATTGGTAGAAACCGGCAAAGCGGCGGCGGAGATTCATCGAGAAATTGGAAAACAATTGGCGGGAGTGGCGGATGTGGCAATACTAATTAAAAATAGTGTAACGGGGTACATTGAAGAAGGAATTAAATCCGGACTACCCACTACCCACTACCCACTACCCACTATTTTTTGGTTTAATTCCGCCCCAGAAGCCCACGCCGCATTAAAAAATATTTTAAAACCCGGTGATGTAATTTTGTTTCAGAATGATTGGGGAGACAATTATTTGTAGATTGACAAGATTGATCAAGAATTAAAGGATTGACAAGAATGGGAAATATTTTAAAAAAAATCATTAGCAAAATAACAGCGCCGCGGGTAAAGTACGAACCGCTTATAGAAGTACGGGTTTTTAAAGATGCAATTTTGCATAATTTGAATGAATTTCAAAAAACTTATCCTAAATTAAAATTCGCACCGGTATTGAAAAGTAACGCTTATGGCCACGGCTTAGTGGAAGTGGCAAAAATTTTGGATATCCAAAATTTGCCATTTTTTATGGTGGACTCTTTTTACGAAGCTTTGGTTTTAAAACAAAATCAAATTAAATCAAAAATTCTGATTTTGGGCTATGTAAGAACATGTGAAATTATTTCAAACAAATTAAACAATGTGAGTTATGGCATTATTGATTTAGAACAACTAAAAAATCTTGTTCATAAATTAAACCAGCCAAGATTTTTTCATTTAAAAATAGACACTGGTATGCATAGGCAGGGGATATTAACAGAACAAGTAGAGCAAGCTATAAAGCTAATCAAGCAAAACCCTAACTTTATTTTAGAAGGATTATGTACTCATTATGCCGATGCGGACGGCGAGACAGCTGATTTTACCCAAAGCCAAATCCAAAAATGGAACAGGGCGGCCACGGAGTTTAAAAAACATTTTCCTGACATTAAATATCTTCATACTTCCAACACCGCTGGCAGTCATTACAGCAGCCAATTTGACGCCAACGTTGGTCGCACAGGGCTTGGTCTTTACGGCATTAACCCTTCGCCTTTTGCCAAACTTAATTTAAAGCCTGCTTTAGAAATGGTCTCGGTTATTAGCTCCCTAAAAACTATCCCCGCCGGAGAAAAAGTCGGCTATGGCATTACTTTTACCGCCCAAAAAGATATGGTGGTAGCCACAGTGCCCGTGGGGTATAATGAAGGCGTGGACAGACGACTTTCAAGCAAAGGGTTTTTTAAAGTTGGCGACGTCTTTTGCCCGCTCGTGGGACGTGTTAGTATGAATATAAGCAGTATTGATGTTTCAAATATTACCGATGCTAAGCTGGAAGACGAAACGGTGATAATTAGCTCCGATAAAGACGGAAGAAATTCCGTAGAAAACGTTGCCAAACTTTGTGACTGTATTCCATATGAAATACTAGTTCATATTCCCCAGCATTTAAGAAGAAATGTAATCTAAATGTAGCGTGCCCATTTATGGGCCATCCTAAAACGCCAATGAATCGGCACGCTACACAAGTATAATTATGACTAAAAACATTGGCGTATTTTTTGGCTCGGGTTCCACTGAGCATGACATTTCCATAATTACCGCCCAACTTATAATTGGCGGGCTTAAGGGCTTGGGCTACCAAGTTACGCCGGTTTACATTACCAAAACCGGCAAGTGGATGCTGGGGGAGGACTTGGGCAATTTAAAATTATTTACCGATCCAAATAAAAAAGTTGAAGATGAAAAAAAGTTTTACGAATACTATTTGGATTTGGAAGAATCAATAGGCAAAATGGTTTTTCGGCGCAAAGGCTTTATTGGTAAAACAATTGCAATTGACCTTGCTTTCCCTGCGCTCCACGGTACCTATGGCGAAGACGGCACTATTCAGGGAATGTTTGAAATGCTGGGCATTCCCTATGTCGGCTGTAATGTGCCTGCCTCCGCAGTGGCAATGGACAAAGCGCTGACAAAAATTGTTATGCAATATGCCGGCATTCCTACCACAAAGTTTATTGTGTTTAACAAACAGGAATGGGACGAAAATTCCACCTATGCCATAACCAAAATCAAAAGTTTGCAAATGCCGGTGTTTGTTAAACCGGTGCACTTGGGTTCGTCTATTGGCATAGGAAAAGCAAAGAACGAAAAGGAGTTGGTTCAAAAAATAGAAGTTGCTTTGCATTATGACGACAAGGTAATTATAGAAGAGGCGGTGGAAAATTTAATGGACGTCACCTGCTGCATTATCGGCAACCAAGACCTCCGCGCTTCGGTCTTGCAGGAATCGGTATTTAAAAATGACTTATTCGATTTTGACGACAAATATATTAGCGATGGTGGAGCGCAAACCGGCAAGGCCACCAATAACTTAGTTATCCCGGCGCGACTTGATGAAACTACAACAAAGGCCATTCAAGAAACAGCCAAACAAGTATACAAGGCTTTAGGCTGTTGCGGCATTGCCCGGGTAGATTTTTTATACAACAAACAAACTAAAGAATTTTTTGCCAATGAGGTCAACCCTTTGCCAGGCACTTTATATCATCATTTATGGAAGGCTTCGGGACTTGAGCTTGGCGAGCTGTTAACCGAGCTAATAAAATTTGCCCGGGAAAAATACGAGAGCAAAAGACAAATTAATTTTACCTTTGAGTCCAGCGTGCTAAAACAGTTAAGTGGAGGAAAACTCGGATCAGGGAAACTTTAAAAATAAATTTTGCATAGCAAATTAAGTCCTATTTCGAAAGGTGCATCCGAGTGAGAAATCTGTTATTTATTTATAAAATATCATACCAAATTTAAAAAAATCTTATGCAAACAAATGAAATTATTGGTTTTGTAGCTGGGCTGTTTGTAACCATATCTGTTTTGCCCCAAATTATAAAGTCTTGGAAAACCAAATCCACAAAAGACATAGCAATTTCGTGGAGCATTATTAATCTTATTGGCCAAGGCCTTTGGGTCTGGTATGGATTTACTTTGGGAAGTTACGCGCTTGTCATAATGAGTTCATTAACTTTAATTATGAATCTTTCTATGATTGGCTTAAAGCTAAAATACGGCTAATTTGTGTTCCATTGTTTTTGTTCAGTCTCGGCGGTGAAACCACAATTAAAAATTACTGTTTGATATTGAACAATGAATTTTAAATACGAAAACCAAAAGATCAAACAAGGCTACTCTTATATAATCGGTTGCGATGAAGTGGGCAGGGGATGCTTGGCCGGGCCGGTTGTGGCAGCGGCGGTAACTCTTAAACCTGAATTCATTAATCTTAAATCTGTAATCTCAAATCTAAAAGAGGTTAAAGACAGCAAACTTTTAACAGCAAGCAAGCGCGAACAACTGTCTACAATTATTAAAAAATATTTCTTGTGGAGCATTGCGGAAGTTTCATCACAAGACATTGATGCTGTAAATATTCATAACGCAAGTTTACTGGCTATGCGGAAGGCGGGGGAAGCTCTGATGGCAGATGTAGTGCAGCCCCACGGGCTGCCATCGGCAAAAACGCAGGTCGAGGGCCTGCACTACACCACAAAAAATGACAAACTTTTTCTTGCGGTAGATGGTAAATTCAAAATTCCCGGGTTGTCAATAATGCAAGAACCCATCATTGGCGGCGACAACAAAGTCCTATCTATTGCCGCGGCATCTATTATCGCCAAAGTCTACCGCGACGGGCTAATGCGGAAGTTTGACAAACAGTACCCAAACTACGAACTAACCAGGCACAAAGGCTACGCCACCCTCATCCATCGTACCGCGATAATCAAAAACGGTCTAAGCCCCATCCATCGCCTAAGCTTTTGCCAAAATTTGATCTAAAATTACATAAAAAATCCACGCGGACTGCGTGGATTTTTTGTGGCGGAGAGGGAGGGAGTCGAACCCTCGAACCCCTTACGAGGTTACTGGTTTTCGAAACCAGCGCACTAGACCACTATGCGACCTCTCCGGAGGATCTTACATATTATAACAAAAAGCATTATAATAGGATAGAATTAAATTCCTTCCTTTTATGGATTTTAAGCCCACCAATCTCCCCATCGAGTCTGAATATCCAAAATTAGTTCGGGATAATATTCCGCAAATAATAAAAGACCAAAACAACCAAATTGTGCCAACCCGCGTATTAACATCGGACAATGAGTTCTTAAAATATCTGTTACAAAAATTAATTGAAGAAGCTCACGAATTACGGCATTCCATTAAAGTTGGCAACACTCAAGAAGAGCTGGCTGATATTTTTGAAATAATTTACGCAATTTTAAAACTTAAAGGCTGGAGCATAGAAGACATCGCGGTCATACAAAATGAAAAACGCAAAAAAAACAGTGGGTTTGAAAAAAGAATATTAATGCTAAGCAGGGATTAATTTTATGCCTCAAAAATACTCGGGCGCACAAACCGAAAAAGCAATTAAAAATTTTCCTTTTGATTTTAGAAAAACTCCAAAGGAGTTTATTTATGCCATTGCGGAAATTAAGAAAGCTTCGGCCCTGGCTCATGCCGCGGCGGGGGAATTGGACGAGCCAAGGAAACGCGCCATAGTAATGGCGTGTGATGAAATATTGACGGGGAAATTAGACGGCGAATTTATTCTGCCTGCGTTTCAGGGCGGAGCCGGAACGTCTAACCATATGAACGTAAATGAGGTAGTTGCTAATCGGGCTACGGAAATATTATCATCAACCAGCAAAAAACTAATAGTGCACCCCAACGACCACGTAAATATGTCGGCATCGACAAACGATGTAATGCCCTCGGCTTTAAAAATTGTCGCCATTCGCCAAACAAAAAAATTATTGCTAACCATAAATATTTTAAAATCTACATTAGATAAAAAGGCAAAAGAATTTAAAGACATTCACAAACTTGGCCGCACGCATATGCAAGATGCTGTGCCAATTACTTTAGGCTCGCAGTTTACTGCTTACTCTGCTTATATTACCCGTGGACAAGACAGAATTGCCCATGCGGTTGAAGCGCTTTGCGATTTAAATTTAGGAGGTACTGCCGTTGGCAACTCGGTAAATGCTTCGCCGAAATATATAAAAAAACTTTACCCTGAGCTGCAAAAGGTCACCAAACTACCTGTCAGACCAGCTAAAAACTTAATGGCACAAACCAGCAGCAGCACAGACCTGTTATTTCTATCCCAAAGCTTAACTGCTTTTTGCGTTGATCTGTCTAAAATTTCCAATGACATTCGCTGGCTAAGCGCCGGCCCCAGGGGCGGCATTGGAGAAATAGCATTGCCCGAACTCCAGGCCGGCTCATCCATAATGCCGGGCAAAGTAAATCCTGTACTAAGCGAAGCCGTTAGCCAGTTATACTTTTTAGTTTCCGGCAACAATCTTACCATTGAACACGCGGCCGAAGGAGCACAAATGGAATTAAACGTTATGCTACCAATTCTTACCGACCGCTTAATTGAATCATTAAAATTGACAGATGAACTTCTACTACAATTTTCCACCCGGTGTATAGCCGGCATTAAAGCCAACAAAAAACGCTGCCGCGAACTGCTGGAAAATTCCACGGCCTATGCAACTTTGCTTAGCCCGCTTTTGGGCTACGACGCGGTCAGCCAACTCGTTAAGGAAACTGTACTCAGTGGCCAAACCTTAAGACAAATAATTTTATCAAAAAAACTACTTTCCAATAAAAAGTTTGATAAAATAGTTAATTCGCTTAATTTGTAAATTTATGCGCGGAATTACATTTATTGGCATGGCAGGAGCAGGAAAATCGGCAGTGGGTAAAGTGGTTGCTGAAATGCTTAACTGGAAATTTGTGGATTTGGATAAACTGATTATGAAAACCACAAGGATGCATCATGACGACTATATGAAGCAAAACGGCGAAGATGCGCTTACCGCTTTGGAACAAAAGTTAACCTTAGAACTTAATTTTGAAAGTTTAGTTTTTGCTCCGCCGGGCAGTATGATTTATTCGCCCCTGGCCATGGACAAAATCAAACAAAATTCTACGGTTGTTTATTTAAAAACCGTTCCTGAAACTATTGAAAAACGCATGGGGGAGAGGCTCTACAAAAATGGGATTGTTGGGCTTAAAGAAAAAGGCTTAAAAAAGTTAATGGAAGAAAGGGCGGTATTATACGAAAAATTTGCCAACTATACTTTTAACTCCGGCGACCAAAGCAAGGAAGAAATGGCAAAAAAAGTTATTGATGGTTTAATCTATAAAGGTCTTGATCTTAAATATGCGATTTCATAGCACTAATAAAAAATCCAAAAATTTTAGCTTGTCGGATGCTCTGTGTTTAGGCCTGGCTCCCGATAGAGGCCTGTTTATGCCGGACAGCTGGCCGTCTCTACCGCCGGCGTTTTTTAAAAATATTGACAAATTAAATTTTAATCAGCTGGCGCTCTCTGTGGCAAAAAAGTACAGCGCCGACATTCCGGAAAAACAGTTACAAAACATTATCAACGACGTTTTTACTTTTCCTGTGCCTCTAAAGAAATTGAATCACAATTTATACCTATTGGAGCTTTTCCACGGTCCCACTATGGCGTTTAAAGATTTTGGCGCGCGGTTCCTTTCAAGGTCTTTAAGCTATTTTTTAAAGGCCCATAAAAATCCGTTAAACATTATTGTTGCCACCTCCGGCGACACCGGCAGCGCAGTCGCCAGCGGCTTTTTTAAAGTACCAAATATAAAAGTTTTTATTTTATTCCCGAGCGGCAAAGTCAGCCCCTTGCAGGAAAAACAACTCACCACTTACGGCCATAACATTACAGCCATTGAGGTTAAAGGCAGTTTTGATGATTGCCAAAAACTGGCCAAACAAGTCTTAGGTGACGCTGATTTAAATCGCCAGATCCGATTTTCTTCCGCCAACTCGATTAATTTTGGCCGACTTTTGCCGCAATCGTTTTATTATTTCTGGGCATACGCACAACTTAAAAAACAAGGCGACAACCGGTCGCCAATACTTGCTGTTCCCAGCGGCAACTTCGGCAATTTATTTGCCGGATTAATGGCTAAAAAAATGGGTCTGCCCATTCATAAATTTATTGCCGCAACCAACAGCAATAACATTGTGCCCAAATATTTACAAAGTGGAAAATTTGAGCCAAAAAAATCCAAAAAAACTATTTCCAACGCAATGGACGTAGGCAACCCCAGCAATTTTGCCAGAATTCTGGAAATATACCACAAAAGCCATCGGCAGATGACAAAAGATATTATTGGTATTAGTATAAGTGACACTGACACGAAACATATCATCAGGCAAATTTATAAAAAGAATGGCTATATTTTAGACCCCCACACTGCCGTAGGAGTAAAAGCAGCATTACAATATCAATTAACAGACAAAGACCGTTACCCAATAATAGTTCTCTCCACCGCACATCCTGCCAAATTTAAGGAGATAGTTGAGCCGGTGATTAACAAAAAAATTCCTTTACCCAAACAACTACAAGGCGCTATGAAAAAAAAGAAGCAAGCCATTAAAATTGCGGTAAATTATGAACAACTTAAACAGGCTTTGTTATTACTATGAAATACATTGATCTCACTCACACTTTTAACAGCAATATGCCTGTGTTTCCGGGCGACCCGACAGCAGAGCTGGTAAAAGTTTCAGACGTGGCTAAAGACGGAGTTTTACATTATGACCTAAAAACCGGGATGCACGTGGGCACACATATCGACGCGCCGGCACACATGCTTTTGGGCGGCAAGTATTTACACGAATATCCGACGGAAAAATTTTTTGGCAGGGGAGTAATTATTGACACACGCGGAAAACCATCAGCCGATGTGGATTTACTGGAAAAGGCTGACATTAAAAAGGGTGATATTGTTTTAGTTTATTTTGATTGGGCAACGGAGTTCGAAGAAGAAGGCTACTATTTAAACTACCCGGAAATTAGTGGGGCCTTTGCGAAAAAGCTGGCCGACATCGGAATTTCCATAATCGGCATGGACACGCCTAGCCCCGACCGCGCGCCATATCCCACACACAAAATTTTACTTTCGGCTGATATCCTGATTATTGAAAACCTTACTAATCTTGGCCAACTCGTTGGCAATCAAACTTTTGAGGTAATTGCTCTACCCGCCAAATTCCAAGCCGAAGCCGCCCCGTGCAGAGTAGTGGCAAAAATTTTACAATAATATGAAAAAAATTCTCGTCCTTTACACCTCCGTTGGCCTGGGCCACAAAAGCATTGCCGAGAACATCGGCTTTTATTTAAGCGAGGCGGGGGCGAAAGTTAAGTTGGCCGATATTGGACAAGTCCAAACTGGAAAGTTTGAACATATTATTGTTAGCTTACACCAGCTAATTAACAAATACATACCCTTTCTTTGGCAATGGCTTTATGATTTTGGATATTACCTAGTTTATCCTTTTAGGATTTTTATAGCCGGTTTCAATTTCGGTGCTGTTAACTCTCTAATAAAAGAGTTCCGGCCTGACATGATTATTACCACACAAACCACAGCCTCGGCCGTGGTCGCCTATTTAAAACATAAACAATTGTACACGGGTAAGTTTGGCGTTGCTTTTAGCGATTTTCATTTGCATAAATTTTGGTTATATGACCAGGCGGATTTTTATTTGGTAAACACAGAAGAACAAAAGGAGCAGATGGTCATCCTTGGCATACCTCTTTCTAAAATATTTGTTTGTGGAATAACTTTAAAACCCAAAATTGAAATTAGCATTTCATCGGTTAAGGAAAACCTGGAAATACCGCCCGAACAAAAAATAGTATTGGTTTCCAGCGGCTCTTTAGGTACCGGGGTTGATGAAGAGCTGTTAAAAACCCTGTCGGACAATATTCATATTAAAATAATAGTCGTGTGTGGCAAAAATAAAAAGTTGTTTGACGCTCTAACAAAAAACTTTGCCGATACCAATGTAAAAGTATTAGGCTATTATCAGCCAATGCAAAAACTCTACGCCATCGCCGACCTATTTTTAACTAAACCCGGTGGACTTAGTATAGCCGAAGGCCTACAGTATAATCTGCCAATGATCATAACCCATACTCTGCCCGGACAGGAAAAATTTAACTTAAAATATCTACTTTCTAAAAAATTTGTTTTACAGGCTGAAAAAAATTTACAACTCCAAATTAACAACGAAATATTGAGCAAAAATTTTAAAACCTCGTTGAAATTGAACCCTAATCTGGACAATATCGCACCAATTAAACCCCAAATCGCTAAAGTAGTTTTTGGACTGCTTCACACATAAACTTCAACAAACAAAGCCATTTGACGCTTTTGCTTATATTGTTTATCATACAGCTACCTGCATACTAACAGGCAGGCACAATTAAACTTACATATATGGCTAAGAAAGAGAAAACATCATTTTTTGGGAAAATTATGGGAGGAAATGTGACTGATGAAGCGCCGCAACCGGTAGCTGTTTCATACACGCCGGAAGCGGAGGAAGAAGAAATGGAAGCGGAGGAATTGGCTCCGGACGAGATTGTGGAAGAAATTGAAATTGAGGAAGAGGTTGTGGAACCAGTCGTAAAATCGATCACAAAAGAAGGTAACGAGGAATGGATGAACGACTTTGAAGGCCAACTAAATATAGACATGTATCAGACAAAAGATAATGTAATTATCAAATCTACCATTGCTGGCGTACGCCCAGAAGACATAGATATTACCGTAGCCAACGATATGGTTACCATTAAAGGCGCTCGCAGAAAAGAAGAAAATATTGCTCAAGACGATTACTTTTACCAGGAATGCTACTGGGGAAATTTTTCCCGCTCCGTAATAATTCCGGTAGACATCGACAGCGAAGAAATTGAAGCCGACCTAAAAGACGGCATCCTAACAGTAATTATTCCTAAGGCCGCAAAGGCTAAGACAAAGAAGGTTAAGGTAAAGGGAATGTAGTTAGAGAATGCCACTAAGAGATAAGTGAATGTGATATAATAAAATTCCGCTCCGTCAAGGAGCGGGGTTTTATTATGTCAGTTAGGAATGTTGTCTTTTGATGGTTTTACTTTCTTTCGCATCCGCGGAATCTTTCTCTTCCTCTATAAAGTGGTGATCAATATAATATGGAAAGGCTGCGGCCTTTAAAATGTCCTTGAAGATTTGTTTTAAATTCATAACAGCTTTTTGTCCCGCGGCATATCGGGAATTTTTCTAAGCACTATAAAGCCGGCAATAATAAATAAAGTCATGCTTATGATGGAAATGCGGTAACGGATGGAACCATACTGCAACAAGCCTGTGGTTATAAGACCCCAGACGAGCGGACCTAAAAATGTAGAAAAGCGTTCAGCAAGGCTGTAGTAGCTAAAGGTCCGGTTTAGCTCATTAGCCGGTGCCAGACAAACCATGACGGCTCGACTGACGGTCCACGTTGAGCCGTAAAAGAACCCCATAAGAATTGTCGCGGCAGCCAGCACCACAAATGAAGGCGCCAGGCCTATGCTTGGGAAAATTGCTATCCAAAATCCGACTATAATCAGAAGCGTTTTTTTAAGACCCAGCCTGTCTGCCACAAAGCCGGAAATAAAAGCACCTAGCGCCGCTGTTACTAAAATAGCAAGCAGTAAAAGAGATTTCTTGGTATCACTGATATGATACAGTTGATTTAATAAAATGGAAAAGTTATTCTGTAGGGTAAGAATCGCATCGTTAAACAAGAAAAAGCTTAACAAATATCTACCAACTCCGGGAGCTTTACAAAGCCTTACAAGATTGCGAAAAAGATTTTTATATTCGCCTGAGCCAATAATTCTGCTCTTTATTTTAGGTTGGTCTTTGAAGCCAATGAGCAGTGGCAAGGACAAAATAAAAAATATCAACGTGGCCGGAAGCAGAGCGGCCGTTCGGCCGGAATGGCCAAACCAATGGACTATTCCGTTTACAAACGGAAGGCAAATTAAAATTCCGACAATCTGACCAAGCCAGTTTGAAGACTGGCCAACACCCGAAATAAAACCTTGCCACCCTGAAGGCGCAATGTCAGTAAGGAGCGAATTATAAAAAGTCAGAGAAAACTGATAAAAGTAATTAGCAATCATATAAGCTATGCCGGCAAGTAGTGCGATTGTAGCAGCCTGAGTCCCTAAAACAGCTAAGAGCGCTGCGGCTAGAGCTGACATAAAAAATAAAACTGTAGAGACACGCAAAAACCACATCCTTACGAATTGTTTGTCCGCTATTGCTCCGGCAACCGGGGCAGTAAACAGTAACAGCACGGTCGCCCCAACGAAAATTATGTTATACCAAAAATCACTTACCCCCATATCAACTACAAGCCATTGGGAAAAATATAAATAGAAAGCCACCACTGCAATTGAGTTGGCAAAATCGTATAGACTCCAAAAAAAGATAATTCGTTTATTCATAAAATTTTAACATTCCTTAATTATTTATCTATTTCAATTAAGGATCAATTTTTTATGATTTTTTATAACAAAATAATATTATTGCTTGAGTTTATGGGTCATTTATTCTATAATTATGTTGTCAGATAATTATGACAAAGTATGGAAGAGGAACTACAAAAATTAGGGCTTTCGGGGCATGAGGCTAGGGTTTACTTGGCGGCTTTGAGTTTAGGGCCGTCCTCAGCATCTCAATTAGCTGAAAAGACTCAAGTCAAAAGACCAACGGTGTATTTAGCTTTAGAAGGTTTGATTAAGGCCGGAATTATATCGGAAATCTATACTAACAAAAAAAGACTATTTGAAGCGGGGAGGCCACAAAAATTAGAAAAGCTAACTAAGAAGATGCGGCGGCAGGTAATTAACGCAGAATTAATTTTAGAAAATATATTGCCCGGTTTGGCACAGTTGCCAAAACAGCATAATGAAGAACCAAAAGTAGTATTTTATTCCGGCATAGAGGGCATAAAAAATGTAGCGCTTGAAATTGCCGCCTGCCCGTCGTCTTGGTCTTTTTTTGGTTCAAGCACACAAATTTTAGAAAAAATTGCTGGAGTAGGCAGGTTTGATGTTTTAAAAGAAGCCTGGTCTTTAAGAGACAGTGAAAATCGACCTAAGATTTACCTTATTACAGATTCCGGGGTTTTAAATCTTGGAAGCAATTGGAAAAAAGCCAAAACTTTATGGCGGGAAATGAAAATTCTACCCCAGACCATTAACGCTCATTCCGGCTTGTTTATTTATCAAGATAAAATCGCCATTGTCAGCTTTGAAGCCAAGCCTTTTGCCACGGTAATTACTAGCAAACAAGTAGCGGAAGTGGTAATGGTTATGCATCAATTGATTTGGAAAAGCTTATAAACATTCACCTTTATCCAAATGATTATCGTTTGCCCATGTAGTGAAGGGCCTAGACCCTTCACTACATGGGGATCTTGGGACAAGACGGACGCATACAAAAGATTACCCTGACAGAGCGGAGAAAAACTGCTAAAATAGGTATGCGTGAAATATCATCGTCCACTGTTTGCCCCAACCACTACCTGCTCCAAATTTCACATCAAACCATAACTTTGACTTGACCGCAGACTACTTGCCTGCACTACAAACTAACAACTAACTCCACCCTTCGACTTCGTTACGTCATACGTAACTACACTCAGGGTAAAATTTGAAACACATTATATGAGCAGAAAAAAGAAAATAGAAAAAGAGTCGCGGGAGAGAAAAGCTAGTAAACCAAAATTAAATTTGGCGCCGGAAACCAAGAGGGGGATTGCTGTGGTGGCGTTCGCAGTTTTGGCGCTCGTCTCTGCTTTAAGCCTAGCCGGACTGGCCGGAAGTTTGGGCGAGCAACTATTTAAAGGATTGTCTTGGCTCTTTGGCGTACTGGCTTATTTAGTGCCTCTAATTTTTGCCGCCATCGCAATTTCCCTTTATAAACAAAATTTGGATTCAGAAGACAAAGGACGTAGCTATTACTGGCGGACATACCTAGGCGCATTTTTATTTACCGGCAGTGTGGACGGATTGATTCATATTTTTTATTTAAAAAACCAAGTTAACGCTTTTGATTTGGCGGCCGAAGGCCGCGGGGGAGGATTCCTAGGCGCGCTGTTTGCCCAACCTGCCTTTGGCTTGTTGGGCTTTTGGGCAGGAAGTGTAATTTTATTTGCCCTGATTGTCATTGCCATCCTAATTGCCTTTGACGTGCCGCTCAAGGCGTTCTGGAAAGCGTGGGACGAGGAAGATTTGGAAGAAGACTCCACCCTCGCCAAAACTTCGACCGACAAAACAGCTCCCGCTGTTCTGAAAATAAATGCCATGAGCAAAGAAGGTTTTGTAGAAGAAAAAGTTTTGGATAAAAACAAAAAGCTTAAAGAACAGGGCGAAGAAACTCAAAACCAAATCATTAAAACATCAAAAGTTATTACAGCGGGCAAAGCGCCGGGGTTGCAAATAGAGGCCATGACCGTGGAAGACCGAAAGGATTGGAAACTGCCGCAGTTTGATTTATTGGACGACAACGAATCATCAGTAGATAGCGGTAATATTGAAGTTAATGTGGCCATTATTAAAAAAACATTGGCGGATTTTGGTGTAGAAGTGGAAATGGGAGAGGTCAACGTCGGGCCAACAGTTACCCAATATACTTTGCGCCCGAATGTCGGCGTCAAACTGTCACAAATTGCCGCTCTTCAAAATGATTTAGCCTTGTCTTTGGCCGCGCATAGTATTCGTATGGAGCTACCTATTCCTGGCAAAGCTTTAGTAGGTATTGAAGTTCCTAACAAGTCTACGGCCATAGTAAGGCTGAGAGAAGTTATGCAGACCAAAGATTTTGTAGACCATAAATCCAAACTCGCTCTAGCTTTAGGCCGTGACGTGGCTGGGCATCCTATGGTGGTAGACTTGGCCAAAATGCCACACCTGTTAATTGCCGGGGCTACTGGCACCGGCAAAAGTGTGTCTATTAATAGTCTGTTTATAGGTCTCTTGTATCGTAATACACCTCAGGATGTAAAATTTATTGTCATTGACCCAAAACGAGTGGAAATGACCCCTTATAACGGCATTCCTCATTTGCTTACGCCGGTGATTGTAGAAAATGAAAAAGCCATAAACGCGCTTAAGTGGGCGGTAGCAGAAATGGAGAGACGTTATAAATTACTTTCGGAAGTCGGCAAGCGCAATATTGTTGAATATAATGAAGTATCGGGATTAGCTATGCCGTACATTGTAATTTTAGTTGATGAACTGGCTGACCTCATGGCAACCTCGCAGGCAGACGTAGAAGCGGCCATTGTCCGATTAGCACAAATGGCTCGCGCCGTTGGAATTCACCTTGTTCTTGCCACTCAGCGTCCAAGTGTGGATATCATTACCGGGCTAATCAAAGCTAATATCACCTCCAGAATTGCTTTTTCGGTAGCATCACAAATAGACAGCCGAACAATCTTAGATTCAAGTGGGGCAGAAAAACTTTTAGGCAACGGCGACATGCTTTTCACTTCGGCCGAGTACAACAAGCCCAAACGCATCCAGGGTGCATATATAGGAGAAAAAGAAGTTAAAAAAGTCGTGGATTTCTTTAAGGCTCAAACCGGTGCGGTTATTTATAACGAAGAAATTTTGGAAAGACCTAAACGCAATTTGGGCATTCCGGGCTTTGAAAGCGAAGGCGGGGAAGGTGACAATGATCCGCTGCTGGAAGAGGCCACAGAAGAAGTTAAACGCGCAGGTAAAGCCTCTGCTTCTTTACTTCAGCGCAGGCTAAGAGTCGGCTACGCCCGAGCTGCGCGTCTTTTAGACATTATGGAAGCTCGCGGTATTATTGGTCCGGGCGATGGTGCTAAACCACGCGAAGTCTATGGTGTGGTGCCGCCGGAGGAGAAGGCGGAGTACGGGATAGAAGAGGAGAATAATAATTAATTACCAATATCCAATTCCCAAAATTTAATCCTGAATTTGGAAATTGATAATTAGACACTGTCGGCCCGCTTTTGGCTTATGGCTAGAGCAAGCGCAGGTGGGGAAATTCTCCTATGTTATTTGAACAGAAAAAAATTCAAATTGAAACTTTGAGTGAATATTTATCCGCGGCCAGGAAGAATTTAAATTTTTCCATATCTGAAGTCAGTAAAAAAACCGGCATTAAAACAAGCTTTATTGAAAACCTGGAATCCGGCAATTTTAAGAGACTCCCCGCAGATGTTTATGTATTAGGTTTTTTAAAACAGCTGGCCGAACTTTACTTAATTGGTCCCAAAGAGCTAGCCAATCAATACAAAAAAGAGAAAGGTATCCAAAAACATTTAGAGCATGAATCGGGCACGGCCGGAGCACGATGGGGCAAAAAATATTTTAAAAAAATAGTCATTACTCCAAAGTTATTAAGTATTTTTTTTATCCTGACATTCATAACAATGAGCTTGCTGTATATTATTTGGCAAGTCTGGTCCATAAATAAAGCCCCGTCTCTACAAATCATGGAACCAGAAAATAATAGTGTAATTGCGGGGTCGGCCGTAAACGTCCAAGGCGTCACTGATCCGGGTATTATTATCACTGTTAATGATCAAGTGATTTTTGTTGACCAAAAGGGTAATTTTCAAACGCAGTTGGGGCTTACTCCCGGGGCAAAAGAAATTACCATTTTAGCAAAAAATCGATTTGGAAAAACTGTCAGCAAGCTATTGCGGATTACCGGAGCTAGTCAATTACCGGAGGATAGCAAACAACTGAACTTAAAAATTGACTTTAGCGCTACAGTGGTTTTAAGCCTGACAATTGATGATGGCATCCAACAAACTTTGCAGTTCGCCGCAGGCGACAGCAAAACCTTCACAGCTAAACAAAAAATCGTCCTCTCCACTTCCGACGCAGGCGCAACCAAAGTGAATTTGAATGGTCAAAACATCGGCAGCTTAGGGAAACCTCACGAACAGTTAAACAATCTGCCTTTTTACAGCAAAGCCGCCGAGAGCCCATCCAATTAAAACTGTGTATATCTTTAATCAGGAAAGACTTTTTGCTTTTATTTATAAGGGATTGTTAACATTTGACGTTAGGTGAACGATAGTATACTATTATAGTTAGTAGATTAAAGATTCCGGCCATCGATATGGCTTTAATCTTTAATCTTTAATCTTTAATCTTTAATCTTTAATCTTTAATCTTTAATCTTTAATCTTTAATCTTTAATCTTTCAACTAAGATGACAAAATCAACACCAAAATCCGTGGCAATAGATACTGGCAAGTGGAAGGCCGTCACCAGTGCTATGGATCAAATCCAGGACAAGTTCGGAGCCGGAAGTATTATGAAGCTCTCTGACTCCAAAACTATGGACGTAGCTTCCACACCCACCGGCAGCATTAGTTTAGATTTAGCCTTAGGCATTGGCGGCATACCGAAAGGCAGAGTCATAGAAATTTATGGTCCGGAAAGCTCTGGCAAAACCACACTAACTTTGCATATGATTGCCGAGGTGCAAAAAAAGGGCGGACTAGCAGCATTTATAGACGCCGAACACGCTCTGGATCCTGAATATGCCAAACGGATTGGCGTTAAACTGGAAGATCTACTAATTTCACAGCCGGACAACGGTGAGCAAGCTTTGGATATTTGTGAAACTTTAGTACGTTCCAATGGTCTCGATTTAATTGTGATTGATTCCGTAGCAGCGCTTACTCCCCGCAATGAAATAGAGGGTGAGATGGGCGACAGCCATATGGGCCTGCAGGCTCGGCTTATGAGCCAGGCCTTACGTAAATTGACGGCGATTATTAGCAAAACTAGCACCACGGTAATTTTTATAAACCAAATTAGAATGAAGATTGGTGTAATGTTCGGCAACCCCGAAACCACGACCGGCGGGAACGCTTTAAAGTTTTACGCCAGTGTCCGAATTGAAGTCCGCCGCAACGCCCAAATAAAAAATGGTGACAAAATTATTGGCAACCGCACCAAAGCCAAAATTGTCAAAAATAAAGTTGCCCCGCCATTTAAGGTGGCTGAGTTCGACATTATGTACAACGAAGGAATATCCGTTGCCGGAGATATGCTGGACACTGGGGTACTTTACGGAGTAATCGAAAAGGCGGGTAATACCCATACTTTTGGGGACGTAAAGCTAGGCGTGGGCAAAGAAGCCTCCAAACAATTTTTGCGCGATAACCCCAAAGTCTTAAAAGAGCTGGACAAAGCCGTGCGCGAAAAAGTCAAAAGCGGCGAAGCTTTGCCACCCAGAATAGACGAAATCCCAGAAGAGGGCGCGGTCACGGAGTAATCTTGGGTAATAATTCACCATTTTCCAATGACCCCTGTAGTTGCTCGATCCCCTGTCAGGCATGGGACAAGTTTATCGAGCC
Source organism: Candidatus Doudnaibacteriota bacterium (assembly GCA_038203095.1). GTDB lineage: Bacteria > Patescibacteriota > Doudnabacteria > UBA920 > UBA920 > PALSA-1336. The sequence continues at coordinate 32,812 of JBBREH010000003.1, read as the reverse complement.
TTATGGCCTGATATATTAGGTAATTATAGATATCACAGTGAGAAACCGAACTAGTGCTTATTCCCTCCCCTTGATGGGGAGGGCTAGGGAGGGGTGATGTAGTGCTAATTGAGGATGTGATGTCTATACATCATGATTTGGAAAATGATAAATAATTACAAACTTGCCATTTGACGGCTGGTTATTCTTGAATTAATATACAAACCTATGCTCAAACAAAAAAATAAAAAAGCGACCTTAGACACCCTGTCTACAAAAATAGATACTTTAGCTTCTTTAATGGAATCTAGTTTTAAAGGAATTGATTACAAAATTGTTGGCATGAATGGGAAGATAATAGGTCTTGGTGGTAAATTTAGCGGTCTTGATGTCAAGATTGATGGACTAGACAGCAAAATGGACAAAGGTTTTAAGGAAGCCAAGGAAGACAATGAATCTTTAGCCAGAATGGTCGCCAATGGTTTTGAACAAACGGCAAATGACATTTCCAGTTTAAAAGAAAGCGTAATTACGTTTGATCATAGACAAGAAGACATTAAATTAAGGCTAGACAGCCTGGCTCCCCATTTTGAAGTTAAACAACTGGAACGCCGGGTAAAACGCCTGGAAGACAGAGCCGGTCTCCGCCACGCAGTACAGTCATAAAATTATAAATGCCCCAAATCAAAAAAATAACCCCGCCGCTTCGCTTCCGAAGGGCGGGGTTTTTTGCACCCATTATCCAGGTAGCGCGACAACTACGACACGATCGTGTCGTCGCAGATGATAAAAATGTCCGCCCCCCAAGTCGAGCCTGAAGCCCTCCTTGAGAGTTCCCGTCCTCATACCAACCCGAAGGAGGGCTCCTATTGGCACAACAACCTCAGATTTTCTGCTTTCTAACAGGAATATCTGACGCGCGAAATGTTCGCGGGTCACAATGCTGTCAGTGGGTTCTCCTCCAAGAAGGCGGCCAAAAAACAACTTCTAACCTTCTGCGGCCTGTCTAACTTTTTTCATTTCAGTCCCTCCTTTTGGAACTGTCAGAATTTCTTGCAAAATTCTAACTGATTACTATAATCTATTTGACAAATATAAGCAATAACTATATAATATAAGTGTCATATATTTCAACACTTTATGATTATTCAAAATTTATTGGGCAATTTTGGCCTTTCTAAAACAGAAACCAAGCTGTATTTAGCAGCTTTGGAGCTTGGCAAAAGTTTGCCAAAGCATTTAGCTGAAAAGGCTAGTGTAAAAAGACCCACTCTTTACGAATGTCTGCCTCGACTATTGGAACAAGGACTGTTGACACAAACGGTAATTGGCAAGCGGCGTTATTTGGTGGCTGAAGATCCACAACTTTTTTTAGACAAAAAACAGTCGGACTTAGCTCAAATTGAACAACTGGTCCCACAGCTCAGGCTTCTTTTAAGCACAGCATCAAGTAAGCCTAAAATATTTTTTTATGAGGGCTTGGACGGAATAAAAAAAATTTATTTTGATAATCTGCGAGAAAGACAACCAATTATTGAATTAGTTGGTATTGAAAAAATTCAACCTGAAATTGAAAAATATATAGAACAGTACTATATACCATATAGGATTAAATATCGTATTCCTGTAAAAATGCTAATTAGTGGCTCCGGCCAAGTTGGGATATGGAACTTAAAAACTGATCCAGCTTTTTTAAGGGAGGTTAAGCATATTCCAAAAAATGTATTTCCAGTACCGTTAGACTGTTTTATTTATGGTGACAATGTCTCGTTCGCGCTTTACCGGAAAGACAGCCAACCCATTGGGCTTATTATCCGCAGTAAAGAAATTGCCACAACCATGAGATCCTTGTTTAATTTCATCTGGGAAAAGGCCTAAAAACACCTTGCTTTTATTGCCTTTTTCTGATACTGTTAATAAGTTAAACTAAAAAAACTGATAAATTATTAGGTTTTACATCTGTGTAATCTGTTCCCATCTACATATCCGCGATCTATATGAACCTTTCTTCCCTTGCGTCACAATTGAATATTTCCATCCAGGATGTCCGCTCCCGCGCTAAGGATAAGGGTTATTTTATTTCGCCCAAGGCCAATAAGGTAGACAACTACGTGGCCAGAAAACTTATTGAGGCTTATGGCCAGCCGGTCAAAGTTGCCACCGGACCCAAGGAAATAAAAAAAGTTAAATTGCCAGGCTTTATTAAAGTCCGGGATTTTGCGACGCTGTTAAATTTACCTGTTACAAAAGTTATTACCGTCCTCATTCAAAGCGGGGTTATGGCCACCATTAATGAAGAAGTAGATTTTGACACAGCCTCAATTGTGGCTCAGGAATTGGGTTTTGAGGTTGAGGTGGAAGCCGACCAGACTGTTAAAGAATTTGGTTTGGGTTTTTTAAATGAAATTTTAAAAGCGGAAAAGGAAGAAAATTTAAAAACACGCGCTCCTATTGTGGCAATTATGGGTCACGTTGACCATGGCAAAACTACTTTGCTCGATACTATCCGTAAAGCCAAAGTGGTTGAAGGCGAAAGCGGCGGTATTACCCAGCATATTGGCGCCTATCATATCAAAAAAAATGGTAAAATGATTACTTTTTTGGACACGCCCGGCCACGAAGCCTTTAGCGAAATGCGCGCAAGGGGAGCTAATATTACAGATATTATTGTTTTGGTGGTGGCGGCAGACGATGGCATTAAACCCCAAACTTTGGAAGTCATTAACCGCGCCAAATTTGCTAACACACCAATGATTGTGGCTATTAACAAAGTAGACAAGCCGGAAGCGAACATTATAAAAGTAAAACAGGAACTAGCCGGCCAGGGCGTGCTGACTGAAGAGTGGGGCGGCAAAACTATTGCCGTAGAAATTTCCGCCAAGCAAAATATTGGTATAGATAACTTGCTGGAAATGATCCTGCTGACCGCGGAAATTGAAAATTTCCGCGCCAATCCTGCCGGCAAAACTATTGGGACAATTATTGAAAGCAAAGTTACACAAGGCAAAGGCGCCACAGCCACGGTTATTGTACAAAATGGCACGCTAAAAGTCGGTGATGTCATTGCGGCGGGCGCTGCTTTTGGCCGTATTCGTAGCTTAGAAGACGAAACCGGAAAAAAATTAAAAGAAGCAGGCCCTTCCACGCCGGCACAAATTTCCGGGCTTTCCGAAGTTCCGCAAGCCGGCGATATTTTACAGACCACTGAAACATTGGACCAAGCCAAAGAAATTGCTGTTACCATTCAACGCAAAAACCATAGCCAAAAACTTTCCAGCAAGCAGGCCATTGTGGGCGATATGAAAAACAAGAGCTTGAATTTAATTTTAAAAACCGACGTAGCCGGCTCACTCGAAGCCATTAAACAAAGCATTGCCAAATTAAAAAATGATGAAGTTAAAATTAACATTGTCGGCGAAGGCGTAGGGGAAATTAATGAAAGCGACGTTTTATTGGCATCCAGCTCACGAGCGGTTGTTATTGGTTTTCACAGCAAAGTTAACCCCAAAGCCATAAACTTAGCAAAGCAAAAAAAAGTTGTAATAGACTCCTACGAAGTTATTTATGAACTAATAGAGGATATTACCTCTGCCGTAATTAAAATGTTTACGCCGGAACTAGAAAAAATCCCCTTAGGCAAGGCCAAGGTCTTGGCGATTTTTAGAACGGAAAAAGGCGAAATGATAGTTGGCGGTAAAGTAGAAGAAGGTGAACTTAAAAAGCAAAGCCAAATTACCGTGTGGCGGGACGGCGTAGACTTGGGCCGAGCGACCATTGAACAACTCCAGCAAAGCAAAGTCGCCGCACGTTTTATTGGTATAGGCGAAGAATTCGGTATCAAACTAAAAACATCGGTCAAAGTTATGGCAGGCGACGTCCTAGAAAGCTTTGAAGAAAAAATTAAGCAAAAAACTTTGGTGAAAAGCTAAACTATAATTTTAAAACCCTGCCATTTTGGCAGGGTTTTTTATTTTAACTCTTACGATTTTTTCCATACGAATTCTTTCCCGTTTCTTTTACTATATCTGGTTGCCAGTCCAAACCGGCGGCTATGTACTGCTTAATTAAAGACTGGTATGGGACGTTCAGACGGTTAGCCTTCAATTTCACTTTTGTGATAATGCTTTCAGACAATCGAATAGAAATTGGACGAGAAGTCATTCTAAGATTTGGGAATACTGCCTGTCCGGGTTTTGACCAGTCAATATAACCAACCGAGCTATGAGTGTCCCAAAATTTCCTTTCTTCGTCTTCGGTTTTAAATTTAGGGATTTTTTTTAATTTCTTCTGCATAAATTTTCCTTTCTTGTTTATCCGCGGGTCTTGCGGAAATTACTCTAATTTTTCTGCCTCTAATTGTAAAACTTATAAGCAACGTTCGGCCTTCATCTGTTGACCCTAAAAGATGGTAGCACTCTTCGGTTATGCTGTGAATTTCGTCCTTTTTCATTAAATGACGCGAGAAAAATGCCTGCTCGGCTTCCGTAGTGGCAATATTATGCTTTAAATAACTTTTTATTTGATTCCCCATATCCCATTCAAATTCAATTGGTTTAGGCAATTCAAATATTAGCATATTTTTATTGTATATACAGCCTGCTACATTATCAAACCAATTTACTCCCATTTTCCACCTTTCTTTCCGGCATAACCAAAACCATTTCGCCGGTTGGCAAAAAAAAATTTTAAAAAATCCGGCCGCGAGTATCTCTCCCGCGGCCAAGATAGTTGGCGGGCAAGAAGAACGTGGACACGGTGCGTATTCTTGCCCATTTGTTCAGAGGCCTAGTGTCTTTCCAAACAAAAGTAACACCATGGCTGATCCAAACACAAAAGCCATTCCGCCAAAACACATCCAATCAGTTAATCGTGTTCTATATCCAAGGATATCAGGTCGGATAAAACCGTAAAAAAAGCAAGCGATTGCGACAGCAACTGCTGCCAGCCATACGGTTGACCATGCGATTGTGATTGTAAAAGTCATATGCCCTCCTCAGAGCTTTTCCAAACCTCCCGTTACCGGTTAGGATTTATATGGAGTCAAAACAAAGGGTGAATTTATTTTAACTCGATAGAATACCAAAATATTATCATAATGTCAATGCAATTATGACAATATTATTCAATATTGACGTAATATTCTAACTATTTTATACTATTTATGTCAGCAGAAAACTTACGAACATATGAAAAGCGTGGAAGAAATCTTAAAAGATTTGGGACTTACGGAAAATGAAGCCAGGGTCTTTTTAGGCGCGGTAAAGGCTGGTCTTTCGCCGATTAGTCGAGTGGCGCATGAGGCTGGCATTGCCAGGACTTACGTTTATGAGCTAGTCCAGCAATTAAAACAAAAAGGTTTGCTGGCAGAAGTTGAAGAGCGGGGAGTTAAAAAAATTCAGGCACTGGATTATGGCGGACTTTTGGCCTACGTGGGACGCAGGCAACGTGACTTGCAAGCCTTGGAAAAAGAATTGGAAAAATCCGAAGGGGAGTTTAAAGCACTATGCAGTGGTTTGCCACAAAAAACCAAAGTTAGATTCTTTGAAGGCGTGGAAGGCATAAAAAGTATTAATGCGGAAATTAAAAAAGATTTAGAAAAACTAAAAATACCTTACCAATTTTACGTTGTGTTTTCGGCTGATCGCATGGAAGCAGTGCTACCAGGCTGGATAGAAGAGAATCGACATATTTACTTTGATACGCTTATGAAAAAATTCTGCATCATTAGCGACACGCCTTTGCTCCCAAAATTTCTCGAAAAAAGCCAAACTCAAAAAAATATGTTCAAGAAAATTTGGCTCAAAGAATTTGGCGAATTTTCGACGGACACGCTTTGTTGGCAAAATAAAATTGCGTACTTGGATATGAAAGATAACCCTTCCGGAATAATTATAGAAAATTTTGCCGTCGTCCAAACCTTTGTTATGTGGTTTAAACAAATGTGGGGGAACCTAAAATAGCAGCATTGCCAAAAGTTGAAAATTAAGATACAATATCAAGTCATCTAAAAAATAAACTAGATTCCATATGTCATCCTTAACATACCAGTTAAATCGACGCGCTATACTTTTGTAGTTTTTCGTAGGTTTGTATAAATTCGTAATTTTGTAGCTTTATGAAACCCATAAAAAAAGACACCAATCGCATTGCTAAAGTTAACTCTCTAATTCAGCACGAGCTGGGACCGGTTTTGCATGAGTATTTGGATTGGCAAAAGGGGCTGGTAACCATAACTAAAGTTGATACCAGCAAAGATATGAAATGGGCAAAGGTTTGGATATCTATTTTCTTTCCCAATAATTTAAACAGGCTAGAACAGCAGGCATTGCCTCAAAGCGACAAAAGAGTCCAGCCGACCTTGGCGCCGGATAAAAAAATTTTGGACTTTTTAGCAAAAAATATTTATGACGTTCAGGGAGAACTGAATAAAAACTTCCATACTAAAATAATTCCTAAAATCAGTTTTCACTTGGACACTAGCCCGAGGTATGTACAGCATATAGATGAGTTGCTCAAAGAAGTCCATAACGAAGAGTCGTAAGTTGTGAGGAGTGGAAGCCAGTATGGAAATAAATCGCAAGTGATAGGGCTTTGACCCATACAACTCATCCCTTACCACTGTACTAGTTTCCATAACTTAAAACCGATACAATGCATCAACAATTCCAGCAAGCCAAAACCTTAATTGAAAACTCCCAAAACATCCTCCTCACCATGCATGAACGCATGGACGGGGACGATGGCGGAGCGCTTTTGGCAATGGGGCTTCAGCTAGAAAAAATGGGAAAAAAAATAACTTACGCTATTAAAAAAGGTGTGCCACCAAATTTATCCTTTCTGCCAAATGCCTATAAAATTAAAGATGAGATTTTGGAAGAAAGTTTTGACCTTACTATTACTTTTGGCTGTTCTTCCTTGGACAGAACCGGAAATCTTAAAATCTCAAATCTCAAATCTCAAATTTTAAACATTGACCACCACCCGGATAATACCGCCTTTGGCCATGTGAATGTGGTGGATCATAAAAAATCCTCGGTCGCCGAACTAATTTACGATTTTTTTATTTTTTGCGACTGGTCAATAACTAAAGAAGTCGCGACCTGTCTGCTAACCGGCATTATTACCGATACCGGCTCCTTTATGCATAGCAACACCCAAAGCTCCACTTTTGCCGTAGCAGCCGAGCTACTCCGCAAAGGCGCGCATGTAAATAAAATTGTTAAGCAGGCTTATAAAAGTAAAAGCCCGCAAATTTTAAAAGCCTGGGGGAAGGCTATTGAAAATTCCTACTACGATGCCAAACACAAAATTATTTATTCTGTAATGACGGAAAAAGATTTGGAAGAATTCAAAAGTTTACCGCAGGCCGCGTTTGAAGGTCTGGTAGAAACCTTAAACACTTTGCCGGAAGCCAAGTTTGCCATGTTTTTAAGACAAGACGGCAACATAATAAAAGGCAGCCTAAGAAGCGAAACTTTTAAAAATGTTGATGTTTCCAAAATTGCCCACATTTTTGGCGGCGGCGGACACAAACTTGCCTCCGGCTTTTCAGTAGCCGGAAAACTGGAGAAGGACGAGACGGGAAAGTGGCGCGTGGTGTAAACTTCTACTAAATACGAATTAATACTAAAAATACTAAAACCCGGGTGATCCGGGTTTTTCAAATATGTATTCCGAGCTGGATGTCATCAGCGATTCAGTAATTCAGCAAGGAGCACCTTAAACGGCAACTGAATTGACCTTTGCTAAGGAACCCCTCGAATGCTACTTGGGGATGACAAACAAAAAACCGTCGAATTTTGATGGTTTTTTGGCCACTCAACTACCCCAGACTTCATCCGCGGTTAGATGAGGGAATCTATTTCAAGTCTACTCCGGCATTTTTGCCCGTGGAAAAGCCCTCATAATTTCCGCAGACTGGATTAAACTGGCAAGCAGACCGTCTACTTTTTTATTAAAAGAATCGTCAATCAATTTATCATCATCGTTAAAAACTTTTTGCACGCTACCAAAGACCACGGTCTCACGAATGGCATACATGGAAAAATTTTCTATCACCGGGCGCAATTGCTCTATTGCTCTGGCGCCGCCTAAAATTCCGCTGGAAGTACCCACCAAACCTACCGGCTTGTGGTCAAATTCTAAATACAGCCAGTCTAGTGCATTTTTTAGCACTGCAGAATAACTGTGATTGTATTCGGGGGTAACTATAACAAACGCGTCGGCTTTATAAGCAATCCCGCTCCACTTTTGAATATTGGGATGCGGATATTTGCCTTTAAGCTGTACCGGCAAAAGCTCACTGTCAAAAAACGGCAAAGGCAATTCCTTAAAGTCCACCAACTCGGACTCGTGTCCCAAAGCCTTAATCCTCTCCATAATAAACTTTGCCGGCGCTTCACTTTTCCTGCCTGCGCGTACCGAACCTAGTATTACCGGAATGTTAAGCATTGTTATTTTTTATTAATTTCTTTTTCTTCACCACGCTTATAAAACTTACTCACGTAAACCGAGACCGCCGCCGCAATTACGGTAATAATCACGGCGTAAGAAAGCTGTTCGGCCAGTGAGCCAGCGCCACCAAGTAAATTTTGAAATAAATGCTTTAGAGCTTCATCCCAAGCCAAAGCTGCCATTAAACCCAAAGAAGTAATAATAATGGTTAAAATATTTTGGGTAACACTAGTTCGGATTCGGTGGATTTCGTATTTTCTAAAAATTTATCAAACTCCGGGCTTTCAAATTTGGGACGATTTTCCATATTTTAAATACTAGATGGCCAAAGGCCACGAGTGAATCCCGCTTTGTGGGATAAGTCGAATGGTGCCCAGGACAGGATTTGAACCTGCACGGGATTGCTCCCGCTACCACCTCAAGGTAGTGCGTATACCAATTCCGCCACCTGGGCAAAAAAATCAATTCAACTTCACAATTATACCTTAAACACTGCCAGTCTTCAACCCCATTCGTTTCTGACTGATAATTTTGGAATACGCTGTAGTTAGCCCATTTATGGGCTGTTAAATTTACGGATCATCTAATAATCGGACACATTTTTACGGCCGTCAAAATGTGTCCGATTATTTTTTCATTTTTATTTCGCTTCCACTCCCGCCGCCTCGCTAATGTTTTTAAACCCATCGCGCTTAAGCAATTCTACCAATCCTTTATTTATTTTTTTTACCAAGCCCGGGCCTTCGTAAATAAGGCCGGTATAAATTTGAATTAATGACGCCCCGGCTTTAATTCGCTCGTAAGCCGCTTCTGCCGAGTCTATTCCGCCAAGGCCAATTATACAAGGACGTTTTAAATTTTTATAAGCATGCCTGACCAACTCTATAGCCTTTTGACGCAAAGGCCTGCCAGATACTCCGCCCTTACCCATTTTTTCTAAAATTTCCCTTTTTGTAATCAGATTATCTCTAAACTTTGCTGTATTGGTTAAAACGTAACCATCAATTTTGTGCGCTTCGCAAATTTCCAAAATCATATCAAGCTGTTCAAAATTTACATCCGGTGAAATTTTAACTAAAATTGGTCGGTAATTATTTTGAACTTCCGGTGTTTTTTTAATTTCGTCTAGCAAAACTTTTAAAGCTTCCGGTTCTTCAAAAGTTTTTCCTTCGGTAGTGTTAGGGCAACTGATATTTAAAGTCGTATAATCAAAAAGCGGATAGAGTTTTTTAAAAGTATACAAAAAATCTTCCACGGCTTTGTCTCCTAATATATTTAGGTCGTGAGTCTTGGCAATATTAATACCCACTGGCAACTTAAATTTTCTACCACCCAAGCGCTTAGCAATCGCATCTGCTCCCTGGTTATTTAGTCCGAGTCTATTAATTAAGGCACTGTCTTCCGGTAGTCTAAATAGCCTGGGCTTCGGGTTGCCGGGGCGGGGCAAAGCAGTAATATTACCCATCTCAATATGACCGAAGCCAATCGCGGGCAAAAAATCTAAAATTTTTCCGTCCTTGTCAAACCCTGCGGCAAGACCAACCGGATTTTTAAACTCAATTCCAAAAACTTTTTGCTCCAAGCTTAGATTTTCATATTTATACATCCACTCCACCGGTTTTTGCAAAAAAGAATTTTGCATAAAACCACCCAAAGCTAACATTTTTTGGTGTATAGCTTCGCTGTCAAATTCAAATAGTAGCGGACGGATGAGTTTGTACATTATCTATATTTATTTATTTCATCCCGCAACTTTTTTGCTTCTCGGTCGGGATTTTCCGCAAAAATTATTCCGCGGGAGGAATTTATAATCATACCCAAGCTTTGAGAATTTTTGCCGGCTTCCACTACGGCTTTTACATCGCCACCCTGCGCGCCTACCCCGGGAATGAGCAAAGTCATGTCTTCAACCAAAGAGCGAACTATTTTCATTTCTTCAGGATAAGTGGCGCCAACTACTAACATACAATTCCGGTTCATATTCCAGCTAGTGAAAACTTTTTTAGCCACAACTTGCCAAACGGGTTCCACCCCTCCCTCACCCTCCCCATCAAAGGGAGGGAAGGACACACAAAGATCCTGCAACTCTCCGGCGCCGGGGTTAGAAGTCCTGCATAAAATAATGGAGGTTTTGTCCACTCTATCTAAAAAAGGCTTCAGAGCTTCCTTGCCTAAATAAGGATGTAATGTAATTGCGTCAAAACCCATTTCATCAAATATTGCCTTAACATAGCCGTTGTTTGTATTACCAATGTCCGCGCGCTTGGCGTCTAAAATTGTAAAAATATCAGAAAAGTTTTGCTTAAGGTACTCAATCGTCAATTTAAGTTCGCGCCAACCCTGCTCGCCCCTAGCCTCATAAAAAGCCGCGTTAGGCTTATATGCCGCGGCAAATTCCGCTGTTTGGTCAATAATCCACTTATTAAATTCAAACTGCGGATTTTCTTTTTCTTTAAACTGCGCGGGTAATTTTTCAAACTCGCTGTCCAGCCCAACGCAAACTAAAGAATTGACTTTTTTGGCACGCAAATCATATTTATTAATGATCATAAAATATCTCCAGTGCATTAGTTCATGGCAATGACTTAATGCAGTTTAGCTTGTTCTTCTAAAAACTTTTTACCGTGGCCCACAGTTATGTTTATTGGCACTCCTAATTTGCATAGTGGGCAATCGGCTTGGCTGTAAACCGGCACTTCTAAAATGTCCAAAAAATAGAATGGAGCGCTAAAAAAATCGGCAGTAACTTCTTTTGGATTTTTATTAACCATTACAACGACTGCAACCACTTCTGCTCCCGCTGCGCGCGCTGATTCTACAACTTTTTTCGCGCTACCGCCGGTTGTGGTTAAATCTTCTACAACCAAAACTTTTTTGCCGGCAACTAATTTATTATAACCTCGAGTAAATACCTGGTTTTTATCAGCATCTTTTTCTGTATAAACGCCCAAAATTTCTTTATTTTTAATTTGCGAAAGGTGATAAGCCACCCACTGAGACAAAATTATTCCGCCCAAAGCCGGACCGACCACAACATCAACTTCTAATTCCTTTACTTTGTCCGCCATCATTTTACAAATTTCCGAAGTCTGGGCTGTATGGGGGTAAAGCGCGTCTTTATTAACGTAGGTTCCAAAATGCTTGCCCGAAGTGCCGACAAAATGGCCGTTTGATAAAACGGCGCCAGTTTGCTTAAGCAGATCTAAAACTTTTGACACCCCGTTAAAAGTCCCCATATATTTATAATTTTAATTAGTTATTAATTAAAACTAATACCTATGCCCGCGAAGTTTTAAATCAAACTTCTAACGGGGTTAAAATAATTTTAAATTATTCTCAGTCAAGTCTACCAATTTTTGCTTAATAGAAACCTCCGCCTGCGGGTTAACAATTGTGTCGGTGGAAAAAATGCAGTCGGTGTATTTGCGCATTTTATCCAGGCAGTTGTATAAAAATAGACCGTGCGTTGTGGCACAACAAACTTTTTTCGCGCCGGCCACGGTGAGCTTTTCCAAAGCGCGAAGCATTGTCCCGCCGGTGGATATCATATCGTCTAAAAGCAAAACATTTTTCCCGGCCACGTCAAACTCACCGTCCATTTGCCCGACTTCTCGGTAATGGATTTTGTTTTTGTCGTAATCTTTGCGAACTTTATTAAAAGATTTTCCGCCGTGATCTTTAACTAAATAATTCGCGCCCATATCCGGAGAAATCACCTCACATCCCTCTCCATTAAAAGCATTTTTTTGCGCATAGGCAACCAAATCTTTACCCATAGAGATATTCTCTATATTTAGTTCTCCAAATTTAGCCACTCCCTCTTGGTTTAAAAAATGGCAATCACAAACTAAAAGCTTGCCGCAGCCGGCGCGTGCCAATAAATTACATACTGCAAACGCGCTGGCTACTTCGCCGTTGAGCTTTTTTTTATCCTGCCGGGCATAAGGCAAGTACGGAGAAACAACCGTAACACTTTTTACGCCTACCTCTTTTAAAGAATCCAAAATTAAAAGCAGAGTCACCAAATGGGTGTTCTGCTTTGGATAAAGGCGATGAAAAACCACTACATCAGCATTTTTGCATTCGGCAATTGGCAAAATCCGCACATGGCTGTCGCCGTCGGGAAACTTGCCAATTTCAATATTTGGCTCAAAAATGTCTTTAAAATTGGGGGAAACTAAGTGAACCGCTTGGGGCATAAGATTATTACAAAATAACAAGATTGAACAAAAATAGAATCCGACTACGCCTCTATGATAACAAAAATTTTAGGATTGTGCTAATATTTATTCTATGAAAAAGAATGTGTCCCGCGGAGCGGGATCCGGCTCCGCCGGAAAAACTTTCCAAAAGAAAATCGAAAATTTTGTATGCGGCCACTGCAAGACAAAAGTCAAAGGCAACGGTTATACCAACCATTGTCCAAAATGCTTATGGAGCAAGCACGTCGATAACTTCCCCGGCGACCGCAACAATGACTGCGGTGGACTAATGGAACCTGTCGGTTTAGAGCTACAAAAGGGCAAATACCACATTCTTCACCAATGCCAAACTTGCGGCCAGGAAACCAAATGCAAAACCTCCGAAAATGATGATATTAACGCCTTCGCGGCTCTGAGCGAGAGTCTTGCCAAAAAAGCACTTTTTTGATATATTACTCAAGCAGTTCTTAAATAGTTGGGCTTACGGCAAAAATAAATCCAGGCGCCTTCCTACGAGGATATTCATCCCCGCAGGAAGATCATAGTTCTATTCATCCCCGCAGGCGAACGGGGCATTCTGAAAGGAGCCTAGATAAACTTTGGGCAATTAGCTCAGTGGTAGAGCGACCCGTTTACACCGGGTAGGCCGTAGGTTCAATCCCTACATTGCCCACCACTTCTTCGCAAAGGCTACGAAGTACAAGCATCCAAGGACAGAACCAATTTATCTAAAGATGCTGACCGCACAATAATATCGCGAAGAAGTGCCCTACGAAGCCTTGACGAAGTAGGACAGTAAAAATTTATGCCGGGCTAGCTCATCGGTAGAGCGCTGCCCTAAAATCTTTGGGGCCATTCGCCGTAAGGCGGATTGAGAAAAACTGGGTGAACTCGGGGGAAACTCCCGCCTATGGCAGGAACAATCCCGAACCAAGTTCCGGCGGACAATAAGCTCCCGGAAAAGGCGTAGAGACTAGTAGGTGAGTTCCAACAATAATCCTACAACAGCGCCCAGCTCCCTCGTGAAAACGCGGGATGATGATATAGTCCAACTTTGCCTTGGAAGAGGCAGGCGTGCCCAGTTCGACTCTGGGGCCCGGCACCATATTGGGCACGATAACCTTCGTGCCCAATAAAAAATCTAATATAATTTTAGTCTGCGGCTATGGTTCAATGGTAGAACAATACCTTGCCAAGGTATGGACAGGGGTTCGATTCCCCTTAGCCGCTCCAATCGGAACTTAACGCCCTTTGACGCACCCTGTCAAAGGGTTTTCCGTAAGTAAATTGGGGTGTTTGTGATTTTAATGTGGAGTTCTGAAGTAAAAAGTTAAGCAGTTCTCGCTTTTCATCCGGTAGTGCGTTTTTATACAGTATTGCGGCAGTTTTAGCGAGTTCTAAAGTTTTTACGCCAAATTGGTAATAATCAATGTCCGCATAAGTGTATTTGCTTATAAGCGTGTCTAAGGCTTTTATCTTTTCCGAATACTCGTTAAACTTTTGGTTATAAAATTCATCGCTAATAACCCTGTCCAGTTTATCCTCATACAAAACACTAAGGCGGTTTTGTAATTTATTTTTTTCAGCCTCTAACTGTTCCCTTGTTTTATCCTCTGTGTTACGCTTCAAATACAAAGACTGCTTAAGTCCCTCGGCTACATAATCAACAGCGTCCTGTGGCATTTCTAAGCCCTCAAGCGAGCTTATTATATGCTCGTCTAACAGCGTTTCGTTTACGGCCTTTTGTGTGCATTTAGTGCCAAATTTTGTGCAATGGTAATAAACAAATTCTAGGCCAGATTTCTTAACTACCTTTTCCGCCGTTACAGTGCGACTACATTCGCCACAAATCAGTAAGCCCTTAAAAGCAAACGGCTTAGTGCCATATTTAGGCTTAGGCTCATTCTTGCCGTCTGTCTGGTTAAGCAATTCCTGCACCTTATTCCACAAATCTTTTTCTATTAGCCGCTTTTGTGTGCCGTGGTAGAGTGTGCCTTTCCAGTAAAAATCGCCATAATAAAATGGGTTTCTTAAAGTCCGGTGAGCCGTGCTTTTAGTCATTTTAGTTAGCCTTGAAATTTTAGGCATTAGCTCCGGCCGCACAAGCCCCTCATCTACAATCCGCTTAATAAGGCTTTTCAAAGAATAAAGTCCGGTAGCATAATACTCAAACATTTTTAGCGGTAAGTCTTTGTTTGCCTCGTCAATTACAGGCACAATTTTATCGCCATCCTTGCCAAATTTATAACCTAATGGCAAGCGACTGCCTGCATAAATACCGCTTTCCGCTTTTTGTAAATGGCCTTTGCCACTTTCCTCTCTAAGGTTATCAATATAATTTTTGGCCATTAAAACTTTTATGCCGTGTATAAATTTTTGGTGTGAAGATGAATTTTTACCCAATACCTCATTTTCCTTAACCAAAAATACCGAAATTCCAAGTTCGTCAATCGTTACATAATCTCTAAAGTTGCGATATAAGCGGTCTGTCTTTTCTACCAAAACCGCTTCAACATCTTTATTGGCTTTTATATAATCAACCATCAAGCCAAAATGCTCACGGCCTGCGCTTTTGGCCGTTTCATCATCCTCAAACTCTTTAACAACCTTAAAGCCTTTGGCTCTGGCAAAATCCAAAAGTAACTTCCTTTGGGCGGGGATTGAAAAGCCCTCTTGCTCCTGTTTTTTGGATGACACCCTTAAATAAATTACGGTTTTCATTTTTTGCTACCTTTCTGCCTTTCGTATGCTCTGATGATTGCTTCTTTTAATTCATCAGATTTTACTTCGTAAATTTGAAAATCTTTTATATTATCTTCTCTGATATGTAGTTGCCCCTCGCCAACATTACCTCTATGCTGACCCTTTGAATAATACTTATTACTTTCAACTTCTTTTGAAGATAATACCCAATACTTGATTATATCTCGCCAAACAGCTACCCAAACAAAAACATCACAATGAGCTGGTTTTATTTGTTGAAAATTCATCCAAAATGGATGCTTGCTCTCAAATGAAAGTGCTTTAACAAAAAGTGGTTCGAGGCTGTCGCTATTTACTGCTCTTGAAGCCTTAACCTCAATACGAATTAATCTATTATCCTTTGGGAGTATCAAATCATAATCACCTTTATAATTTTTTTCTACCTTTTTTGTAGGTTTTATAAGGTCTGGCACTAACCCTTTTAAGTGTCCTTGCGCCCACTGTTCACCAAAACCTCTTGGCGAGCCAATTTCAAAAATATAAAGATACATATTTCGGGCGATATACTCATCTCTAATTTCGTAATAATCATCTAAAGTAATTTTTCCAAATCCCATCAATGAGGAAATAATATACTCATACTCATTAAATGGGTAAACCGAAACAAGGTTTGACAACCTCGTTCTTATAATTTCTTTCTTATCAGCCGACAACTCGTCAATCAACTTATTTAGCTTTTCTTTTAGGTAGTCCATATTACTTAGTGATATTTAATGATTTCTCTGACAATTTTACACTCTTTCTAATATGCCCTTGCTCCAGTTCGTTCAGCTTAAATATGTCCATTATAATTTTATCTAACTCATCATAAGGCAACTGCCTTTCCGGCTCTTCCGCATCTCTTTTTAACAGCTTATCAATCAGGTTCTTAATTTCTAAATGTTTAGCTTCGGTAATAATAGGGAGTGGCAGTTGCTCTAAATCATTTCTTAAGATTTTTATAGCACCAAATTTTTTTTGATATAAAAACTGGTAAAGAGATGAGTTAAATAATGCCAGTATTGTTTTAATAGGATAATTTTGTATTTTTGGTATGAGTATATTTGCGCTATTCAATGTTAAAGTTTGTTTGTCGTCATAAGAAAATACCAAATACTTGGAAATAAACTTATATACAAGTTTTTCTTTAGCACGATACTTATAATCTGGGGCAACTTGTTGAAACTTATCAGGCTCAAACTTTATAAAATTTATTGGGTTAGCTGTTATAAATCGCTTAATATCCTTGCCGGTTAAAATTGGTTCTGCACCTATCCCAATTTGTTTTAATAAAAATTTGGCATTATTTCCTGTTACGATTCCCAAAGCCCAATCCGCATTATCTTTTAGGGTAGTGTGGGCGTGTTTGTAGACTTTATCAAAAATACCTACATCATCGTTATTATTAAATACATCAAACAAAAAATCTTGATTTTCAGCTAATCTTGATTGTTTGACATTATGTTTAGAATTTTCTTTTTCAGCAATTAATTCTTCAAGGCCTTGCGGTTTTGCTTTTACAACATCCAGTCTTATTACAGGACTAAAAACATTCTTAAAAATACGGCTTAAATGCTTTATTCTTTTGATATGCGTATCCCTTAAAATTATTGCCCTAATATCTTTGTGGGTTTTTATATTTAATATAGCTTCCGGCAATATATAAGCAAGAGTTCCTCCATCTTTCAAAAAATTAATGCCCCTTTTAATAAAATAAGAAAATGTTTCGTTAGAGGTTATTAGAGGAAATAAGGATTGTAACTGGACTGTATCCATTTTTGACAAATGAACACCCCAAGGTGGATTAGTGGCGACAACATCAAATTTTGGTGTATTTATTTCGGAAAATAAACTGCCCTCAACTAATTCAGTCAAAGTATTTTTCCTATACACATTTGGCACAAAGCTGGTAGTATTAAATTTTAATAAAAGATTTGCCCTCGCTATTCTAACTGCAAGCTCATCAATATCAAAACCCCAAATGTTTGCTGGGTTTTCAATGACTTCTGAAGCCGAAAGTAAAAATTGCCCTGTCCCGCAACAAGGGTCAAGAATAACTGACTGAGGGCTTACATAATCTGAAATAATTTCGTCAACAACAGCTTTTGGGGTATAGTAAGAGCCTGCTTGGGCTTTGTCGCCCTCTGCCGCTAAAGATTGATAAATAAGTCCTAAAATATCACTTACTGGGGGCAAGGGCATATTTAACAAACCTGCATACTTTTCAAAATCATATTCTCCATCTAAATTTTTTTTCCACCAATCCAACTCATTTTTTATTACCGGATTTTTTATATCAAAACTATTCAAACAATTTGAATAATCAACTAATTTTTTAACCTTAAACAGATTAAGAATTACTGTAAATAATGTGGGTTTTAATTGGTATGATTGGGAGTTAAAATCACTAATAATTTTTTCTACAATGCTGATAACTTCTAAATTATCGGCATATTCCTCTGGTATAAAAGTATTTTGGGAGTTCCTTTTGTTTGCTCTTTTATTCAACCTGTCTACTTTGCCAGTTGCTATATTATCTTGTAGCTCTTTGACTTGGGCATAATCAAAAAGCAATGCCTTATCTTCTTGGGGGGTCAAATAATTGTGTCTAATCCAGTTTCTAACAGTTGCCGTTGAAACGCCCAATAAAGAAACGGTTTCGTGCAAATCAATTTTTTTTGTTTCCGCTGTTATTTCTTTCATACAGTTTGTTTTGTTTTAACTTTATCTAAAAATTTATCAAACTCTTTGTCTGTAATTCTAAATTCCTTGCCGATTTTATGAGCTGATATTTTGCCTGCCTTAATGTAGCGGTAGATGGTCATATTGGAAACCCTAAGGCGATTTGCCAGTTCCTCAACCAAATAAAATTCTTTTTGTTTCATAAGTTTAGGCTTTTTCAAAAATTAAATATGCCTCATTGGAGTAGTCCCTAATGTTAAAACTTATAAGTTTCCAACCATCTTTATTTTCTTTTTGTATTAACATATTTCCGCCGTCCGAATATTCGCTTAAGGTAATTTTTATAAGTTTTTGCATACTAATCCTTTCTTTAATCGCCAGTATTTGGCGTTAGTTTAAAATATATATTTTTAACCTTTTGCCGATTATAAAAAATAGTAGTGATATTGGGGTAATGCTGGGTTAGGATAAAAAGTCATTTGACAATGCTTTACAACTTCATATTAGCATACCGGCCTATAAATCTCAAATTTCTGGTGTTGATATCTCAAATACTGTATCAAATTAGGCAAAGTATTAGGAATTTCGCCCAATTCTGTAATTATCAATGACACCTCTTTTTTATACCTGTCATAACTACTGCCTCCCATTCTTTCCTCCATCTGTCCCCACATAGCGGCAACACCAATTTTAGTAGTCATATTCACCAAATAAGATAGTAAAGCGTGCCGGTTAAACCCTAAATTTTTACTCAATAAATACTGCTCTAGCTCATTTTCTTTCATCTGGCTTAAGGAAACAATGGCCATTGTGATATGGCCATAAACCTTGTTAAAAGTTTCAGATAAAATGGCTTTGCTTATATCCTTAGTGGCCATTACATCGCTTAAGGTAAAATTTTTGCTCTTGGTCTTAATAATCCGCCTTAGCACGGCCTCAAGGCTTGGCTTTCTTTGCAAAGATAATTCAAATTTTATAACATTTCTTTTTAGCTTGCCCTCTTTAAATGCTTGAATTAAACCCTGCTCTGCTTTGGTATGGCCATTGGCGATAACCTCGCCCAACTTATCATAAATCACATATCCCTGCGTGGTATTCCAAAACTTTAAGGCCATACCCTCTGAATTATCATTAAATTGTTTAATCGCAAAATCTGAATGAGGCTTGTAGTTAAAATTGGCTAAAAGTTTTAATACCGCCCTCGCTTCACCTAAACTATCCGGCAACCTAACCACTTTAGAAAAATCAATCCTTTTTAATACCGCCTTGCTCAAGGCGTTGGTAGTAGTTTGTATATGGATTTTTGCCAAATCGTTTACCCATTGAAAATAAATAGGCTCTAAGTCTGTGCTATCAGCTTCCCATAAATTAGTGCCGTGCCTAGATTTTGGCAAAGAGGCTTGGATTTCTAAAGTTTTTACCTGCTCTTTTTTGCCATCTGGCCGTTTAACTGTATTGTTTGGCAAAGAAATTCTAGGAAAGTAATTGCCCTGCTTTTTCTCGGCTTCCGCAAACTTTTGACAAAAAGTTGTGGTTACAGAAAACTTGCCATTTATCTGCTTGTTTTCCCTGCCATCAAAACACTCATAATCTAAAACCTTAAATTGGCTTGCCTCAAGTATTATGGTTGCGCTATCAATCACGACCAACCCCCTCACCAGCCGCTTTTGCTTGAGCTTCTTTTTTTAGCCTTTGGTCAATTTTATATAAGACACTAAAAAAACCAAGCAAGTTATATCCTGCGTCCGCAACTTCCTCTGGCTTTAGCCCAAAGGCTTCAACCAGACCTTTTTGCTCCAGTTCTGATAATTCGGGCATAAAAAAATCCACTTACAAAGTAAGTTTAAAAAAATTGGCAAATACTTGTAATTGCCCAATAGTTGACTGCGAGCAAACAAAAAACGGCTTAATACAGCCGCTATGCAAAAAGTTATTAACAACAACTAAAAGTCAACCAACAGTATAAACTACCTTAATCTAAAAACTGGATTAAAAATTTAGTATTATCCAGCTTGTAACCGCCCGTTTCTAGGCGAATTATTAAACCATCAGCCAACTCTAATTTGGCTTTAAAATTCGTGTTAATTTCCTCTATTTCCTTGCTTACTAAATATAATGGCTGGTCTAATTGTAAAACCAGCTCACTGCCTTTAATTTTGCCATTCTTCAAAAATTTTACCAGCTTTGCCCTTTTGCCTCTAATTGGGTAACTAATTTTTTTATTATTTTTCTCTCTGTATAAGCCATCATCGGCAGAAAAAAATAATTTAATCTTGCCCTTTGATTTTTTGTCCGGCAAATTGCTTTGCTTTACGACTTCCTTTAATAGGAAATTATGAAGTCTTGTTGCCCATTGCTTAAAACTTTCTATCTTTGCAAATATTGACGAAAAATGATTATTTGACCCTTGTTGATGAGGGTAATTTTGGGCTTCATTCTTTATTTCTCGCCACTCCATAACCAATCCAATTTTTTCAGCCCCTTCTTCTACTTTTTGCCAATGAGGTTTACCATCTTTCGGCAGTAATATTAGTAAATTTTCCATTGGCTCATAAAAGCTGATTGCCGCTTCTAATACGGTCAAATGCGATAACGCTCCCCATTGCTCCATATCCCACAATTCCTTAACCATTTCGTGGTGGTTATTAAAATCCGTTAAGGTGGTAGAAAAAATAAAGTCGCCATAAATATTATGGAAAATGGGCTTGGGGTTATTAAAAATTTTTAGCAAATCTATCTTGCCCTGCTGGCCAATGCTTTTTGCTATGGCAAAAAGACAATCACTTAATTCCTTTGGTGGGTTTGAAACGTGCATTGTGCCGTTTTTAAGAGCCTCAATTGTTTTTAATGCCTCTGTAATACTTGGCGAAGACAAATTATTTTTATTTACAATTTCAACTAATTTTTCTTTTGAAGCACCCAATTCCTTAACTGCCTTATCGTAATAATCATCAAGTTTTTGATATTGCTCTGATTGTTGTTTTCGCAATTCGGCCAGTATAGGCGCAAACTTATCTGTTTCAATCACATATCTAACATAATCCGCCAATTTCGGAAAAAAATCATACGGACTGGCTTCATCTTTAAATGCTTGAAAATGCGTGTTTAAAAGTTCGCTTACTTCGTTCATTGTTTTATTCCAAAATTTACTTTGCTTTACATAGTTTAACAGTTTTAAAGATAAAAGTTAAAAAACGGGTCTAACTCATATAGACCCTAAAATCTTAATACCAAAAATTCTGCTTAAAAGCACCCCACCCCCGCCTTGTAAAAACAATCGTAAATATTTACGCTCTCACCAAAAATTTATCCAACTGTTTTGCCACATACCCATAACCTGCCACCACCTCCACCCAATCCATAGTTCTATAATCGTCCCTTAAACCGCTCCAAAGAAAAATGTTTCACTCCGCCAGTTGGCGGATGGTGGAGCTTTTTTCTTTGGATAAAGGCAAGGCAAAAATTTCCCCTTAAATTAAAGAGCACTAAGCCATCAAAGTCAAAAAACTAAATGTCCAATGTCCAGATTTGACCCCGTGTTTTCTCTAAAACAATAGTGGATGGCAGGCTGGGGTAAAAGGTGGTAGAATAAAGGCAATAAAATAATTAACTTTAAACATATGGCAGAAAGAATCACTGCAATAGATGAAGGCAGGGAAAGTAAAGAAAAACCCACGCATTATTATCAATGGGACGCTTATAATGTAGAAGGCACTGGAAATATAATGGATGTTGATACTATGTATATCATAACCCCTGAAGAAGCGATACAGAAAGCGCAACATTATATACAAACTAGCGTAAAAGAATTTAAATCTGAGCATCCTATTAAAGCAGTCGTTCAAGAAGTGGAAGAATTAGGCCTCATAGACGGTGACAAGGAGTATCGATTTCGAGACATCTGGGAAGCAGACCAAAGTAATACAGAAGGACAAAAAGTTAACGGGGAGTGGATAAATAGCGACGGGAGTAAAGAATAAGCCAAATCTACCGCTGTGCTATGCCAGCTTAACAGCTTCTAGACTTAGGTTAGGAATAACACTCTGTTCAATATTTTCCATAAGATAGGTTCTAACGTCCCATACTAAGGAGCGTTAACAGTTACAAAAATACCTCATTATTTTGAGGTATTTTTTTGACTCTTAAAGAGATGACGCTAGAACCAAACAATAGTGGATGGCAGGCGGGGGTAAAAGGTGGTATTATATAATTAATCTAAAAAATATTAATTATTTTACAATATGGGAGAAGGTCGTAAACACCCCTTTAATTTGTTCTAAAAAGTTGCTAGGGCGACATCAGGAGCAGAGACAGAGCAAATATTACTGAAAGGAGATAAGGAATCTGCGGAAAGGGGAAGATTCCTTTTAGAAAAAATAGAAGCTTTGGTTCAGGCAGAACTAATGATAAATCCCAAGTTTAACCTGACCACTAAATGGTTGCAAGGTGCCATAAACACCCATCCCAAAGACTTCTTAGGCCTAACCTCAAATTCTGGGGTTCTCCGTTATTTCGGATCCGAATTGAGTATTTTACAATCACGACTCGGACTTCCGACAAAAAGAAAGAGCTACGAGGATTTTTAGCCAAAATGGGTAGGGGCAAACCCCTTGCTAATTTAGATTGGCCGTCTCCAGCAACAGGGTTCAATTAAAAACTTTTCCGTTGCAGGCTGCCAATAGATTCTATCACCAGTCATTATCCCTCTCCACAAAAAACATCATCATCAGATGGTGTTTTTTGTTTGGTTGTTGAGTTAAAATTCCCACAACTTACAAAAAAATCCCTCATAAACAAAACACTTTTTTTAGCCTATAATAAAGCTAAAGAAATATTTTTGGTTATAAATAAGCCATAAAATGACAAAAAGGGCTTGAAAAAAGAGTCAAAAGGGAGTATAATGGTATTACAAAGTGCGGTTTAGCACTTTTTTATTTTGTGCTAACCCCGACATTTAAGTCGGGGAGCCAACCAAGCGTTGGCCTAGCCCTTTATCCTGAAATGGCTTCAATAAGCCAAATCAGACGACTGAAGCATCCAATAGCGGTGCTGGTCCAAACAGTCGAAACATTAACAACCAAACTATTCCGTCTTCATTCGGAACAGGGGAAGAAAGGAGTTTGATTTAAAAGATGAAAGCTCTTACTACCCTTAAGTCTTCTATAGATAAAGGCTCTCATTTCGGCATATTGGCCTTAATCTCGCTTTTGCCGGTACTTGTACCGGCTCACGCGCTAGCTGCCGAGTTAAAGACTTCAGGTACGCAGAACCAAGTTTTTGAAATCAAAGTCGAGAACCCTAATTTAGAGGTTCTAACCCCAAAATTAAATAACAACCAAAATATATTAACTATAGACACGTTGGCGGAAAATGATCCGCTAGTTATCAAGCTTAAACAATACTTGGCTGATAACAATTCACCTTTAGGGGAATACGCACCGGAAATGGTTAAGTTGCCTCAATGGCAAAGAGCCTTGGCCATTAGCTACGTTGAAAGCCATATGGGCAAATACTGTGCTAATAATAACTGTAGCGGTATAGGCGGCGCACCAGGCACTCCAACCTGGCGCAAATATGCCACAAAGCTAGATTGGTTTACCGACTTAACCGACTTGTTAGAAAAGCCAATGTATAAGGAAAAGTTTGATACTTTCAAAAAAATGAGAGGTGTTTACGTCCAACCCGGGAGTCTTGCTTGGGTCTCTGGCGCTCAAAGAAAATACGATGAGTTGATGGAATTAAGCCTGAATGCCGAAATTGAAAGGCAGGGCCTGGCCTTGCAGCAATCCCAAATTGCCAGCACTATTGGAACCTTTTCCGAAGTTGCAAACTAATTACAAAAATTCCTCCCCTAAAAGGGAGGAATTTTTTATATTTAAAGCCTGCACTTTATAGTTAGCCTAAAGCGGGCTATAAAGTGGTGCCGGTGGTGGGAGTTGAACCCACAATCCCTTACGGGCGACTGATCTTAAGTCAGTAGCGTATGCCAGTTCCGCCACACCGGCTTGTGTAATTTGAGACCTGTCCGACTTCACCAAAGCTTAGTCGGGAACTTCTTCACGTTATACTTTATGTTTTTATAATATGCTATCTCGACTTTTACTAATGCCTGCTTGCACTTAGTAGCTTAGCGAAGAAGTGGAGGCGCAGGTGGGATTTGCACCCACGAATAGCGGTTTTGCAGACCGCAGTGTTAGACTACTTCACCACTGCGCCATATAAAATAGCCTTTATATTTTACTTGAAATTCATGACAAAATCAAGATTTGACAAACTATTTGCTTGGGTGTAAATTTATTTTAATTAATCTATTTGGGAGTTGGACAAAAGACAAAACTCAAACTTCTTCGCACAAAATCAAAATAGTCAATTCAATGGCTTAATTCAGCGTAAACAAATTCAATAGAATTTGTTTTTTTATTTGGTATGCAGGCATTCTTGAGAGCGTTGACAAAAAGCATAATTAACGATAATATAAACGGTTAAAACTTTATCAATTAACCTAAAATAATGACAACCAAATCGGCATCAAAAAAGAAAAACGGCTTCCGCAAATTCTGGCGTTTGGGCATGGAAGAGTTTAACACCCAAAATTTTGATATTGGGCCCGACGGCGAATTAATTGTCCGTGAAGGCAACTATCAATACAATATTTTTGATATAGTTAAAAAATATGGCACTTCCACCGAAATTGTTTTCCCAACCATTATTGAAAACCGAGTCCGCGATTTAATTGAAACTTTCAACGCATACATAAAAGTTTTAGGCTATAAAGGCAAATTTTACTACCATTACGCGATGAAGGTCAATCAGAACAAAGAATTCGTCCTTCCTGCCATCGCGGAAGGCGCCAACCTGGATGTAGCCTCCGCCAACGAACTGTTTTTGGTAAAAAGAATGATAGAACAGGACAAGTTTAACGCCAAAATACGGGTTATATGCAACGGACCAAAAACTCCCAAATATATTGAACTAATTGAGGAGCTTAAAGCTAAAGGATTAAGCGTAGTGCCTATAATTGAAGATTATGTTGAACTGGAAAGAATGAGTAAGTTTAAAGGTGAGGTAGGGGTTAGGGTAAATTTGGATGTTAAAATAAAAAGCCACTGGGATAAAAAATATAACCGCTACGGATTTACTGAAAGTGAATTGTTAAAACTGGGCAAAATTAGAAATCTTTCAGTTCTGCATTATCATATTTCCAGCCAAATTGAAAATGTTAACGGATTGGTAACTCCGTTAAAACGGGCCTTGGAAATTTACGCTCAACTCAAAGCAAAAAATCCGGGCCTTGATACCCTTGACATTGGAGGGGGAGCGGCTGTGCCTTATGAAAAAAAACAGTCGGTATATTCAGCGAAAAGCTTAATTAGCCAAATAGTAAAAGCCGCTAAAATTCAATGCGACCGTTTGGGCATTAGGCATCCAAATTTAATTGTTGAATGGGGTAGGTATGTGGCGGCGCCCGCACAAATCACAATTTATAAAATTTTGGCCGAAAAGACCGTTGACAATAAAGGCAACAACAAATGGTATGTCATTGACGGCAGTTTTATGAATGACCTTATAGACA
Source organism: Candidatus Doudnaibacteriota bacterium (assembly GCA_038203095.1). Lineage (GTDB taxonomy): Bacteria > Patescibacteriota > Doudnabacteria > UBA920 > UBA920 > PALSA-1336. The sequence goes on along the minus strand of JBBREH010000003.1, from coordinate 7,180 downwards.
CATGGGCAATTCATCAGAAATGGCACGTTATTCCGGTAAACAATATGAATACCCGCAAACTTCAAAAAGTTTGGTTAGCCGGATCCTCATGCGACAGCGATGACAAATATACTAATGGCGGGGGATACATTTTACTACCTCGCCTGGAAGATTGTGACGAGCTTTATATAGCCCTGCTAGACACTGGAGCTTACCAAGACTCCTTAGCTTCGCATCATTGTCTTTTGTCTTCCCCGGCAAAATTAATTGCCCAAAACGGAGAAATTAAAATCGCGCGCAAACGTGAATCTTCCGAAGAAGTGGGGAAGATGTTTGGATGGTAGGTAGATTGACAAGATTTAAAAGAATTAAAAGATTGGCAAGAATAGACTGTCCTTGGGTTTCCCTGGGACAGTTTTTTCGTTAAATAAAAAAGCCGCTTTTCGTTGTGAAACTAATCGGCGGCTCTTAAGATCACACTGTCGGTTAGGGGTTTACTTTCCCTAGAGGTGCCGAATAAGGGAGCGAATGGCTTTGGGATCAACCTGATTTATTTTGTTTAAGGTCCTACTCACCAATTCTCTGATTTCAGACAACGACGAGCCCCCCTCGTCTCGTTGTTGTAACAAGCGGACAAGGTCGTTAATCGCTCGGTTTTGAGTTGACCGAATGAGATGGCACGACACTCCCGCACAGCACTCAATCGCCTCGGGCCCTCCTAGTCCCAGCCGCGGCCCCAAAACCTTGGCCCTTCTAGGACTCAGACTCAGCCACGCTTCTCTGATATCTTCTTCCGAATATTTATGTCGAATAGCTATCAGTAAAACAAACCACCACAGTAATTCAGCATCTCGATCAGATTTTTTCATACCTTTCCTCTTTTCCTCTTTCAAAATTTGTCCATCATGGACAAAATATCATAACTTAATTTAAAAATTTTGACTACAGGGCAAACTTAAATACGTTCAAAATATTGACTAATATTGAACAAACGCATAAAATATAGTTAAATCGTCTATATTTTAGACGCTAATTATATGGAAAAAGAAGAATTTTTAAACAATTTGGGTTTAAACGAGAAAGAAGCCAAAACCTATATGGCTATTTTAGAATTGGGCTTAAGCACAATTAAACCGATTGCCGACAAAGCCCAAGTTAAAAGAACTTCCGTATACAATTTTATCGGCCAACTAGTCAACAAGGGATTAATTTCACAGGCTAAAATCCGCAATCGTATGTATTATAAAGCCCTGCCCCCATCCCGCCTGCTGGATTTACAAAAACAAAACCTGGAAGCGGTACAAGAGTTGTTGCCGGAATTTATGGGACTGTTTAATGCTTCGATTAAAAAACCAAAAATTGAATATTTTGAGAGACCGGAACAGGTGAAAAACATAGTGCGGGAAGAATTGCGTTGCCAAAGGCAGGCTTTATATATTTGGACCGGTAGGGATATTTTGGATATGATTGGCGGGCCTAAATTTATGGGCGAGATTGACCGGCAAAGAATTCAAAAAGGCGTGTTTATTAAAACCATCCGTTTCCGCGACAAAGACGTGGCATATCCATATTCAGCCCAGGGCACAAAATACCTGCGGCAATTAAGATTTGCTCCTAAAGGCATTACTATACCCATGGCGATAGGAATTTATGATACTGGTGAGGTTGGATTGTTTAGCACTAAACATGAGAGTTTTGGCATACTCATTGAAAGCCAGGAATTTATGCAGACGATGACGGTCTTCCACCAACTGCTTTGGGAGAAGTCCTCGGAAGGCAAGCCGGGAGAAGGATAATAACTTATTAGCAGATATCCGGAAATTTGCTACAATAGGGGCAAGAGGGAAAATTAAAAACTCCTTCGCCTTAGTTCAAGGCGAAGGAGTTTTTTATAAAACTATATTACTGCGCGACTTCATCTTTTTTAACTTCTTCCGGCTTGGCTTCTTCGGCAGGCTTAGCTTCCGGAGCTACCTTTTTTGGAGCTTCGGTCATGGCTTTAAGCGACAAACCCAAACGGTGGTCGGCCGGTTCAATGGAAATAATTTTAAATTCTTTTTCTTCACCAGGCTTTACAACTTCGTCCGCGTTTTTTATGGTTTCATGAGAAAGTTCCATTACATGGGCCAATCCTTGAATATCTTTATCCAGCTCCACAAACACGCCAAAAGGCATAATTTTGGCGATCTTACCTTTTACTGTTTGGCCAATTTGGTACTTCTTTACCGCTTCCAACCAGGGATCTTCCTGTAATTGCTTGATAGACAATGATACACGGCCTTTGTCTATAGAAATTACCTTGGCCGTAACTTTTTGCCCGACTTTTACAATATCTTTAGGGTTTTCAATTCTCTGCCAGGCCAGCTCACTAATATGGACTAAGCCTTCCAACTCACCGAACTTAACGAACGCGCCAAAGTCCACTACGCCGGTAATTGTACCTTCCACCACCAAACCAATTTTGAGCGCGCCCATACGATTTTCCATTTCTTTTTCAAACACGGCTTTCTCGCTGACAATCAGTTTTTCTTCGGCAGAATCGGCAGTAATAATTTGCACATCAAATAAGGTGCCAATATAGCTTTGAAGCACTCCCAAAATACGGTTTTTGTCACCATCTTCCACGCGAGGATAGTGCTCAAGCGACAATTGGGAAACTGGCAAAAATCCCATAACGTTGTTGATTTCCACCATAAGCCCACCTTTGTTGGCTTCCAAAATTTTGGTGCGGACAACTTCTTTGCTTTCTAATTTTTCTTTTAAGGTCTGCCAAACACGTTCTTGTCCGGCCTGCCTTAATGACAATTCCACAATGCCTTCTTTGTTTTCGCCTTCCACTACAGAGACAAAAATTTTGTCACCTGGCTTAAGCGCGGCCAAAGTGGCCTGGTCGTCGTAAAGCTCACGGCCACGAACAACACCTACACCATAACCTTCTAAATCCACGTAAACTTCGTTTTTGCCCACGCTAATAAGCGTGCCTTCTACCATATCACCAACTTTTAGCACTTTTATTTCAATGCCGCTGTTAACCAAATCGCTCATGGTTTGAGCGCTGGCCGCTGCGGGCGGGATAGCTACCTGTTTTGCTTCTTCTGACATAAAATTATTTTTCCGTAACCAAATAACGATTTAATAAAAAATCAACGACCTTAATCGTTGAATCAATTTTAAGATACGTATTCCATTGGTTAATTGTTAAAAGTGTTGCAATCTCAAGGCTTATTTGGGATTAAAAATTAAAATTCATTCCGCAACACATACGCAAATAAGCATTAAAATCATAGCTGATTTTAGAGCTTTTGGCAAGACCTAGTTAGAAATAGAAAATGGCTTATTTAATTGGCAATTTATAATTGATTTTTGCCTAAAACGGCTTCCCTTTTTGATTAAAATCCGCTATAATTTGTTTATATGCAAATTCAATATTTCGGTTTATCTTCCTTTAAAATCACCACCAAAGAAGCCACAATTATAACCGACCCTTTCCATAAGGACAGCGGCCTAACACCGCCTCGCGGAGTAGCCGATGTGTTAATTTTGGCTCAAAAAGACAAAACGCTCTACTCGGCCATGTCCGGAATTTCCGGCGAGCATTTTGACATTACTGATCCCGGCGAATACGATGTTAAAGGCGTTACTGTTACAGGCGTGCCATTAAAACAAGAAGGCGCCTACGTAACCGTTTTTTTAATTGAAAGTGAGGATATTAAAATTTTAAACCTTACCCATATTAAAGAGTTTAATATGAAGGAAGATGAACTGGAAAGCTTGGGAGATATAGACATTTTAATTTTACCCGTTGGTGGCAATACTGTAATGTCAGCCTCTGTGGCAAGCAAAGCGGTCAATGAAATTGAACCGAAGATTGTTATCCCTTCCCATTACAAGATGTCAGATTTAATTTTAGATTTGGACAGTTTGGAAAAATTTACTAAAGAAATGGGTGGTAAAAAGGAAGAAATGGAAAAACTTACCATCAAAAAAAAGGAATTACAGGAAGAGGGGACAAAGCTAGTTATCTTGGAGCCATTGAGGTAGCCTCTACTAAATACTAAAGATTACTAAAACTTTGATAGAGTAATTTCATATTTTTAGTATTTGGTAGAAAATTTTATGAACTTTATAGACAACATCAGACAAAAACCCCAAGCGGTGAAACTTAAGATAATCTGGACTCTGGCTGGTTTAATTACCATTGCACTGATTTTAATTTGGATTATTTCCGTCAAAATCAACAACCGCTACGGCAGCCTAACCAATATTTTTGCGAACATGCATAAAAAATTTAATTCCGAACAGCAAAGTTACCAAGAAGATCTTAACAAACAAGGCGTTACCATCCCCAACAAATTAAACATTCACTAAAATTACACGTTTAAAAAATTTTTCTGAAGAAATTTTTTTATCGATCACGAATCTACTGACTCAACATTTGACACCCGACGTAAATGCAAATAATTTTCGATTATCAATTTGGATCGAAAAAACTCAGAAAGTATTATTCTCAATTAAAAAACTTTTATAACTCATGCCCAAAGATTCTAAAGCAGAATTATCTACCGACATTGGCACTATCAAATCCCGTGAAATTACCACGGAAATGCAGGAGTCGTATTTAGATTACGCTATGAGCGTAATTATTTCCCGCGCCCTGCCCGACGTTAGAGACGGACTGAAACCGGTTCACCGCCGCATTTTGTATGTCATGCACGAACTGGGTCTGCGCCACAACGTCAAATTCCGCAAGTCAGCGGCCGTTGTGGGTGATGTGCTGGGCAAATACCACCCGCACGGCGACGCCTCAGTGTACGACGCCATGGTGCATATGGCGCAACTATTTGCGATGCGCTATCCGCTCATTGATGGTCAGGGAAACTTTGGCTCAATGGACGGCGATGGCGCCGCGGCCATGAGATATACCGAAGCACGTATGTCGGCCTTGGCAGAAGAACTTTTAACCGACCTTGATAAAGAAACCGTGGATTGGCGCGACAACTACGATGCCACCAGGAAAGAGCCGGTGGTGTTGCCCGGTAAAGTACCCAACCTGTTACTCAACGGCACCCTGGGTATTGCCGTGGGTATGGCTACGGATATTCCTCCACACAATTTAAGTGAAATTTGCGACGCGATTGTTAAATTAATTGACGACCCTGAAGCCACAACGGAAGACTTAATGGAATTTGTTAAAGGTCCCGACTTCCCGACCGGCGGAACCATTTACGATATAGCCGCCATAAAAAACGCCTATGCCACAGGCAAAGGAGGTATTGTCATGCGTGGTAAAACCGAAATTACGGAAACCAAGAGTGGTGCTTTTCAAATTTTAATTCACGAAATTCCTTACCGCGTTAACAAAGCTACCTTACTGGAAAAAATTGCGGCTTTAGTTAGCGAGAAAAAAATTGAAGGCATTAAAGACGTGCGCGACGAGAGCGACAAAGACGGCGTACGGATTGTCGTCGACATAAAAAAAGACGGCTTGCCAAACAAAATCTTAAACCAACTTTTCTCCTACACTCAACTACAAGAGACTTTTCATTTAAACATGCTGGCTTTGGTGGGTGGCATTGAACCCCATGTTTTAAATTTAAAAACTGTTTTGGAAAAATTTTTAGAGCACCGACAAATTGTGGTTAAGCGCCGCACAGCTTTTGAACTTAAAAAAGCCAAAGAACGCGCTCACATTTTAGAAGGCTTAAAGAAGGCGCTGGATCACATAGACGAAGTTATTGCTATTATCCGAAAATCGCCCACCAAAGAAGAGGCCAAAGTCAATTTAATGAAGAAGTTTAAACTGACTGACATCCAGACCGATGCGATTTTGGAAATGCGTTTGCAAACTTTAGCCGGTCTGGAACGCAAAAAAATTGACGACGAATTAAAAGAAAAGAAAATTTTAATAGAAGAGTTGGAAGGTATTTTACAATCTGCAAAAAAAATCCTTTCTATAATTAAAAAGGAAGTTATTGAACTTAAAGAAAAATTTGGCGACGAACGCAGAACTGTTGTAGTAAAAAACGCTATTGGCACTTTTAGTGCTGAGGATTTAATTCCTGAAGGGGATGTAATAATTACCGTCACCAAAAGCGGCTACGTAAAACGTCTGGCGCCCGACACTTACAAAGCCCAGGCGCGTGGTGGCAAGGGCGTTATTGGCCAAAGTCTTAAAGAGGAGGATGTCGTTGACAAAATGATATCCAGCAACACCCATGACGATATTTTATTTTTTACCAATAAAGGCCGGGTGTTTCAAACCAAAGTTTACGAACTGCCGGAAGGCTCGCGCACTTCCAAAGGCCAAGCCTTGGTAAACTTTCTTCAGCTTCAAAACAACGAAACCGCGCAAGCCGTGTTGACCTTTTCAAAAAAAGACGCCGCCAAATTCTTAGTTATGTCGACAAAAAAAGGCTTAATTAAAAAAGTTGCGCGCGAAGAATTCACCAAAGTCCGCAAGAGCGGAATGATTGCTATAAATTTAAAAGGCGATGACGAGCTAAAATGGGTGGAAACCTCCGGCGGGGAAGACCAGGTAATGCTTTCCACGGAAAATGGCCAAGCAATAAGATTTAGCGAAAAAGATGTGCGCCCAATGGGCAGGAACGCCAGCGGAGTTACCGGAATGCGGCTGAAAAAGGAAGACAAAATAATTAGCATGGATATTATCCGTAAAAGTGTGGATATTAAAGCTTTGGAAGTTTTGGTGATTACGGAAAATGGTCTGGGTAAAAAAACCGAAGGCCAATACTACAAAGTTCAAAACCGGGGTGGTAGCGGTATTAAAACTTTAAAAGTCACACCCAAAACCGGCAAAATTGTGGCGATGTACATTTTAAACAACGCCGAAGAACACGACCTGGTAATAATCTCCAAAATGGGCCAAACCATTCGTACCCCGCTAAATGACGTCTCTACACTTGGACGGGCGACACAAGGTGTGCGCGTGATGCGTTTAGATGAAGGCGATAAGGTAGCAAGCGCAACAATAATTTAGCTTATATGTAATAGTAATTAGCTGTTAGCCAAACAAAACTCCGATCCATTTGGATCGGAGTTTTTGGTTTAATGGTAAATTCGTGAGGCTACTTTCGTAAGATTTCCTGTATTAGTTTCCATCGGCGTTCTTGTTTCAATCCGTTGTGGACATTTAGTAATTTCTTTAACTGACCAAAACTGCCGTCTAGGGAATTCGTGGTAT
>JBBREH010000002.1:0-70283 GCA_038203095.1 Candidatus Doudnaibacteriota bacterium | reverse complement strand
ACAAAGGTATTTTTCTATTTGGCTGGAGACGTTAGCATTTCTGTAGTCATAAACATCAATTGGCTGGGCTAAGGCTGTAGAATAGGACAAAGCCATCTCAATGAGGAGGAATGTAAAAATGAATTTTTTGAAATGAGACATGGGTTTAAATATCACCTAATGATGGAATATCAGAAAACAAACAGCCAATAAATTAGCTAATCATATCTGGTCTTCATAGAGCTTCCGATTTATTCGACCCAGCGATTACTGACTTCCCAAAAACTGCAAAGGATTGTAGGTGTAGCCATAAGGCACTTTATAAGGACCGTAAATTTTGGTGTAAGCGCCTGGGTTTACACCAAAACCCTCGGCATCATAAACGCCAAAGTGGAGGTGGTATCCCCTTTCTGGTCCGTAAAGTTTTTTGGTGGTGTTACCGGTATTGCCTTCGTAGCCAATTAAGTCGCCCTGAGAAAGATTCTGCCCAACGGAAACTTTGAAACTTGTCATATGTCCATACAAAGTAATAATTTGGCTGGTACCGTTTTTTGTGGAAATATTATGCTTGACTGCCACCCAGTTGCCAAAACTTGCGTCTGAATGGTCTGTGTACAGTACTGTGCCGTCAGCGGCAGCATAAATTGCCTGCCCCGGAGGCCCGGCAAGGTCAATTCCGTTGTGAAAATTATAGCCTAAAGAGGTAAAACCGGTATTGCCATAGCCTTGGGTTAGTATGCCATCAATCGGCCATGCCAAAACACCTTTTTGCGCGACAATGGTTTTTTTGCCTAATTTTGCTCTTATTTGCGCGTCTAAATCTTGAATTTCCTTTTGTAAATTGTCGGCATCCTGTTTGCTTGAGGCCAAAAGTTTTTGGTAATTTTTTTCTAACCCTTGGGTTTGATTAAATAATTTTTGTTTTTGATTTTTAATTTCATTTAACGATTTATTTGTAATTTCCAGTTGGCTTTTTAGTTCCCCTAGTTGTTTAACTTTAATTTCCAAATCGTTTTTCTGATCCTCCAGCTGGGTTTTTAAAGTTTTAATTTTTTCCATTAGTTGATAAATTTTGCCCTGTAAATTTTGACCGTATTGAATTTGATCTAAAAAATCGGACAGATTGCTACTGCCTAGTCCGGTTCTTAAAGCGTACTGGTCATCAAAGCGGTTAGCCTCAAGAATTAATTGGCCTAAAACCTTTTTATTGTTTGCAATTTCTTGAACTTTAAGGTCAATGATTTCCTGGATTTTTGTAATTTGTAAATTGCCGTCACTAATTTGAGTTTCCTTGGCCTGAATTTGGAGCTCTGTTGAAGCTATTTGACTATTGTATATAGAAACTTCATTTTTTAAAGTGCTGGCCTTGCTTTGGGTTGTTGCGATTTGTTGTTGGTAGCTCTTAATTTGTTGATTTATTTGAAAAAGCTTCTGTTGGCTGGCTGCTAATTTGTCGGAAGCCGCGTCGGCGAAGGCAAGATTATTTTTCAGACCAAAAATTAAGGCAAAAAATAAAAGCCCCGTGATTATTTTAATTTTGGTATCGTATGCTCGTTTCATTACACATATTATACCAGAGTTGGCTTTATGTGGCAAAAATTGTCGGCGTAGCGTGCCCATTTATGGGCGACTAAGATAGCCGATAAATCGGCGCGCTACACATCAACTGTCAATTTTGAAACCGCTGTCTCAAGACGTTTTAGGACCTCTTTTTTGCCCAAGCCTAAAGCCAACGTGGCGCAAACTTCGAAAGGGCCGGGGCTTTTTTCTTGGCCGGTGAGCGCGGTTCTTAGCGGCCAAAGAACGGAGCCGTTGTCATATTTTTTTTCCGCAATAAATTTTTTGATTTCCGTTTCTAGATTGGAGTTGGAAAATTTATCATCAGTCAGAGTTGATAGTAAATTTGCAAGCTCAGACAATTTTTGTTTTGCATCCCCAGCGTCTGATTTCTTCCAAATGAGTAATTTAGCATCATAATCAGGAGCTTTAAAAAAGTAAGCAGTCCTCTCCCCTATCTCGGAAAGTTTTTTTAAGCGTTCCTGTTCAAGTTTGGCAACAGTGGCAAGATATTCATCGGAAAAATTTTGAAAACTAATTCCCGATTGCTGCCAATAAGGCTTGAGCAGGTTTGCTAAATCGGTCGGCGTCAGTTTTTTAATATATTGTGAGTTAAACCAGTCCAGCTTGTTGTCGTCAAATACGGCGCCGGCTTTATTGACTTTGCTAAAATCGAATTGCTCTATTAAATCTGTAAGCGAAAAAAGCTCTTGGTCTGTTTTAGGGTTCCAGCCCAAAAAAGCCACAAAATTTAACAAGCCCTCTTTTAAATACCCGTGCTTTAAAAAATCTTCCACCGCCACGTCGCCCTGGCGCTTGGAAAGTTTGGATTTATCCGGGTTTAATATTAGAGGCAGGTGGGCAAACTGCGTCGGCTCCCAGCCTAAAGCTTTGTAAATTAGCAAATGTTTGGGCGTAGAAGGTATCCATTCTTCACCGCGAATAACGTGGCTAATTTGCATATAGTGGTCGTCAACGACCACAGCCAGATGGTAGGTGGGGAAACCGTCAGATTTTAAAATCACCTGGTCGTCTAGGTTTTTATTTTCATAAGTAATATCACCGTAAATTAAATCGTGGATTGTGGTTTGACCTTCCTGTGGAATGGCAAAGCGCACTACGGGGTTTTTTTTCTGCCCCTTAATTTCAATCAGTTTCAATTTAATTTCATCTTCGGATAAATTTTTGCAGTGTCTGTCATACATTGCCGGCTTTTTTAAAGCCGTTTGTTCTTTTCGAAGTTCATCCAGTCTTTCCTGGCTGCAAAAGCAATAATATGCACTCCCCTTTTCTACGAGTTCCGTCGCGTGTTTTTGGTATAAATCCAAACGCTTTGATTGTAAATAGGGGCCAAAATTTCCTCTTTCTTTTAGTGATCCGTCATCGGCTAAGTAGTAGCCCTCGTCAAATTCTATGCCCATCTCACGCATGACTTTAACTAAATTTTCCGCCGCGCCTTCTACCAGCCTATTTTGGTCGGTGTCCTCTATACGTAAAATGTGCGCTCCATGATTTTTGCGGGCATATAAAAAACTAAATAGCGCAGTGCGCAAACTACCAATGTGCACAAAGCCGGTGGGGCTGGGCGCAAAGCGTGTACGGACGGTTTTTATTGGGTTGATCATAAACGTCTAATTATATTAATCTTATCATTTTAAACCAGTTGTTTCAAATCATCAACAACAATTTTGGTTAAGTTAAGTTTCTCGGGATGGATGATTTTGAAAAGTTGGTTTGCCTCTACCCACCGGTAGTCTACAAATTCTTTTCGATCTACTGTTACTTCTTCATCCTTTCCAGAAAATTTGAAATAAATAATATTTTGGCTTTGCCCGCGGTATCGGTAATTCTTTTTAAAGATTCTTTGCCAGCTTAAAGGAAATTGGTAGTCATAATGTTTTTGTGAAACGTAAAGAAGATCCAAATCATTTAAACTAACTTCCTCAAGCGCTTCCCTTCTTGCGCCGCTTATTATATCCAAATCTTCACCAACTCCGCCTTGGGGGAGTTGCCAATAGTTTAGAAATTTGGCAGCCGGTTCGCCGACCGCGTCGGTTTCTTGAGGTTTGGGGTTTCGCTTGCAAACAAGAATGGATTTATTTTTATTCAAAATAACGCATACGGCATTTTTTCTAAGTGGCATAATTTGATAAATTTTGTGAAGTAAAGTTTTGCTTATTAATCCAAAAGTTGCCTGCCAAATTCTTTTCAAGCGGTATGGTTGGGTAATTAGCCGCCAAAGCCATTCCAGTCCGCCGTAGCGAATAAATTTTGGCGGCGCGGATTTAATGCCCGCGAGGTAATCAAGGCTCCCGCCTACGCCAATCGCGAGTTTAATATTTAACTTGGGTAAATTATCTACAATCCATTTTTCTTGGTTCACAGGTCCGTAAGCAACCAGCAAAATATCTGCCACAGATGAATTGACATCCGCAATCACCGATGAGTCATTCGGATTTTTATTTGACCACCCCGCAATTTTAAGCGACTTGCTTCGTTTATGGCTGTGAATATAACAAGTCGTTAGTTTTTCCGCCGCAAGTTCCGGAGTGTTACCAAAGCCACCCAAAAGATAGATTGATAAGTTATTATTAGCCGCCAATTTGGCTAAGTCCCAAATTAAATCCGCACCGACGATTTTCTCCGGTATATCAGGCTGTGTAGTGTGCCGATTTATCGGCGATTCGAGACGCCCGTGAATGGGCACGCTATCATAAATAAATCTGGAGTACAAGATTATCGCAGCCAAGCTGTAAATAATCTGCCAAAACGCCTGCAAAATTTTGCCCCAGAAGCTTTTGGCCGAAAGAGGAATTTCTAAATATCTTTTTGCCCAAAAAATCCCAATCCCGTCGGCTACGGCAAAATCGGCTCGGTTAAAAGTTTCCAGCAATTTTGGATCCAAAAAAGCTCGGTACAAAAACTCTGAATACGGCGTGGTGACAAAGGTTTTTTGATTATTTTTAATCCGCGCCAAAACAGCATCCAGTAAATCTATTTTGGTGGTCGCGTCAATTTTTAGTCCGGCAATATCTACTTTCATAATTTTAATTATAGCCTATTTTTAAAGTTTAATGTATAATATTTTTATGGAATCTTTAGGAAATATTGCTAGGTTAAAAGCGGGCAAATCATCAGCCAAAACCAAGGTTAATCCCCACCTTCACTCCCCTGCCCACCTGCTGGCAGATGAACTATCGCAAAGATTAAATGACAAAAAGCATTTTGCGTTTTATTTGAAGATGGCGGTTTTGTATGATCATAATTATTTAAGGAACCTTGCCGGGCAAATAATGGAAAGTAAAAGCGTAAAAACGCCCGGAAGGTTGTTTGCGTATTTAATTAAAAAGAATAATTTAGAAAAAAATAATCAATCACTATCCGGACCTGCGGATTAAATCCGGATCTGCGGATGCCTACAGATATGATTTTGCCGATTTTAACTTATCCCAACAAAGTTTTACGCGATCCGACCGAGCCGGTGGTTTTTCCTTTGTCCAAGGAAATAAAAAAGCTGACGGCTGATATGATAGACACTGTGCGCAAGGCAGACGGCATTGGTTTGGCCGGACCGCAGGTGGGAAAATCGGTTAAACTAATTATTGTCAATTTGGAAAAAAATGGCGTACCTTTACTGGCTTTGTATAATCCCAAGGTGACAAGCAAAGGGTTTGGGAAGACCGAAATTGAGGAAGGATGTCTTTCTATTCCGGGGGTCTTTGGGATGGTTAAACGTTCCAAGAAGGTTACGGTTGAGGCGCAGAACGCCGAGGGTAAAATAATAAAGTTTTCCGATGACGGCTGGATTGCGCGTGTGGCTCAGCATGAAATTGACCACATAAATGGGGTATTGATTATTGATTTAATTAAAAAGTACACGCAGGGTGAAGATGTGGTTAAGGTTTGGAAAAAAGCAAAAAATTAAATTATCCACTAATCACAGATGGGAACAAATACTGCAAATTCCTGATTTGTCTCCCATTTGCACCATTAGTGATTTGTGAACAAATGAAATTTATTAAAGATCTCCTATTTTTTGAAATCCAAACTACCGGGCAGGACCCGGACAAGGATTCCATAATTCAGCTATCCGCGGTTCTGCTAGACAAAGATAATTTGCTGGAAAAAGATAATTTTAATACGTATATAAAAATAAGTTTTTTAGACAGTGTAATTAATGAGCACGCGAAATTACTGAATACTAATTACGACACTTTAAGGAAGAGCCCAAAAATTTATGATGCAGTTAAAAACTTCCACAAAAAATTTGGCCAAAACTTACTGCTTTCCACCAACAGTTTCCAGAGTGTCTGGTTTCTAAGAAATGCCTTTAAAAAGGCCGCAATTGGCTTTAATTACGACCCTCATATTGTACAGCTGTGGACCTTGGGCTATATTTATACTTTAAACTACGGGCTTAAAAAAATGCCTACCTTCCACACATTTTTGGATTATTTTAAACTCAAGCAAAAAAATCCCTTTGACGCTATGGAAAAAGTTAGGCTGGAGGCAGAGGTGTTTAGAAGAATAATTAAAGAAGTTTAAGCTAGCAAGTGAATAGTGAATAGTGTGCAGTGATTAGTAACTGACCACTATCCACTGCGCACTGCCTACTAACTTATGGATTTTAAACGAAACATCTTACTCATAGACCTTGAAATGACAGGGCTTAATCCCAATAAGCACGAGATTATTCAGCTCGCGGCGGTTTTGTTGGACAAAAAAACTTTAAAGGAGAAAAAGCATTTTTCCAGCTATGTTAAGCCCGCCAAGTGGCACAGCCGAGACCCAAAGTCCATGGCAGTTAATAAAATTTCGTTAGACACACTTAAGTCCGCGCCGAGTTTAAAATTGGTTATAAAAAAATTCAATAAAACTTTTGGCCATAACGTGATTCAGGCGTTCTACGTAGGTTTTAACGATAAGCGATTTTTGCTGGACGCTTATGAACGCGCCGGAGTTAAATACGCTTTTGACTATCATTACTTTGACCTGTGGCCACTCTTTTTTGGCCACTTGGGACTAAAAAATCAACTTAAATCCAAAAAAGATTTTTCCGGGTTTGGTTTGGAATATTTAATAAAAAAGTTAAAAATTAATGTAGATAAAAATCAGCTACACGATGCGTTGGTAGATTGCCGGGTGGAGGCGGAAGTTTTGAGGAAGATAATGTCTAGGATGTAGCGCAGGCCATTGGCCTGCATTTGTCCGATTGATAGCCGTAGCGTGCCTATTTATGAGCGTTACAGTATCGTCGATAAATCGGTCTTCGACTTTGAGGGATGAGCCCTCAGGCTCAGACTCGAACGAGCACACTACAAAAATACAAGCATCTAAGATCCTTCGACCTTAGATGCTTGGGTACGGCATGATTTTACTGGCTTGCGCCCTGTTTCACCCTTGTGAAAAAGGCGCAGACTTTGCCGTTTCCGGAGCTTATGACATTGACTATATCCCAGCCTTCGTCTGCGAAGGCCTGCATCCTTTTTATGAATGCTCCGTGTTGCGAGTACCATCCGGTTGAGCTGAACTCCATTTAGCCCCCTTCTGTTTGCCAGTTGCTTTTTCGTCCCAATGACGAAAAATCGTCCGTATATAACTGGCGCCGGGCGACTCCTAAAAATATCAGAGAGAGAGTTTTGTCAACCTGCTATAGAAACAGTATAATTGTATTAATATGGTTACAGAGATTTGTAGTCATTTGTAGATTTGTAAGATTTTTTGTAGATGAAATTAGTATTTTTTGGCACATCAAACGTTGCCTTGCCCATTTTGGAGGCTTTGCGCAAGGAGCATGAAATTGCGGCCGTGGTTACTACGCCCGATGTTAAGGTTGGCCGCAGGCAGGAAATGGAGGAGAGTCCGGTTTCGGCATTGGCTGCGGATTTAGGCCTTTTGACATTTAAACCGGAAAATGTAAAAGATAATCGGGAGTTTTTGGGGCAACTTAAAAATCTTTGTTTACCCTCCCCTAGCCCCTCCCCTGACGGGAGGGGAATGGGACCCGCCGGTGTTGAGCTTTTTGTTGTAGTGGCTTATGGCAAAATTTTGCCTATGGACATAATCAGCGCCCCAAAGTACAAAACTATTAACGTCCATTTTTCCGTGTTGCCCAAATACCGCGGCGCTTCGCCTATACAGGCCGCGCTGCTTAACGGCGATGAGCAGACTGGGACATCAATTTTTCTTTTGGACAAAAATGTGGACGACGGGCTTTTGCTGACGCAGGAAATTGTAAACATTGATCCGGACGATAATTTTTTTACACTTTCCGATAAATTGGCGCGCAGGTCGGCAAACATAATCAATCAAACAATTTCAGATTATGTTTCGGGTAAAATTACTCCTCTGCCCCAGGACGAAGACAGTGTCAGTTACTGCAAGATTGTTAGTAAAGCGGACGGGAAAGTTGATTGGAATAAATCGGCAACCGAAATTTATAACCAGTTCCGCGCCTTTTATATTTGGCCGGGAATTTGGACAACTTGGAAGGGACAAAATTTAAAAATAACAGAATGCATTACTACAGAACTACAGAATGGAGACACTACAGAAAACTACAGAAATTTAGACCCGGGAACTGTGATTGCTGATGGTGTTGTTATCTGCGGCAACAATACCAAATTAAAAATCAACCGGCTACAGTTAGCTGGTAAAAATGAGGTTTCAATTACAGAGTTTTTAAACGGGTATAAGGATTTTATAGGTTCTTCGCTAAACCGTTGACTAAACCGGTTTGTTGTCGACTACTTCGTAATCTTCTACTCGACCGTCTCTGCTTCTCAGCTTAAAAGCAAAATTATTTAGTAAAAATTTTTCTAAATAATTTTTTAAACGTTCGGGATTTCTTATGAAAGCGGGGGTCCTACTAAATGAGAACTCTAAGCCCTCGGGTCTCTGGTCCGGCTTTCTATCAATTCCAATAAACCATTTAGGGTCAAAGATTTGATCTGGATGGTAATCAGGTCCGGAAGTGGGTTGGTTTATATATGCTAGTAGGGCTGTTTTCGCTTTTTCTTTTTCAGTCGTGTTTGTAAATTCAAAATAAAGTTCCACCGGCTGAGATTCCGATTCTCTTTTTTCTGTTTCTTTCATTGCATACGCAATGTCTCGTTCGCCAAATTCATAGGCATCAGTATCGTCCGCCAATTGTTTTCTATATTCCATAAGCTTATTTTAAGTGAATTTTCTTATTTTGTAAATGCTCCTCGTAAGTTTTGGCAAAAATTGCGTTGCCGGTTTTGGGATCTGAGAGAAAATATAGGTAGTCATTTTTTTGAGGGTAAAGCGCGGCTAAAATAGAATCTAATCCCGGGTTACAAATTGGCGTGGGCGGCAGGCCGGGGTATTTGTAGGAATTGTAGGGTGAATCCAGTTTGGTATCATCTAAGCTTAAACTCGGGCTATTTTTGTGGGTTATATAATTAATAGTGGCATCGCTTTGTAGGGCGATGTTGTTTTTTAATCGATTGTAAAAAATCCCGGAAATAATTTTTTTGTCCGCGTTGGATTTACCCTCTTTTTCAATTATTGAGGCCAAAATAAGGGTTTGATAAAAACTCATGTTATTGGCTAAACTTTGGGTCTGCATTTCCGGTGTGATTTTATGAGAAAAGTTATCCAATGCTTTTTTAATAACTGCCTCAGGCGTGCTGGTAGCGCTTTTAAGCAGGAAATAGGTGTCCGGAAATAAAAAGCCCTCCAAATTACCATTTTTGGGCTTTTGGGAGACTATAGGATAGGCCGTCAGGTCAAAATTATCCGCGGTTTTAAGGAAATCAGCCGTATTAATATAAAGAGTCTTTTGCAGGTATTCGGCAATATCCCGGTCAGTCCAGCCTTCTAGCAAAGTTATGCTGATTTGTGCCGCTTTGGCAGTGGTTCTTGTTTGTTGTAATTGAGAGCGATGGTTTAAAGCCGAAGACAAGGCAAAAGCGCTGATAATCAGCAAAATTAAAAATATCAGAATAAAAATAAACTTTTTCATTGTTTAGGATAAAACAAAACCTTTACCACAAATTTCGCGCCATTTTATTGGAACTGTTGCCGAATGGGCTCTTTGGACAAAAATTGTCCGCCGGAGGCGGATGAGACAGTCAATCAAAACAAATTTTGATGTTTTTTATCCAGGCTCCCTCCAAAATACCCCGTCCGTCAGCCTAGGCTGACGGACGGCGGGAATAAATGGAATTATAGTCTTTCTGCGGGGTTTAGTACCTCGTAGGAAAATGCCTGGATTTATTGAATTTTCCTAATCACTTAAAATTGTCTTCTAGTCCGTCCAAAACTTTTTTGGCGTGAGCCTGTCCGCCGAGGCCAAAAGCCAGACCGCCGGCAATAGCCAACATAGCAACAACGGCCCTGAACAAGTCCTGCAAAAACGCCGAGGCAATTTGCAATTGAGACAGCGCTGAAATAACGGCAAAGACAATTATAGACCACTTGGCAACAGCGCCCAAAGAATGTCCGGTGTTGAGTCCGCTGGCTTTTACCGTTGTTGAAATTAAACCCGAGAAAAAGTCGGCTGCCAGGAGGCCCAGAAGCAAAATTGCGACCGCGACAATTACGTGCCCGGCGTAGCCCAAAACATCCTGGTAAAGAAAGCTTGAGACTCCCGGTAGATTTAAAATGTCAGCCGCGGCAATAAAGCTGCCCAAAAAGAAAAACCATTTTACTAGCCAGCCACAAAAAGTGGAAATACTAAGTTTTTTGCCGGTTTTTTCCGAGAGGTTTTGTAATCCCAATTGGTTTGCTAGGTGGTCAATTTTAATTGTACTTAAAACCTTACTTACCAGTGAGCTTAAAAATATTGCTAAAAGCCAGCCAATAATTACAACAATAATTGCCGCAATTAAATTTGGGAGGTAGCTAACTGTTTTAAAAAACAAATCTTGTAACGCGCTAACTACCATAACCTGATAGGTTGGGTAATCCATTTTTATCCTTTCATTTTGCGGCTAAAATTTATGAACCGCAAAACATTTATTTTAATTTTGATTACTAGACCTGTTGTTTAATAATTTTTCGCCTAAAATCTGTTATTTCGTCAAAACCTTGTTTAAAATTTTTCCGCTTAACTTAGGTTAAACATCAAAATTTTAAACATCGGTTTTGTCTGAAATACCAGATTTTGAATCAAAAAAGTTATTAAACAATAAGTCTATTATTTTATCTTTGTTACCTGTCTTAAGATCGACCACCTTAAGATTCTTTACGGAAGTACCGAGAGGGAGCATACGGATATACGAAATTCAAAATGCTCAAGTACTCCCTCCGTATATCCGTATTCAGTCCGTACTCCGTAGCTTGCTGCGGGGATGAATGGATTTTATAGCCTTCCTGCGGGGTGTAATTCCCCGCAGGAAGGCGCCTGGATTTATTCGCCAATAATTTTAATAATAACTTCGCGCATTCTGCCTCCCTCCAGTTCAATAAAAAAAATGCTTTGCCTTTGGCCTAAAAGCAAACTGCCTTTATCAATTGGAAGCGTTTCGGATGAGCCAAGTAAAAACGATTTAACATGCGCGTGGCCGTTGCTGCGCTCATTAGGAGCGACGTTTTGTCTGACTTCAAATAAATCGTGGCTGTAGCTTTGGTTTATTGGCACCAAGCGGTATAGAGCCTTCATAAAATCCTGCATTAGTAGAGGTTCGTTGTGGTTGATTCTAATTCCGGCCGTTGTGTGTGGGCAAAAAATAAGGACTAAACCATTTTGGATTTTTGAGTCAACCACAGCTTTCATTATTTGACCGGTCAAATCCACAATTTCAAATTGTTTTTTTGTTTCAAGATGGATCTTGGTAAGTGAATTTTGCATTTATGCAATAGTTTTAATTTACCCGTTTAGAGAACGTCGTCGACATTCTAAAAACAAGGAGTAGTATATTTTAGAGAAATGATTGTATATAAACACACTTTATTCTCCATAAAGATTTCTATTATTATACCACAAAATCAATAAAATTAAAACCACCTCGCATTATGCGAGATGGTTTTACCATTTTACTTTAAACTTTCTACTTGTAACTTAAAGTATTGCGTCTTTGGCCTGTTTGGCAACGCGGAACTTCAAAACTGTCTTAGCCGGGATTTGAATGGAAGCGCCGGTGGCCGGGTTTCTGCCCATTCTGGCATCTCTGTGCTTCTTTTGGAGTTTGCCTAAGCCCGGGAAAGTAAATTCACCGTTCTTTTTGGTCTCGGCAACGGCTAATTCAATAATTGCATCCAAAATTTCGCCTGCTTCTTTGCGAGTCTTTCCCAGCTTATCAGCTAGGGCTTGTAATGTCTCTGACTTTGTCATTTTTTTGTCTCCCTACCCCATTTCCTCACCATCTAAAAAGGAGGGCTTGGAGTGGGGGTGTATGATTATTTGTTAACGTTTAAATCTTAGCTAAAAAACCCAAGTAAAGCAAGTGTTTTTTGCCTTAATTGTTGCTAATTTGGCAAAAAATATGGGAATTGTTGTATCAGTATGATTATTGGCTTATTTATAAGAGATTTTATTTTTTATTGAGTTTGTAGAATTAGATAATAATCTGACATATCCACAGGGAAAAGTTAGCGCCTAAGAAATTGCCAACTAGCTTGAAGCCACTAGTGCAGTTTTTTCTTGGGCGTGATTTTAAAAATCGGAAACAGGGCCAGAATGGCCGCTGCGGAGACCGCAGCGTCTAAAAGGCCTTGGCCGATTTTTTTTAGCCGTTTTTTCATATCGGCCTCCTTCTCTAAACTATAACCATCCCGTCGCCAAAAGAAAAGAGGCGGAACTTTTTGGATATAGCTTTTTGATAAAGAGAAAGCAGTTTTTTGCGACCCACAAGTGCGGAAATAAGCATAAGAAGGCTGGATTTTGGAACGTGGAAGTTGGTTATTAGACCGTCAATAAATTTAAAATTGTACCCTGGTTGAATGAATAGGCGGGTTTGGCCGGAAAGATTTTTTAGCTGATGGTTGCTTGCGGCAGATTCTAAAGTACGAATAACTGTTGTGCCAACGGCAATAATCGGCTGACCGAGTTTTTTTGCCCGGTTTAAATCACCCGAGGTTTTTTTGTCTATTTCGTAGCTTTCGCTGTGGAGCAAGCCGGTTGCCAAATTTTCTTCTTTTAAAGGGGCAAAGGTGCCTAAGTTTACATTGAGCGTAATAAACCTAACCTCTATCCCCTGCTTTTGCAGGTTTTTAATCAGCTTTTTTGTAAAATGTAAACTCGCGGTTGGCGCGGCAACGGACAATCCCTGTTTGGCAAATACCGATTGGTACTCTTTGCGTTTTTGGTTCTCTGTGAGCGGTGAATGTTTAATGTAAGGCGGTAACGGGGTTTTACCGTATTTGGCCATTAGGCTCTTAATTTCGGATGTCGGGAAGCTGGGCTTTAAGAAATAAAATTGACCTTCCTTTTTTGCAACTTTAAACGTTCCCCCTTTTATGCGGCCGCATAAAAGGGGGAACGTGCTTTTAAGCGACAATTTTTTGTTGGCGATGACTTTAATGAATTTTTTATTGTGGTCAATGTACAAAATTTCCGCCTTCTCGCCAGTGGGTTTTATAATCGTCAAACGAGCAGGCACCACTTTGGTTTGGTTAAAAACCAAAACTGAATTTTTTGGTAGATATTTACCAATGTTGGCAAAAGTGTCGAAACTTATTTTATTGCCAGCTATCTTGTATGTCAAAAGCCGCGCGGAGTCGCGCGGGCGGGCGGGAGACTGGGCAATTAGCTCCACAGGGAAGTTATAGTTGTATGATTTTAATAGCTTTTCAAGCAGGCTCATTTTTTAATTGAGCTTTAGATTTAATAAAAAAATAGCTAATAATGGTAAAGGTAATCACGGGCGATAGCCATTGAGGTATGTGGTGTCCAAATCCGTCCGCAAGCATAATTAAGCCTAGAAATAAAATAGAGTACATAGCGCCGTTTTTTAAGTAGGCATATTTTTTTATAGTATCTATATTGCTAATAGTTAACTGGCGAACGAGCAGTGCTCCCAAGCTATTGCCCAATAAAATTAGAGGAACAGAAAGAGTAAAAGCAAAGGCGCCTAGTACGCCGTCTATGGAGAATGTCGCATCAATCACTTCTAAATAAAAAACTTTGCTTAAGTCAGATAACCCCGTACGCATTAAAGTTTTTTCCTGAGAAGCGGCATTTTCCTTAAATCCGTGGGTAATAAAAAATGTTGTTGACCCAACCACAGCGGCAAAAGCTAAATAAGCATCTATTTTAAGAGACTGCCAAACTATTACAGAAAGCGCCAATGATACCACGGCGTAAAACCAGACGCCCTGACGGTAAAAAAATTTTTCACCGCTTATGCCAAAATTTTTGGGTTCCAAAAATAACCAGTGCAGAAACAAAAAAATTAAAAATACTCCACCGGCCATTAGCAAAAAAGGCGCGGCTTTTTCTACGGCAGTTAATACTTCAGGATTAGATGAAAATGAAGCGGTAATTGCGGTTATGGGACCAAGGCCGGGGGTTGCTAGCCAAACTATTAGCCAGGGTAAAAGTCCTCGTACGGCAAAGACAGCAAAAAGCATGCCCCAAACGGTAAACCAGCGCCTGGCTTTGGGGCCCATAGTGCCTAAAACCTCGGCGTTAATTACCGCATTGTCTACAGACGACACGGTTTCAAACAAACCAAGGCCTAATATTGTAAGAATAAGAGGAAAAAACGACATGAATAAATTAGACTTGTTGTTAAATAACTTTTTTGATCTAAAATGTGTTATTTCTGACAAGGCCGCAGCTAAAAATTTTGATGTTTAACCTAAGTTAAGCGAAAAAATTTTTAACAAGGTTTTGGCGAAAGGACACATTTTGGGCGAAAAATTATTAAGCAACAAGTCTATTATATCACAAATATTTTTTTCCTTTTAACTCCTCGGGAAAATAATCATTATTATCATATTTTTCGTAACCCTCACCATAGCCGAGACTTTTCATTAATTTGGTGGGTGCGTTTCGCAGTTTAAGAGGGGTGGGTAAATTGCCGAGCGCCTCTACATCTGCCTGGGCAGACCGTAAGGCGTTGTAGACGGAGCGGTCTTTTTTAGACTGTGAGAGATATGCTGCACCGTGGGCAAGATTGATAGCGCATTCAGGGTAGCCAATTTTTTGACAGGCTTCAAACACGGCATTGGCAACAACCAAGGCGGTTGGCTGGGCAAGGCCGACATCTTCGCTGGCAAACACCACCATCCTACGGGCAATGAATTTTGGATCCTCCCCCGCTTCCACCATTCTGGCTAAATAGTAGAGCGCCGCGTCGGGCTGTGAAGCTCTCATCGATTTTATAAAAGCTGAAATAATATTGTAATGTTCCTCGCCCTTTTTATCGTAGCGCAGGTGTTTGGATTGGAGTGCGTTTTTTAAATTTTCAACCGTAATTTGGCGGTACAAACTTAAGGTGTTTTCCAGCATGGTTATGGCCGCGCGCGCGTCGCCATTGGCCATGGCAATTAGCCACTCTTTTGCATCATCAGCCATCTCGATTTTAGTTTGACTGATTACTGCGCGCATTTCTTCCGCTGTTAATTCATTGAGTACAAATACCCGGCAGCGCGAAAGCAAAGCGGAAATAACTTCAAATGACGGATTCTCTGTGGTGGCGCCGATGAGAGTCAGTTTTCCCGTTTCCACATACGGAAGCAAAAAGTCCTGCTGAGCTTTGTTAAAACGGTGGATTTCGTCTAAAAATAAAATTTTTGGTTTGCCCCCGTCTGTAGTTAGCCGATTTATCGGCTGTTTGTCTTGGTCCGAATTTAACTTATTAATTGACTCTTTAAATCTATCCAATGAAAGCGCATTTGGTAAATTATATGCCGATATTACTTTTGGTTTCTTTTTTGGTATTTCTTCGCCAGCCGGCAGGGCGTCATTTGAAATTATTTTTCTAATATCGTCTTTGCCCGCGGACACAGCGGACAGTTCAAAGTAATCCGCGCCCATGGCGTTAGCGTAAATCCGCGCCAGCGTGGTCTTGCCCACCCCGGGTGGTCCCCATAAAATAAAAGAAAAAAGATGACGATTTTCCATCGCCTGTCTTAAAGGTTTGCCTTCCCCCACCAAATGTTGTTGCCCGACAAATTCGTTTAGCGATGTTGGGCGGATTTTATTGGCTAGTGGTTCCATAATGAAATTTTAGCAGGAAAAGAACATTTTTCAAAAAGGACTTTCGGCCAAAGCACGAAGTCCTTTTTAAATAGCGGTTTTATATAGATGTAAAATTAAAATTCCAGTTTCGGACCAATCTTTTCACCAACTTTTATTGCCCATTTTTCCAGTCTGTCAAAACGGTGAGCGGTAACAACTTTGTCGTCCGTCCGGTTTTGTTTTTAAGTCACTAGCTGTTCGAGTGAGGCAGTGTGGGCACTTTGAGTTTTTTCTATGTTACCCAACCTGGTCTTAATTGGATCAAGTTCTTGTTTAATAACCTCTTCCACAGTTTTAGCAATAGCTTGTATTGTAATATCAGACATAGGAATTTATGTTAATTTAAGATAAATTTAATCATCGCAGCTAGATATAAGCTAGCTCTTATTTGCAGTTTTTGTCAAATTTTTAAGTTTTTTATGCTGCATATGCATTCTTATTAAAATCACCAAAATCCAAACCACAATTATCGGAATGACGAAAATTAAATTGGTAATTAAGTCCAATGCTTTTTTGCCTAAGGAAACAACCAAGATTGTCCAAAAAATATTCCACAAAATTAGCGCTATTGTAGACTCTCGGAAAAACTTTTTTATATCCATTTTTAAAATTCCGGCGGAGGTTGCTGTTATAGATGCCAAATTAACTTCCCAGTAGCTTAAGAAAATGGCGTTAAAGCTGTGCTTAATTAGTTTGGCTTTGGCTTTTTCAATTTGTTCGTTTAGACCAAATTTAAGCAGGAGCTTGTGCCAACCGTATTTGCCTAATGTATAGTCTATGGCGTAGCCAATAAAAAAACCAACGCATACTATTGACACCGTTAACAAAATTCTTGGGAAATTGTGGCCTGCCGCAATTACACTTAAAAAAATTACAGCGCCACCGGGAAAAAAATTGCCCACCAAAAGCGCGCTTTCCAGGATGCTGGAAATAAAAACTACCCACAAGCCATAGTGGTTAAAAAAGTCGATAATAAGCGCAATTAAATCATCGCCCTTGGGCCATCGCAAATAATTCCAAAGCAGCTGGTAGCCTAAGCTAAGCGCTAGAATGGTAAACGGGATTGATAAAGCTTTTAAAATATTTTTCAAGTTCATAGCTTTTATTCTTGTGTTGGTATTTTTGGACCGGGCGGCGCGTCTGTAATTTGTTCTACTAAAGATTCCAAACGATAAATTGTCTTTACAAAAATATTTACGGCAATCTCTTGGGACTCAAAAAGGCGTGCTCGCACCTCAGGCCGAAAATAACGAGAAAAATCAGTTAAGTCAGATATTGTTTCCTAAATTTTTACACCCAGTTCGCCTAATTCACCATGGATTATTAAGTTGGCCGTATCGCTAAAGTTTTGCGAATATTTGGGTCCTTAAAGGATTGTGTAAATCTCAAATGCATCTTGGCCTGCCAAAACCAGGTCTTGATTTATAGAAGAATGTTCTATAAATTTGAACCACTCTCTTTGATTTTTTTTGACTCCTCTGTCAAAGGAAATTATTTTTTCGCTTTTGGCATCGAGTTTAAACGCTTCGATTACTTTTTGGGCGCTTTTCAAATGTTCAATAGCTGAATTAGTACGTTGAATTAACTCCACTTGAATATCGTGCAGCCTTTTGTGTTTTCCTTCAATTAGGCCAAATTGGTTTTCTCTTGGTTCTCCCATAATTTTATAATAATTATCAATTCGATTGCTTTCAATTGGAGAGAATTTCCCTTCCTTTCGACAGGCTCAAGACTTTTGGTTTTACGCAAAACCTCCGGCCTGAATTTGCCACAATTTTTGGTAGGTGCCTTGTTTCATTTTTAGAAGTTCTTTATGCTTGCCTTCCTCTACTATTTTCCCGTTTTCCAGAACAATTATTTGGTCCATTTGCATAATTGTGGAGAGGCGGTGGGCAATTACTATGACAGTTTTATTTGTCATTAGGTTTTTGAGCGCTTGCTGGATTAACTGTTCACTTTCACTGTCTAAGCTGGATGTGGCTTCGTCCAAAATTAATATTGGCGCGTTTTTTAGAATTGCTCTGGCAATGGCAACGCGCTGACGCTCTCCGCCGCTAAGCTTAATCCCCCGCTCCCCTACAAAGGTATTGTAGCCATGCTGAGAGCGCGTAATAAATTCGTGCGCGTGCGCGGCTTTAGCGGCTGCAATCACCTCATTATCGGTAGCCTTGGGTTTTCCATAACGGATGTTCTCCATTAATGTTCGGTGAAATAAAATTGGATCTTGTGGCACCAGGCTTAAAGCCGTGCGCAAAGAGTCCTGTGTAACTTGGGCAATGTTTTGATCGTCAATAAATATTCCGCCATTCTGAATGTCATGAAAGCGTAAAAGCAATTTTATGATGGTGGATTTTCCGCCACCGGAGGGGCCGATTAGCGCCATTCTTTGTCCGGGTTCAATAGATAAATTAAAGTTTTTTAGCACGCTGGCTTTAGTGTGGTAGTCAAAATTTACAGCTTTAAATTCTATTTTTCCGCCACTTACTTTTAGCGCCTTAGCGTTTGGCGAGTCGTTTACTTCGTGCGGCGTAAGTAATATTTCCGTCATTTCATTTGCATCGGCCAGTGCTTCGTAAAAGGAGCGGACCTGTTTGCCCATACCCCAAAGCTTGTCGAAAATATTTATCATATATAGCTGAATAAGCGTAAAGTCGCCAATGCTCAAGCGCCCGGCTTTCCAGTATTGCAAGGCCAAATACATCATTAACCCTTCCATTGCCAACATTAAAGTAGCTTGAATCAATTCTAAATACGTCATCAGGTTCCAGGAGAATCTTCTAATGGCAAAATGATCCTCGGTAATTCCCTCAAAAACTTTCTGTTCTTTGGTAAGGCCGGCAAAAAGTTTGATGTTGGTGTTGTTGGTAATTGTGTCGGCCAGCTGGGCGACAATTTTGGTATCGAGTTCAGATTTTTTTAAATCGTATTTTAATTTGTACAGGGAAAAATAGTAAATAATAACCATATACACTACGCACCAAATAAGTAGGGCTAAAGACAGCGTCCAGTGGGTAAAGGACAAAATGCTGACGGCAAAAGCAATGGAAAGAAAGCTACGCAAAAAGTCATCTACAATTCTATCTGTGACCATTTCAAAGCCACGTTCCATTTTTTTGACTTTGTTGACCAAACTGCCCACAAAGCTGCCGGAAAAAAACGAGTAACCGTTTTGATGCATATAGTTAAAGCAGGTGTTGCTTAAGTCGGCCATTACGCGTGGCTCAAAAAAGTTGGTGACAAAGTCTTTGGCTCTAAAAGCGTA
Organism: Candidatus Doudnaibacteriota bacterium; assembly: GCA_038203095.1. Classification (GTDB taxonomy): domain Bacteria; phylum Patescibacteriota; class Doudnabacteria; order UBA920; family UBA920; genus PALSA-1336. The sequence continues at coordinate 51,333 of JBBREH010000002.1, read as the reverse complement.
AGTGCGTAAACTGCGCGCCAATAAAATTAAAATTAAAATGCCAATTAGTTTATTGTAACGGCTAAAGTCATAAGCCGCCAAATTATTTATAAACTGCTTATACAAAAATGGCCCCGATGTTTCACCCAATATGTGCAAAAATAACAGTCCCACAATGCCAAAAACATAGCCCTTATATTTAGCGCTATGTTGCCAGTAGATTTTGAGGGTTTTTAGGGTTAAGCTTTCCATACTACGAATACTACACTACAAAAAATTACAAAATTTATTAACACACTACAAATGACTACAAATGACTACAAATTTATTATTCCACCACCCAACTCCGCAAAAAAGGATTCGTAGTCATTTGTGGTATGTTACTGTTCCCATTTGTAGTTGTATTATAGGGAATTTTGGCATAAAAAAAAAGAGGCTTTTGCTATTTCTTTTTTATTCAATGTATGTTACTATTTATTCCAAATCTAAGCCTGCAGGAGGTAAAATGTCCAATAGAAAAGAAAGGACGGTTGTGCGTCCTTGGGACCAGCGCAAGCCGCTGGAATCAGCAGGTTGCCAGCTGGTGACCCTCACAGAAAAAACAGCCGCCGATCTAGCGGAGGCAAAAATTAGGAGGGGCCCGCCCGAGGGGCCGTTGCCCTTAGACTGGGCCAAAAACCTTGTCCTCCCCGGCGACTTGGCCGGGGATCCAGCGCCACCAGCAATCTCAGATGTATTGCCTGTCCCAGTAGGGCAGGCGACCGCACCGGTCTTACGACCGGACATCTTGGGGTTCACAGGCTTCAGTAGCCTGCCTTAGGCAATTCCTGCCAGTAAAAAAGTTTGCGTATCACAGCGCTATACGTAAAAATTTAGCTAGCAGCGAATCATTTTCCAGGTTAAATCTGGGCCGCGGAACAACAACAATTCTTAAGTGAAATTGACCAACCGGTCGACTAACAAAGATTTGTTGGGTTCCGCGGTAAACAATTTAAAATTTCGGAAGCCAATATGCTTGTGGCTTCTTTTTTGTTTACATCTCTACGAGTGCAGTCGAGGAGATATCTGTAAATAATAGATTTCTCCCTCTCGGATGCACTCGTGGTCGAAATGGCAGCTTGGGTAGTTAATCAGAAACAATCAAACTCTCCCCCGTCATTGCGGACGGTTTTTTTATTTGCATTAGGGCTAGGGTAGTCGGGGCAATATCGGCTAAGCTTCTTGAAGAGTTGAGAGTCACCCTCCCCTCGCCCCTCCCATCAAGGGAGGGGAAAACTGCACCCTCACCTGTCGCTGAGGCGACGTCCTCTCCCATCCAACTTCGTCCGCCTAAGGCGGACTTCGTCGGACCTTCGGTAGGGAGAGGAGGGGGCACGCTGATGGTTTTCGACTTTTCACTACTCACTACCCACTTTCCACTTTTTTCAGCAATTATAAACGGGACTTGGTTCAGTGTGTGCGCGGTGTGTTTGTGGCCGGTTGAGGCATCAAAATTTAGTTCGGCGTTGCCGTGGTCGGCGGTAATTAGGGCGATGCCGCCTTTGGCCAGTACAACATCGACAACCCGCTTTAGCTCGCGGTCCACGGTTTCTACGGCAGTAATAATTGCAGGTTTATTAGCTGTATGTCCGACCATATCGGCGTTGGCAAAGTTAATTACCAGAAAGTCGTCGCCGGCGTTTAGCCGTTCAATGGATTTATCGGCAATCTCTCTCGCGCGCATTTCCGGCGCTTCGTCGTGCGTTTTTATGTCGCGCCGGCTTTCTATTAAAAAGTGATGTTCATTTTTATGCGGTTCCTGTTTGCCGCCGTTAAAAAAGTAAGTTACGTGCGCGTATTTTTCGGTTTCGGCAATATGGGACTGAGTCAGGCCGGCTTGGCTAATTTCCGCGGCTAAAGTAGTCTCTATTTTATTTGGCGGGAACGCCACTACGCTTTCAAGCGCGGGATCGTATTCCGTTAGCGTTACGAAATACAAGTTATGTTTTTTGGCGCGCTCGACAATTTTTTGCGTTAGCTGGCGAGGTCTATCGCTTCTAAAATTAAAAAAGAAAATGCCGTCATTTTTTTGGACCGGCATAGCCTTGCCTTTGTCGTCCAAAAAAATTAGGGGTTCAAGCAACTCATCCAACTCCCCTGTTTTATAAAGCTCTTTAATAACATCGGACGGTTTATTTGCAAGGGACATTTTGCCTATACCCTCAAAAATCGCGTCTTCCACAAGTTTGGTGCGATGCCAATTTTTATCGCGGTCCATGGCAAAATATCTGCCCGAGGCGGTGGCAATGTGGCCTATGCCCAAATTGGCAATAACCTTTTCCAAATCCTGCAAATATTTCCCCCCGCTCTGCGGCGCCACATCCCGCCCATCCGTAAAAGCGTGAATGGCAACTTTTTCTATGCCCGCTTCTTTGGCCGCGGTTAAAAAGCCGTGCAAATGTTCTCGGTGGCTGTGCACCCCTCCATCACTCACCAAACCCATTACATGCAAAGTTGAATGGTTATTTTTTACGTGTTCAAAAAGCGCGGCAAAAGCCGGGTTGGTGTTAAATTCGCCGGACTCCATTGCTTTTGATATTCTGACCAAATCGGTATCTATCACCCGCCCCGCACCCATAGTCATATGGCCAACTTCGCTGTTGCCAATAGTGCCTCCCGGCAAGCCCACGTGCTGTTCGCTGGCGTTAAGCAAGGTGTGGGGATAGTTTTGCCACAAATGGTCAAAAAACGGCGTTTGCGCCTCCAAAATGGCGTTATGCTCCTTGCCCTCGCGGTATCCCCAGCCGTCAAGAATTATTAAGGTTACAGGTTTTTGAGATTGATTCATATGGTTAGAAATCAATAATAAGTTAGTTTAATACTTTTTTTATATCTGCCTACTTTAAAATTTTATCCCGGTTAATAATTCAAAGAATTTCTAACGGGATTTATTAAAGTCAGGACTTACGCCTTTCATCTAAATATTTAAAATATTGATGAAACCCACAAGGGGTTTGGCCGATTACTTCGTTATTTTGCTGCGGTTTTTGTCGCCGTAGTCAAACTACGTCTCCAAAAATCCTCGCAAAATGCCTCGTACTCGACCAAAGGCGTAAGTCCTAAAAGTAATATTAGCAGATAAAACGAGCTATTTAAAGGCTTTGTTTAGGGAACTAATTTTTCCATATACCACAGTCAGAAATGCGGCTAAGCCACCAAGGGCAAAACCCCAGCGGGATTTAAGTTTTCTGAAACGTAACCAATTATTGGTCCACCAATTGGGGTAGAGCCGACAAAAGCCACATTCCATAAAGACAAAACTCTGCCACGCATTTGTGGAGTAGTGTTTAGTTGAAGCAGTACATTGCCTCTGGTGGAAAAGTTGGTTGAGCAAAAACCTATTAATACCATGGATATCATAGCAATAATCAGATTGGGGCTTAATGCGGCCATAAACATGGCTAAACCAAAAAATAAAATTGCCAAAATAACTTGGGAAATTTTTGGTTGTTTTCTGGAGGCTGAAAACAAGCCCCCAAACACCGAACCAATACCCATAGACGAGGTAAGAGCCGCGTACCCTTGCGCGCCGCTGTGAAAAGTTATTTGAGCCAGTAGCGGCACAGAAACAGAAAACTCATAAACAAAGATTCCCATTATGGCCATAAAAATTAAAATGTCTCGCAATAGGGGTTCTCGCATTATGTATTTAAAACCTTCAGTTAATTGACCTTTAATTTTTTCTATCGGGAGTTGTTTTTTTAAGATCGAGGTATCTATACAAAATATGCCTAAAATTACCGCTAAAAAGGAAGCTGCATTTATGTAAAAACATGGAGCTAGACCGAAGCTGACAATTATTATGCCGGCAATTGCCGGTCCAATAATACGGCTTAAATTGTACAGGCTGGCGTTAAGAGATATGGCATTGGTAATTTTCTCCGACCCAACCATCTCGTAGATAAAGGTGTGTCTGGTGGGAGTATCTAGTGAATTAATTAAGCCGATGCCGGTAGCTAAACAGTAAATCATCCACAATTTGACCGCGTCAAAACTAATAAGCAAAGCCAAAATTAATGCCAGTACCCCGGAGCAAGCTTGGGTAAAAATAATAATTTTTCGTTTGTCGAACCTGTCAGCAAGAATTCCTGCTGCCGGGCCAAATAAAAGCACGGGCAAAAATTGCGCCGCAGCAACCAGACCTAACTGAGTTCCGGAATTTGTGAGCTTTAACACCAGCCAGTTCTGGGCAATAATTTGCATCCAAGTGCCAACTTGCGAAACAGCTTGCCCAAAAAAATATAAGCGATAGTTTTTTATTGAAAGTGACGAAAAGGTTTTTGCGATTGTATTCTTTATATTTTTCATTTTATAATTGTGGCATAAAGGTCATTAATCCGTGTTTGAATTCGCGTAAGCAATCAGGATTCGTATCCAGATCCGCGTTTGCAGTTTTAAATCTGCGTTTATGTTCGCGTCTTACATTTTCATTTCATCAAACGCCCAGGACAATATTTCCAACATTTGATCGTAGTTGGACGTACCGCGGTCTTTGGTATAAAAATACAAAATGTTGCCAACCAGTTCAATGTTTAGTTCAAAAGGTAACCGGTAAATTTTTTCCATAAAATTCGGCGTCAGCAGTTCCAGGGAATTGACCTGGTCTTTTGGGTCGGCCCAAAGGCAAAATCTTTTATTGAAATCCGCGCTTTCCAGCTCAATGCGTTTAAGCCCCCAAACTGGCAAGTTAAGTAGTCTTTTCTTTTTAATCAAAATGTTGACGTAACTTTTGGGCAAAATGGCTTGGGCAATTAAATAGTTAGATGGAAATTTGGAATTGGGGTCGGGAATATAAGTATAGAATTCTACAATTTTATCTCTAAAATAGCCAACCACGTGGTTGTTAATATCGCTGGTCCCAAAGTTTGTACTGCTAAATAGCACGCCTTTGTTGGGCATCATTAGCCAGCCAAAATCTGGATCGTAATAAAAGTTGTTGGTTTGCGCAAAAGAGGCAATGTCGGATTCAGCTAAAGCGCCATTTTCTGTTTCTTGGGTAATAAAATCTAATTTCCATTTTCTATTTTGATCTTGTGTTAAGTGCCAGTATTCAGTGAATGTGCTGTTATCAGTAAAAAGTGGTAATTGATTTTGGGTGTCCATAAGCACATCGGTCGCTGTAGCGGTAATTTGTACCGTAAGTTTTTGCGTGGTTTCACCGGGAAGTTCTTCGCCAACTACAAACATTTCAACTACATTAACGTTGCTCATAGGGTTTGAACGTTTTTCGTTTTTCAGGACATTGAGCTCCAAAACCATGCGTTTGTAGTATTCCGGGGTAACCAGTAGCTCCATTGTTTTTAAATCAAACTCGCTCCAAGAAGTTTGGAATTTTTTAAAAAGCGTCTCGATTTCCGCGTATAAAGCATTTTTGTCCAAATGATTTTTTGTGATAATCTCCTCGTCCTTTATTTTTGCCAGTTCCTCTAAGCGTTTTTTATTTATTATTGAAAAAACTATTCCGAGTATTGGAATAATTAAAAACAGCAGCATCCATGGGCTAAAGCTTCCGTTGCCTGAGCCTCCGGATGAAGACGATGAATGGAATCCACCCCCGCCTCCTCCCCCGCCCCCGCGGGCAAAAGCTTCATGGGCAAATAAAAATACAGAGGCTAAAATGCTGGCTAAAAAGGTTTTGATTTTCATGTTGGCAGTATATCAAAAAACCTTCCCGCTTGCGAGAAGGTTTTTCGTAAGTATTTACTTTTTTCCAAAAGTATCGATATTGTGTAGCGTGGCCGTAATCGGTGTCCAGGAAACGCCCATAAATGGGCACGCTACAGCCAACCATCGGGAAAAGAGGAATAGTTACGGTTTTTCTTTATGTGGAATTATATTAATGTTATGTTTGACTACGAATGCGGAAGGAAAAATATCTTCTCCGTAAAGTCGAAGAATCTTTTCTCCATTTGTAATGTTTAAATTCCACTAGTTAGAAGGTTTCTTAATAACTTCTGCCCACACCGCCCGGGTAAACTGCGGTTTTGGCAATGTCAGGCGCAAAGGGTCCGGTGGAGATTACTCCCGGCGCAGCCGGGTCGCTGTATTGCCAGCCGGACAGGCTTAAAGAATATCCGTAGGCTGTACAGTTATTGCCCGGGTAGCAAAGACTAAAATTTGTTGTGTCGGCTGCTATGACCAAGTACTCACTACCATCTGTCGGAACATTAACACCTTTGTTGAGCGCAGAATTTAAGCTTAAATTAATTGTTACCGAACCACTGCCGCTTAGCGTGCCAATACCAACGGGCTGGGAGTAACCAATAAGTGAATCATAAACGTAGTAGCTAACCGCTGAACTTGTTCCTGTTGGCAGTGCGGTGCCAGCTTGTGACAGGGTGATGGAATTTAAAAGCAGAGTGGTAGAAGGGCTTATGGCATTGAAAATGCCGACCTTTTCTTGGGTGTTGCGCATACCCTCTGCAATTACAGAGGCAAAGTTTTTCCCGGCCGGGGTGCTGGTAACAGGGTTAAAAGTTAACGGTTGTTTTATAATGGTGCTTAAGGCGGAAGCCGCTGCGTTAGTGACAATGGGCGTGAGGTTGGAGTTACTGTTTTGGCCAATCAATGTGGCGTCTGCAGTTGTGTTAATCGAAAATTGCCATACGGAATTAGTCGCCGCGCCCGCTGCCCAATCACTAATGTCGGCTTTTAATGTTAGAGTGACAGTGCCGCTGGCCGGAATTTGAAAATTTAAAGGCGAACCGGTTTTAAAATCTATTTCATAAGTTTGCGTTCCGGCACCTTCACGGGGCGGAGTTGACGCGGAAAAAGAGGCGCGGCTAATTACAGTTGAGCCGTTAACCAAGCTTAAATTTTTTAAAGTATTGTAAGCGGTATTGGCTACGCCATTACCGTTGGTAATACCGCCGGTTACCCGCGCAGTTATTGTCAGGCCTTTAATATTAACCGCTTCGTTGCCGGAGGTTTCTTTAAAATTCACCGCGTAAAATACTGCGCCTTTTTTGGACATTGGTAGTTGCTGGGCTGAAGGAGATGCGCTGTCCACGGTTATTTCCACAGTGCCTTGCGGGGTGGTGGTGTTAACCGCGTAAACTATCTGCGCGGCGGGGCTGGGGGTTAGATTAGGTGTTGGCATTGGCGATGGATTTGTCGCCGGACTTGGTGAGGAGGATAAATTTTGGCCTAACGGGCTGAGTAGGCCCGCGGAATGAGTCGGCATTATTCCACTTGTCGGCAGAGCTTTATCTGCCGAATTGGCTAAGACTACATCATTAAAACTGTAGCCCCAGGACTGGAAAGTTTGCACGCTCGGAATACCCAAAAGCCCCTGGGAACCCACCAAATAAATTGTGCCACCTTTATTTACCAAAACTCCCGGTCGATGTGCTTCCGATTCAGTTTGGGTGTTGGAATTGTAGGCTAAAAAGGAAGTGTCGCCTCGCAAAGCATTTTTAAAGTTAAAGCCTTGGCCGGTAAAAATGGCCGCGGTGGGAAAGCCGACTTTTACGCTTTGAGAAATGAGATAGCAGGTGCCTTTGTCCCCGCCTCTGTCTGAACAAATAATTTTGCCGTCTTGCGGGGGGATAAATGAACCGCTGGGTAAAGCGTTGTCCTCTGCGCTTGCGTCGACAACGTTGTTAAAAGCATTGAGTCCATAAGACAAAAAAGCTCCGGCCGAAGTATATGGCCGTTTTTGGCCGTCTGCGCCAATAAAATAAATTGTGCCGTCCTGTGTCTTAATATTAGCTCCGGACGGATGTACCGCCGCTCGCGCCCTGGCAAAAGGCATTGCGAGGGCTATGAATGCAAGCATAAATATGATTTTTTTCATTTTGGTCTCCTTTTGGTTATTTTATATATTTTATCATAAATGACAAAATAATGTTAGGCTTGGCCACAAAAAAATTCCTGCTAAAAACAGGAATTTTTTTGGCGGGGAGTGAAGGAATCGGACCCTCGCTCTTCGTTTTGGAGACGAATGTACTACCATTATACTAACTCCCCAAGCAGATAATTTATTTCTTTATAATAATACATCAATTCGTTTAATATATCCATACTTGCATATTTAATAGCAATACAGCCAGGATAGCCTGGTCTTATGGTTTTACCGAACGAGGTTTTGTTGAAAATTTTTATTTTTTCAAGGGAAATGCCTGTAATTTTAGACCAAAAGACCTTTTGAATTTTTTCGTTATGGTATGGATGAAGGTGCAGTAACGCTTTAACTTTTTGTTCATTAATCACAAAGCCATATCTAAATAATTTTAAAAAAGCCTTAATCATTTCGGGGTCAGAGTTGGTAAAAACAACCTGGCCAGATGATTTGCTCCCCTCCCCCCAATAAAGCATTGCGCAAAGCAATTTAGCGTAAGTTTTATTTATTTTTAAATGTGATAAATTATTAACAACCAGATTGTTAATTTTGCTGTATTTTAACTTAGTATTTAAAGTATGGGTTTCCCTACCTTTTTTTCTTGCTGCTTCAGTTTTCGTTGCTAGTATGTTTTGTGACTTAGATGACAAAATTACATCCTTTGTCCATAGTAAACTTGTGCTTTTGGAAATTTCCAATTTCCTTTTAATGTCACCATAGCTAAAACCCTGTCGACGTAAACTAATTGCTTTTATTTTTAAGTCAGTTTTCATATGCACTAATATTGTTACATAACTAGTATATACTATACCGATTAATTTGTAAAATAATACCGCCATACGGCGGTATTATTTAACTACTTCGTTTCTTTGTGCAAAGTTTTCTTTTTGCAGAATTTGCAGAATTTTTGGAGTTCTAAGCGCTTCTGGGTATTCTTTTTGTTCTTTTTGGTTTGATAATTTAAATTATGGCAAACCGTACATTCCATATTAATAAGATGATCTTGGGACATAAATTTAGTTAAAGTTTTTCCGCCTGGGGCGGATCCGCCTTTGGCGGAAAGATTAAGGATTTAAGATTTTCCGCTTGATGCGATTGCGCCAGCCAGAGGCTAGTCAGTCTTTGGCTGAGATCCGCCTTTGGCGGAAAGATTTAAGATTTTCCTGGGCGTCAGGAGAGTCTTGGAATGTTTTTTGATCAAAAAACATTATTTTGTCATCTTCGCCAAAGCTTCGGGTGACACTCTTCGCTTCGCGAAAAGTGGAGCCGGCTGTCGGACTTGAACCGACCACCTACGGTTTACAAAACCGTTGCTCTACCAGATGAGCTAAGCCGGCAGGTTGTTTTTGTATACCGATTAAACCGCCAACGGCGGGACGGCCGATTTACCCCGCACCACTTTTTGTCAAAGAAAGCACTGTGCACAATGGCGCCTAAATGAGTTTAAATACCAATGTACCCAAGATAAACAAAAAGTGGTGCGGGATAACTTTGAATATTTTACCACAAAGCCTAAAAAAAATCCAGTCCCTCAAGTTTTTTATAGCGTGATAATTATCAGTATTATAGATAGTAGGCTTAGCGTCTGTTCTGGTTAATTGGCAATTCATAAATAGGCTTGCTATAATTTGTAAATTTACAATGTTAAAAATCAGCTTTTATGCTATACTTTTTTAAGTATTATTAACTTTTTTATAAAATGCATAAAGTCAAAGATATTACACTAGCCAAGCAAGGCAAGCTAAAGATTCAGTTAGCCGAACAGGAAATGCCGGTAATGAAAATCATTGAGGAGGAATTTAAGAAAAATTTGCCGTTTAAGAATTTAACAGTTGCTTGTTGTTTGCATGTTACCAAAGAAACCGCAGTATTAATGAAAGCTTTAAAAGCCGGAGGGGCTAAAGTGGCACTTTGCGGCAGTAACCCTCTTTCAACCCAGGATGATGTATCCGCGGCTTTGGCAGAGGAAGGAATTAATGTCTTTGCCTGGCGCGGAATTACGGATGAAAAATATTATTGGTGCGTGAACAAAGTTTTAGATTTTCATCCGCAACTTATTATTGACGACGGCGCTGACTTAATATCAACACTACATAAATCGCGCAAAGGCCAATTAAAAGAAATTTTTAGCGGACAAGAAGAAACAACCACCGGAGTTATTCGTCTTAAGGCTATGGCCAAAGACGGCAAACTCAAATTTCCGGTTGTGGCAATTAACGATACGCCCACCAAGCATATGTTTGATAACTATTACGGCACCGGCCAATCCACTTTAGATGGCTTGTTTCGCGCTACTAACATATTGCTATCCGGCAAAACTATGGTTGTAGCCGGTTACGGATATTGTGGCAAGGGTATAGCGCTTCGCGCAAAAGGTTTGGGCGCCAAGGTTATTGTGACCGAAGTCAATCCCCTGCCCGCATTACAAGCCGCAATGGACGGCTTTACAGTTTTACCTATGGCGCGGGCGGCAAAAATTGGCGACGTGTTTATTACCGTTACCGGCAACAAAGACGTAATTACCAAAGATCACGTGGCGTTAATGAAGAGCGGCGTAATTTTAGGTAACAGCGGGCATTTTAATGTGGAAATTAATGAAGTTCAGTTAAGCAAATTAGCAAATAGCAAAAAGCAGGTACGCGATAATTTAATGGAATATACTTTAAAAGACGAGCGCAAAATTTATTTGATCGGTGAAGGCCGGCTAATGAACCTGGCCGCGGCCGAAGGTCATCCCAGTGCGGTTATGGATATGTCATTTGCAGACCAGGCGCTTACGTGCGAATGGCTGGCGGCAAATCATAAACAATTGGAAAAAAAGGTATACGACGTTCCCCAAGCGATTGACGAGAAAGTTTCTCGTTTGAAGCTATCGGCCATGGGAATAAAAATAGACCTGTTAACCCCCGAGCAGCAAAAGTATTTGGCTAGTTGGCAGGAAGGAACTTAGGGGAAGCTTGTAGCTTGTGGCGGCCGATTTATGGGCCAACATCGGATGTTTTAAAATTTTAAATAAAAATGGTTCAACCCTTTGGCCGAGTAATTTTAATATTTGGATTGAAAATCCTTTTTCGTTTTAGCGTACTAGTATGCTAGCACAAAAGGCACTCGAAAAAAAATACAAAAAAATAACCCGACCAAAGACTTTTGGTGGGATTGGTTGCCTAGTGTTCCGGGCAGGCTTGGGTTTTGTCAGCTACGCCGTCGCTAAAGGCTTCAAAGCGGGCTGTGTTAAAAAAATCTAATTTAAGTCTGTTTAATTACAAATATCAACCTTGTCAATTTCCGGAAAATGTACTAAAATTATTGGGTATTTGTCCTTGTTTGGGCGGTTCGTATAGCGGCAATTACATCGCGCTGTAGACGCGACGGCCTTTCGGCCTCCGGGGGTTCGAGTCCCTCACCGCCCACCACAAAAATGGTTACCGTTCGGAAATTAGTGGATATAACCGCCACAAAAAAATTAAAAATTTACCACAGATATTAACTTTTGTTTGATTTTAAAGGACATAATTGTGCCTTGAAATTTTATTCAAGATACAATTATACCCTTTAAGTAGGTTAAAACACGATTTTCTCTCATACCCTTACTGGAAACTTGTAATTCCATCAACTGATACCCGAACGGTATCACAAAAATGCTCTGCTTTGCGCGGAGCATTTTTTAATGAATTTTATCTGGTATCTATTTCTATGATTTCCGTAAAAATCTCGGGCAGTCCGTTATTATTGTCGTCTTTGCTTATATGGACAAAAATCAGTTTGGTTTCTAAATTCGGGTATTTTATTTTAATGGCTTGCCCGGCTATTTTTAAAGAATTGATTATGGTCAGCTTTTCTTTTTCCGGCTCGCTTGGCGCGCCTTTAAGCTCAAAGCCGCCGCATTGGCTGTGGCCGACAATTACAACAGTATAAATGTTATGGAATTTTAAAGAAACATTTTCCAGTTCCCACCAAAAATTCTCCGAATGTGAGAGCTGGTGAGGGCTTGTCATCCAAAGCGAAGGCCCTGGATAGGTCAGGACTTCGTATTCGCCGCTAGAAAACCCGGCAGCGCCGATAATTTTAATTTCGTTCTCCCCCTGTAGGCGTGGATCCATACAGTTAAGTAGCAAAGCTTTGTAACGATAAGGCATAAGCAGATTGTATATTTATACTTTTTCAAAGTTGACTCTCAGGGCATTTAAAATCACGGCCACATCAATTACTTCCTGCAACATAGCGCCGTAAATGGGTGAAATGTAGCCGAAGGCGGCAATTATCATTAGTAGAATGCTTAACCCCAAGCCGGCAAAAATACTTTGTTTGGCAATGCGCATAGTGGTTTGGGCAATGTGGACTGCGTCGTGGACTCGCATTAAATTGTTTTGCATAATTACAATGTCCGCGCTTTCGGAAGAAGCAGATGAGCCGTGGAAGGCCAAGGCAATGCCAACGTCGGCCGCAGCCAGCGCCGGAGCATCGTTTATGCCGTCTCCGACCATGGCAAGTGGCGAAACCAGCGCCTTAATTTTTGTGACTTCAGTGGCTTTGTCTTCAGGTAGCATTTCGGCTTTAAATTCCTTAATTCCAAGTTCAGCGGAAATTTTTTGTGCTACGGGATATTTGTCGCCGGTCAACATAAAGATTCTTTTTATTTTATGTTCAGCGATTTCCTTAAATACTTGCTTCATTTCCGGTCTTATAATATCCGCAAAAGCAATAGACCCTAAAAGTTTTATGTCTTCAGCTAAATAAATGATAATTTTACCCTCGTTTTGGTATCTAGCGTGCTCGGTTTCGAATACCTGCTCTATAATAACCCCCTTTTCTTTTAAAAAGCTTAGCTTGCCAAATAAATAAGTTTTGCCGGCCAAGTTTCCCGAAACGCCGTTTCCCAAAACTTCTTTAAAGTCCGTTGGCAAGTGCAAAGCGTCGGTTATTTGGGTCTTGACGTGCTTAACTAAGGCTCTGGCCAAAGCGTGAATAGAGAGTTGGTCCAGTGAGGCGGCTAAAAATAAAATTTGTTTTTCCGTCACAGAGCTGTTGGCAGCGTTTGCGCCTAAAACTTTTGGCTCGCCCAAAGTAAGTGTCCCGGTTTTGTCAAAAACCATAGCCTTGGCTTCACCTAAGGTTTCTAACGCTCCGCCATTTTTAACAATAATTCCCCTACTAGCGCTTTTGCTTATGCCGGAAATTATGGCAATCGGCGTGGCTAAAATTAGCGGACAAGGCGTGGCTACAACTAAAACGGCTAAAAAGCGAATTGCATCACGAGAAAAAAACCAAGCTCCTAAAGATAAAGCCAAGGTCATTAAAGTAAACCCGACCGCGTAGCGGTCAGCCAATCTAACCATCGGCGCCTTGCTGTTTTGGGCTCCTTTTACCAGTTTTACAATTCTTTGATATTGGCTTTCGTGAGCTTCTTTTTGCACGCTAATTTCTAAAGCCGCGCCTTTATTTAAGCTTCCGGAGAAAACTCCGGAGCCCACGAATTTTTCTACTAACAGGCTTTCCCCGGTAATAGAGCTCTCATCCATTTCCGAAACTCCCGCTATTACAGTGCCGTCTACAGGTACAATTTCGCCCGGTTTGACCAAAACAATATCTCCAATTTTAATTTGCTCAGCCGGAATGTCCCTTAGACTAGTGCCAATTTTTAAATGGCCAACGGTTGGCGCTAGCGAAAGCAGTTTGGTTAGCTCCCGACTAGAACGCTTTAGAGCATAATCTTCCAAGGCTTCTCCGCCTGAAAGCATTAAGACTATGACCGTACCCGCAAGATTTTGTCCCAAAATAAAGGAGGTAATAATGGCCAGCATTGCAATTAGGTCAATGCCAAAATGACCGCGGTATAAATCTTTAGCCATGCGCCATAAAAGTGGCAAGGTGCCAAGCACTAAGGTTGCTTTTAAAATTAGCTGGCCAAGTATTTGGTAACCCAAAAAGGTTGAAAATAAGCCCAAAATTAAGCCCAATAAGGTTAAAAATGGAATTACGTAAATTAAAATTTTTCGATTTTTAAATGTTTGCATACGGTGTAATTGTAACATAAAAAAACCGCCTTGATGTTAGATCAGCGCGGTTTTTTTAAAACTCTACTCAGAACCCATTTTAAAAATCCTTTTGGCTGCAATTACAGCCTTTCGGCCGCTTGCCCGAAAAAATTTATCCGCTTAACTCAGGTTAAACGTTCCGCCAAAGGCGGATGTACCTTTGGCACGACAAAATTTATTTCTGCCAATCGTCTCGAAATCCTGCAATTTCGCTTCAAAATTATTTTTCAAATGGATTCTCAACAATTAAATTGCCCTTCATGCCCATTGCCCGATGTTCACCTACGGAGCAGTAGTATTCAAAAGTTCCGGTTTTGTCCGCGGTAAATTCCACTGTGGCGCTGTCGCCGGATTTGACTCTTGGGGTTTTGGCGCTAAATTCATCAATTACCCAGTCATGAAAACCGTCATTATTTTGAAATACAATTTTTACCTTATCGCCCTTTTTAACTTTTATTTCATTTGGGGTGAAAGAAAAGTTTTTGGCTACAATAGTGAAGCTTTTTACTCCGGCTTCATTTGTATCCGGAGCCGGTTGTTTGGTTTCAGACTGCGGTGGGTTTTTAACGAGAGGGGCGGCAGCCGGCTGAGAATTAGAACACCCTGCGGCAAGTAAGATAATGCTGGCGGAAAACAAGATGATTTTTTTCATTTATGATTTAATTAATTTTTAACTTTTAAAATTATAGCATAATTTTTAATTAACTAAAAATTAACTAATTGTAACTATTCAGCATTGCCCAAAATGGCTATGGTTTGCTGGTGTAAGAAAGGTCCAGGTTCTTCTCTACAAGGGACTATTGGAAAATGGTCAAAAGCTCATTTAGACTTCTTACCCTAAAAAAAGCTGTTTATCGGTTTTAAATAAGATAGAAGAGATTTGGTAAATGCCGTAGGTAATAAAGAAAGCGGAAAAAACATCAATTGAATAGTGTAAGTGTCCAAGCAGCGCGGCACCGGCAAAAATTAAAGTAGCTACGACGAATATTATTTTTAAGTTTTTATTTTGCCAAAATAGGAGTGCCATTAAAAACGGGAAACCGGTGTGACCGGAAAAAAATAGGTCGTCGCCTGAACCGGAAACCAATCTTTCCAAAAAATTAGAAGTTGGAAGAGTAGCCGCATGGAGTGGCGGGGATAAATGGGTTAAAATCAAAAAGAATGAGCGGACGCAAAAAAATACGCCCACGCTTTTTAATACAAAGGGAATGCGCCTCGGCTTAGTCAGGGATAAGAAAGCTACGAAGGCAGCTATTAGCAAGCCGCCTTCGTAAAAAATATCATCTACCTTAAAAGTTGGGATATGGTCTAAAATTAGGTCGCTTATTGGAGTGCCAATATGGGTTGCCGTATAATTGTTTGCGTAGTAGTTAAAGGACAAACTTAAAACAAACAACGCGACTGAGGTTATGAGCTGAAGGAAAAAAGATTTTTGTGCAGCGAGTATTTTGTATTGGTTGAAAATGTTTTGCATTGGTTATTTACCGGCTCCCGGTTGGCTGGGCATGGTCGGACGAATTTGAATGTTGGTGGCGGTAATGCTGCCGTCGGTGTTGGGGGAGCCATTAACTATAACGTTTTCTCCAATTAATAAATCATCCGGTGTGGTGGTGGTTGTTTTGCCCACCGAAGTTTTATTGGAAAGCAATATAATTTTGCTGCCACCGGTTTGGTCTTTAACAGTTATGCTATTTTGATCTTTGCTCAGAATGCTACCCCCTACAAACCCCGCTCCGCCGCGATTGCCGCCGCGGTTTTGAGCTCCCGCGCCTCCCGCGAACTGGCCCGCTCCCCTGCCGGCCACGGCCGGGATTTTAGTTTGCTGATACTTAATGCCGCCAAAAAAGCCGGCTACCGCTGTTACGACTGCTATCACGAGTGTGATGATATGTTGTTTTTTCATGGTGATTAATTTAATTATTCTGTTGATTAATTGTTTTTTATTAACTTTACGGAATACGGAAACGGTACGGATATACGGAGAGGCCGCTTAGCACTAATAGCCTTGTAGTGAATTAATTTTTGTCCAAAAATTGCTCTTTTACCAAACTCTTGTTAATAATTTTTCCGCTTAACTAAAGTTAAACATCAAAATTTTTAATTGGGATTTTGACTAAAATATCAAATCTTGATTTAAAAAATTAATTCGCTACAAGTCTAATCAGTCCGTATATCTGTATGCCCTCTCCGTATTCGGTAGAGTTACTCATACCGTAATGCCTCAATCGGATTAAGCTTGGAAGCCCTCCGTGCCGGGTAATAGCCAAAGACTACGCCAATTAAGGCCGAAACGCCAAAGGCTAAAACTATTGAAGCCACAGTAACTGTGCTGGCAATGCCAAAATTATTGGCAATCAATGACGTTCCCCAGCCAAAAATAATGCCTAAAATTCCGCCGGTGAAAGTTAAAATAATCGCTTCGGTTAAAAATTGAAAATTAATATCTGCCCGGGTCGCGCCAATGGCTTTACGTAAGCCAATCTCTCTGGTTCGTTCTGTTACAGTTGTTAGCATCATATTCATAATCCCAATTCCGCCGACCAAAAGCGAAATCGCCGCAACCGAAGCCAGTAATATTGTAAAAGTGCTGGCCACGCCGGAAGCGGCGGAAACAATATCTGCTTGGTTTTGCACAGTGAAATCTGCCGAAGCTGAATCGGCAACCTTGTGACGCGCCATAAGAAGCTGGGTAACCTGGTCTTGTACGGCGGTCATATTGCCGGCGTTATCTGCTGATATGGCAATGGTGCTAACATAAGGCTCTCCTTTGGCATTTGATCCGACTAGAAAACGTGCTGAAACAGAAATGGGTATAAAAACCATATTGTCCTGGTTGGCAAAGCCGCTGCCCCCTTTGGGTGCTGTAACGCCAACTACTTTAAATTGCATGGAATTTATTTTGATGGTTTGGCCGATGGCGTCGGAGCCTATGCCAAATAAGGTATCGCGAACCGTGGGGCCAATTACTGCAACTTTCATTGCGTCTGTAACTTGTTGGTCATTAATAAAGGAACCTGTATCCATTGAAACATTTCTAACCGTGGGATAACTGCTGTCCGTGCCTATGACATTAGTGTTAGTATTGGTGCCCTTGGCCGTAATTTGGTAGCGTTTACTTAATTCCGGTTCCACTGCGGTAATGTTGGTAACTTGAGTTTTTATTGCTAATTCATCGGCTATTGTCAGACTTTGGGAAGATCCTAAGCCGGCACTAATAGTTACTCCGGGTCCTCGCTGGGCGCCGGGAGTAACTATAATTAAATTTGAGCCAATTGAATTAATTCGCGCGGCAATGCTCCCTTGCGCGCCTTGTCCAATAGCCACCATGGCAATAACTGACCCAATACCAATAATAATTCCGAGCATAGTTAAAGTTGTCCGGACTTTGTTGACTGTCAGAGCGCTGTAACTTTCTTCGAATAGATCGGAGGTTTTCATAAATTTTCTTTGATAATTCGGGAAGGGAATTGGTAGATATTTACAGATATTGGGATATTGGAATTTCCATCAATTTCAATTAATTTCCATCAATATCTTTCTTTGGATTTGCAATGACCTGGTTTTCATTAATTTTATCGCTCAAAATTTGCCCATCCCGGATTAAAATAATTCTTTTAGCGTGCATAGCCACGTCCATTTCGTGAGTAATTAAAACAATAGTGCGGCCTTGTTTATTTAAGGCCTGAAAAGTCGACAGTACAATTTCGCCGGTGTTGGTGTCTAAATTTCCGGTTGGTTCATCGGCTAAAAGCAGGCTGGGATTATTAACCAGAGACCTGGCAATAGCAACGCGTTGCATTTGGCCTCCGGAAAGCTGGTTAGATAAATTTTGAAAACGCGATTCTTCAAGGCCGGTTTGGAGCAGTGCTTTGGCCGCGATTTTTTCCCGTTCTGTTTTTGGAACATTGGCGTAAACTAGGGGTAGCGCGACGTTTCTTATTACCGTAGAACGGGCCAGCAAATTAAAAGCTTGAAAAACAAAACCAATTTTTGTTCTGCGGATTGTAGCCAGCTCATCATCAGGCATTTTAGAAAGATCGTGCTCGTCCAAAAGGTAGGTTCCCGAAGTTGGGGTATCTAGCGCGCCTAAAATATGCATTAAAGTTGATTTACCGCTGCCGGAAGGCCCCATAATGGCTACGAATTCGCCATCTTTAATGGCAAAACTAATGTCTTTTAAAACTTTGGTTTCCACTCCCCCGTTAAAGTATGATTTGTAAATGTCCTTGCATTCAATCATAAAAATAAAAATTTCAGATTTCAAATTTTAAAACAGTGGTTTGGAAATTAGACAGTATTCGTTATCAGTTTCAAAAATTTCGATAACATTTATCCACCCGGTCTGCCGCCACCACCGCCGGTTCTTGCGCCTCCCCCGCCAAATCCACCTCCGCCTAAGCCGGGGATAGAAACCGACGAAGAAGCAGCCGCGGAAGTTTTTGTCGCGCTAATGGTTTGGGTGATTACGCTGTCGCCTTCGTTCAAACCGCTTAAAATTTGGGTGTTCGTGCCGTCGCTAATTCCAATTTGAACTGTGGCTTCCTTGGGCGGAGTTTTCGCAATTACTCCGGTAATTCCGACTGTTGCTTGGGTTTGCGCTGGATCTAAAAGCTGAACGTAAGTTCTACCATTTTGCGTCTTAATCGCAGAGCTTGGCACGCTTAAGGCATCTACTGCCGTAGCGGTAATAATTGCCACGGCCACGCTCATGCCGGGTTTCACGCGAGGGTCTTCTACATCAAAAGTCACTTTGA
This sequence comes from Candidatus Doudnaibacteriota bacterium, assembly GCA_038203095.1. Lineage (GTDB taxonomy): Bacteria > Patescibacteriota > Doudnabacteria > UBA920 > UBA920 > PALSA-1336. The sequence continues at coordinate 32,686 of JBBREH010000002.1, read as the reverse complement.
CGTTGTAATTTACAACCCCCTGGCTGACAATGCCGATGTTGTCAATTTGCGCGACTTTTCCGGTAATGCTTAAGCCATCAATAGCGTCAAAAGTCATTGTGGCATGTTGTTTGAGCTGGATTTTAGCAACATCTACTTCATTTAAACTGATGGCGGCAATGGATTGGTTGTTAATTACCGTAGCTACATTGGTTGAGGCGGAGACCTGGTCTCCAACCTGACTGTTTAAAGCCGCAACCAAGCCGTCGAACGGCGCTTTTAATATGTTGTTGTCATAAGCCAACTGAGCATTGGTTAGTTGGGATTGCGCAGAGGTCAGGCTAGCTTTGGCATTTTCCAATTGTTGGTTAGTTGGAGGCTGTTGTTTAATTTCTAAATTAATTTGTGATTGGGCCAGGTTATTTTTAGTGTTAGTGATTTGATTTTGCGCGTTAGTCAGCGCCGAGCTTTGAGCAGTTAAGGCGTTTTGGTAGGCAACGTAGCTGCTGTTATAGCTCGATCCCGCGGTGTTGGGAATATTAATCGTCCAGCTGTCGTTGTTGTAGACACTGCCGGAAAATTGGATAGAAAGTCCCATTGTCCCAAGCTGGCTCGCGGAGTTTTTGTTAATCGCGCTGCCGGCTGTTTCCAAGCCACTAACGCCAAACTGCATCCCGGCGCCGGTGTTATAGGCGGTAATGGTATAAGCGCCCTGCTCTTTGCCTGTATATGTGCCGGTTACTGCAATGGTGCCGTTGCCAATGTTAGACGGAGCGGGCACGGCCTGAAGCCCCGCGTTAAGCATGGTTGTTAGTGCCAGGGCCACATTTTGTGCCTGTTGTTTGGTTACAGTCTCCAAATTCTGGTTAGCTTGGTCCACCGCGGCCTGAGCGGATTGCGCCGACAATTGGGCAAGTTTAATATCTTGGCTTGTCGCGCCGGCTAAAATTTGGTCGTAGTTGGCCTGGGCGCTGACCAAAGAGGCTCTAGCTTGGTTAATTGCCTGCAGAGCGGAGGTTTCATCAACAACTGCAATCACCTGCCCTGCTCTGACTTTGTCACCTTGCTTTACGCTGACCGCGGTAAGTTTACCTGCGGAACCCGGGGTAATGTTTATGGTATGGTCCTGAGAAACCTGTCCGGTGCCGGAAATGCTGGTGACAATGGTTTGTTTTGTCGCGGTTGCTAAAATATAGCGGGTGGGCGTGGCTACAGTTGAGTAATGTCGGTAGGTTAAATATCCGACAACCAGAACCAAGGCCATTAATATTGAAAAGTGTTTTTTATTTTTATATAACGAGAAAAAAAAATTAAGCATTTTTATTGTGCGATAATTCTGATAATTTTTGCATCAATCTGACCATTGTCGTTTGGTGAGCCAATAATTACAACTTCCTGTCCGGGCTTTAAGTCCGCTGCTTGTAAGTTTTGAAAATTCATTCTAATGATTGTTGATGCGGAAACCAGTACGGTCTTTTCCACATTGTCGACGCTTTTTAAAGTTAAATTATTTTTGTCTAAGCTAATAATTGTTCCTGCTAGGCCGTGCGCCGGCATAAAATCGCCGTCGTGCTCAGGGCTGGCAGTTGGAAGCCGTCCGAACATTCTTGAGTCGCCAAAATTCTTGCCGTAGTTCCGAGCCCAGGAGTCAGTATAACGGGCTTTATGTAAAGCCACGTGAATGCCCAAATCAAAAACGGCAATCAGCAAAATCAGTTCGGCAAGAATAACGGTGGTCCAAATAAACGTTTTTGACTTAAAAAGCCGATGCGCCGGTTTATGAGTGCTTAAGTCGGGGTTGTTATTGTTGATGGGTTCCATAATTTTTCATGTTAAGTATTGCCTTAAAATTGCTAAATTGGCTAAAGCCAAAATCGAAAATAAATGTTCCGGCTAAAAGGCCGCTTAGTAAAACAGCGACCTGACTTAAAGGTAGGCTTTCTAAAATTGAAAAAGTATAGTCTTGCCAGTTGTCCAATACAGCCCTAAAATCCGTAAAAATTAAGGAGAGGTATTTGGCGGCCGGGCTTTGGGCAAAGGCGGAGGAAGCAAAATTTACTGCCAAAATCAGAGTCGCTACTCCGATTAAAAACAAGACAAAAGCCGCCCAGAGTTTTGGGATTAATTTTTCCAGTTGTTTTTCCAGTTCGATTTTATTAATGATTTTATTAAAAAGCTCGCTGTCACAACCTGACATCGAAATGCTTGAAAAATGTTTAGTTATGGCTTTTTCCAGGGAGTCTGGGTTGTTTTGGTTGGGAATTTTCATAATATTTCATTAATAGTACGAGTTTTGCTTAGTTTTTGGTGCAGGTTGATAAATCAAACACTTTTTTACAGGGTATTGATCGTCGCAGGAAGATTGTCATCCAATTTACAAGCAAGCCTATTTAATTACACAAATTTTGGCGCGTGGGCAAACTGAGGGGCCATACGCAAATTTTCTGGAAATAATGTTAATCGTAATTTCAAAATACCAGGATTTATTTAGTTTCGCAATTCAGAGTAGGGGGAGATCTCATCTTCCCTCCAAATCGGGCGGATAATATCCGCTCCTACCGGAATCTTCGAGCTTAGAGCCACGCCCCGCACCGGTTAAGTCCGGCTAAATTGCGCATGGTCCGGACTGAGGATATTTTGAAAGGATTCCGGATAAACTTTAAAAACAAAATTCGGGTTAGTTTAATTTTTTTCTTATTAATAGCAGCGCCCTGCGGTAACGGCTTTTAACCGTATTAATAGGCTCTTTTAAAATCCCGGCAATTTCATCAAATGTCAGGCTTTGCTGCAAATGCAGGGTTGCTACGAGTTTATAATTCTCCGGTAAAATGTTTAAAGCGTGTTCAAGATTCTTTTCAAATCCCAAAGCGTCAAAAATTTGCTCAGGTAAGGGAGTAGGGTCAACAATTTTTTCTAATTCGTTTAAGGCCTGTTCGGCATCAATTTCCCGGGCAGAAGGCGCAGTTTTGGTTTTTCTAATATGGTCAATACAGGTATTTTTGGCAATTTGAAAAAGCCAGGTTTTGAATTTTTTTTGCGGATCAAACTTCTTTAAATTTTTCCAAACCTTTACAAATGTTTCCTGCGTGGCATCTTCTGCCGCGTCGTCATTTTTTACAAAAGTCTTGGAAAAAAAGAAAATTTGTTTATAATTTCGCAAAACCAATTCGTCCAAAGCTTGGGTATCCCCCGCCAAATATTTTATTACAAGCGCTTCATCTGTTTCAGAAGTTCTAAAATATTGCATAATGGTAATTATATCATTCGTCTCAGGTTAGCTCAACATCAGCAAAAATAAAAACACATTCCAAAATATTGACGTTAGGACTTACGCTCTTGCCGCTTTTGAATCCGGCTCCGCCGGTTCAAAGCAGCTTTGGCCAATTTCTTCGTTATTTTGCTGCGGTATTTGTCGCCGTAGCTGGCTACGTTTCCAAACATCCTCACAAAATTCCTCGAAATTGGCTCAAAAGCGTAAGTCCTATTTATAGTATTTGTTGCCAACTTTTGCAACTCTAACATTCTTTTCGTTTTCCGAATTCGTAGTTATAATTTTATAACAATACATCGAAATATTTTTATTCTGTTGCAATTACACACGCAATATCAAAAGGGATTCGATGCCTTTTAGCCCAGCTTGTAATGTATTCTACATGTTGAAGATTTGTAACTGGATGCTCGTACTCCGGTGAGCAAAGTTCCGCAATTAGTTCTGCTGTCATTAGTTCTGGGTGTCTTTCGGCAAGCTGCCATAAGAAACGCTTAAACAGTAAAAGTAAGGGGGTCATGTCTTGCCTTTTGTGATTTTAACCGCTGAATAGAAAACCAATTTTTGTAAAATCTTTTTTATATTATTTTCTTTTGGCGCAGTGAGGTCTAAGATCTTAGGCGTCCAAAATGAAAAACCAAATTCTGCTTTATTTAGGAGTCTATAGCCTATTAATTTTATGCGAAACTGTGATGTGGTGTAAGCCATTAATTCTTTGTCCAATATCTCTTAAGCTTAGTTGATTATATTTCTTTAAAGAGCATAGGTTTAGCTTTTTGGTCAACTTGACTTCTTTTTTGCTTTATTTACAAAATGTCAAATGAAAAAATTTGACCCCCTTTTTTTTTGAACTTGTGCAAATTTTGCACAAGTTGTCTTCTTCCTTAGTTCTTTACCCATGTAGATGCTTTGAGTGTGCTTAGTTATAACAGTTCTGTCTACGCCAAATAGCTCTCCAATTTTTACTTAGCTTAGCCAAACTGCCATTTGGCAACAGTTTCATAAGTCCTCATGGGTTTATGCAAGTACCCTTATTTCTTGTAAATGTAAAAAAAATCTTTTTGATAGCCGGTTAAATATTCTTTTGACCCGTCCTGCATATCCTTATTGAGTGGTGCGGAATTATATTGGCCTGAACCTGTGGAGTTAAAAATATTAAAGCGTACCCAGTGAGGGTTAATATCAAGCTGGATTGCATTTATAGCCCCGGCTACGCTTAGTGCTTGAGCTAAAGTTACCGGGCTTAAATTATTTCCGGCAGCAAAAACTAATTCTCCGTTTTGTGTTACTCCAATTCCGGAGCGCCATGTAAAAGTATCCGTTCCAACAATTCTGCCCCATACCTTTTGGTTGTAGGGGTTAGTTACAGTAATATTGCCATTTTCAATTAACATTGGTCCATTTTGACGTACAAATACGACAGTGCTAGTAGCTAAATCTTGGTTTGTAAAATTAAAAATTTTGACACTGCCATCTTTATAGCCAACAACCGTTCCTAAATCATTTTTTAATGGCAAATAAGTAGTGCTGCCGACTATCATCCCGTAGGCGCCGTCTCTATATTGGAAGCCTCCATCAAACGCTCCGACGAGCTTACCGCTTTGTACAATGCTTTTAGGCACCCGACCAGTACCGTATTTGCCGACTTTGCCCCCCGGCTCTACTGTCCCGGCAACGCTTCCGATGCTAAGTTCAGAAGTATCTATTTTAACTAAGGATACGATGGCGAAAGACCTGGTTGAGTCCGGTCGAATAAAAGTGTAAGCCATTACATCTTTATTAGGAAAAGTGGTGAGTGGAATGCTATGCCATAAGCCCTCGCCTTTTAAAGGGGTAAATGCGGGATTTAGAGGGATAGGTTTTAAATTAAGGGATGTGGGTATAAAAGAACTAGCCTCTGAATTTATAAACTGGGGTGCAAAAGGCTTTTTAAATTTATAAACTACTTTAGTTACTTTATCGGACAGATTAAAGAATACTTTTTCTAAAAAAATAATCTGCTTGTCGCCAAAAATGGGGCGCAGGTATTTATCGGTAATTTCCGCAGCCGTTGATGTGTTAAATTTAACAAAAAGTATTCCGGCAATGCCAATCGCTAGCAAAATTAAAGCGATAATTTTTAAGCATTTTAAAATAAATTTTAACGGAGAGCGGTGCGAAGTAGTTTCTATTTTTATTGTAGGAGTTTTAAAGTCGATAGCCATAATTTGTTCTAGGTTCTTGATTTTTTTCTTGTTTTTGCAGTTATGACCGTAATAATAGAAGGTAAGATTGATATAGTTATTATCCCAAACACAATAGATAAAATATAGTGGTCAGTGCTCGGAATAATTTTGCCTAGGTGATATCCTATAAGACTTAAGCCCACTGTCCATAAAACCGCACCGACAAGATTATACACAAAAAAATTTTTTACTTCATTTTTCCGACTCCGGCTAGTATTGGGGCGAGGGTGCGAATAAGCGGTACAAGCCTTGCAAAAATTATGGTTTTACCGCCATGCTTTGCATAGAATTTTTCAGCCTTAAGTATGTTGTTTGGGTTTAAAAGCACCGAGCCGCTGTGGCTAAAAACCTTATGGCCATACTTTTTACCCAAACCATAGCCAAAGGTATCTCCTAAAACTGCAGCGAAGAACGAAACTAATATTAAAATGACAATGTTCAAGTAACCGGCTGAAGCTAAAAAGCCTGCGGTAAACAATAAGCTATCTCCGGGTAAAAAGAACCCCACAAGAACACCTGTTTCTGCAAAGAGAATGCCAAAGATAGCAGCATAACCCCCAGCTTTTATTATTGTATCTGCATCCAGTAAGTTCATAGTTTTATTTATCATGCTTCAAGGCAGAGCCCCATTACAGGAAGCTATTGTTTTGCTAATACTTTTTCAGTAGGGGTTACATCCTTTTTGGTAATTCCAAGGTAGACAACAATTGCTAATATTGCTACAAGAAAAATTATACTGGTTAGTGTTGGACCTAAACCCAAGCCACCATCACTCTTAGCTTGTGATAGTAAATCCCCTAAAGAAGCCCCTAATGGACGGGTTAAAATATAAGCGATCCAAAAAGCGAGCACCACATTCAGTTTAAAGCGGAACCTTGCTAAAGTGACAAGGGCTATGGCTCCAACAAAGATAGCAGTTGATATTACATAACCGAGACTGAATCTTTCCGCAATAAGGTCTCCGGCCGCAGTGCCAAGAGCAAAAGTAAATAATATGGCAAGCCAATAGAAAGCTTCGCGTCCCCATGTATCTATGGATTCTATGGATAATGTTTTCTCCACTGAATACCACACCGCAAAGACCACGGCTAACACAATACTGAAAACAATGGTGGTTGTCATCAAGGAAATTCCTAAATTGTCTGTGAGATTATCGGTGATTAATGTGCCGACTACACTTATTAAGACAACTGCCAGCCAGTAAATGCCGGGTGCGTACTTTTTTGCTTTGAACTGGAAGAATAGAGTGATTATGAGTAAAGCTCCCATAATATAAGTTAGATTAGTTAAGCCTAAATTAAATTTTGTATCCAAAGCATCTGAAAAAGTCTCGCCTACAGTAGTACACAAGATTTTGATAATCCAGAAGTATAGAGTGACTTCCGGGACTTTATTAAAAAGCTGTTTGGCTAGACTTTTATTTACCTCTATACCATTAAGTATGTTCATAAATAAATTATTGCTTAATCAATTAATTAAAAATTCAATAATTTAAGTATATTTATCTAAAATGAAAATTTCATGAATTTTTTCGTATTGCGCTAACAGCTTAACCAAACACACGCCAGGGGTGAAGTGGCGTGCGTTTGGGGTTAATAGTTATTTTGTTGTGGCTGTAGGAGTCTCCGACTGGTCGTCCTGTCCTTTTTCAGGAGTGGTGTCGGTATCGCCTGCTTAGTTATCGTTTGCATCCACGCCCTTTACTTCGGTGGCGTCCGGCGCATCCGGCTTTTCACTATTACCCGGGTCTTGGATATTGTCAGTATCCTGAGGCGTTACTTTATCGCCAGTTGTAGTTGAAACAACTGCCGGAGTTTGTGTAGCCTGATTCTGCACATGTGTAACAGGCTGAGTAGGGCCCTGTTGGGCATGGGTTTGTAGAGCAATTGCTCCAGCAGTTGCGACTATTGCGCCAGCAGACAAGAGTGCAGCGGCTTTTATTCTTATGTTCATTTTTTTGTTCCTTTCTTAGTTAATTTTTCTCATATATATACTTTAACAATGGCGGATGAAATGAACGTGAAGAGGTATAAAAAAAGACAGCTTAATTAAGCTATATAAAATTATATTATAAAAAACTTGTCCACAGTTAGAAAAATGCTGAAAAAATAACAGTAACCGTAGTACCTTTATTTATATTGCTGATTATCTTTATTTTAGCATTATGTTTTTGGACAATGTCATAAACAATGGAAAGCCCCAAACCCGAACTATTAGAACGTAGGCTTCTTGCGTTATCGGCTTTGTAGAAACGTTCAAAAATATGCGGTAAGTCTTTGGAATCAATGCCAATACCGGTATCTTGAATTATAAGGCTACAGGATTTTGTTAACGACTTAATAGTAACTGTCACACTACCGCCAGCTGGAGTGTAATCAATGGCATTTTGTAATAAGTTCAAAACCATTTCTTGCAATGCGCCGGAGTTGCCTAAAATTTTACTGCCGGAGATATTTTCCACGGTTAAATCTGTTCCTTTATTTTGCGCGAGCTTTTGCATTTTATTTACGGCTGTTTTAACTATTTCCCCTAAATCAACAGCCGTCTTCTCAAAAGTTGTTTTATGGTTCTCACTGCGGGATAATTTTAAAAGCTGGTCAACCATACCGGACATGTGGTTAACTTCCTCTAAACTGCTTTTAATTAACACCTTGGCCTCTCCCGAGCTTATATGGTTGTTTTCCAAGGCAACCTCAAATTCGCTTTTCATAATTGATAGAGGAGTACGAAATTCGTGAGAGGCGTCGGCGCTAAACTGCTGCTGGGCTAAAAGAGCTTCTTCAATAGGGCGCAATGTCTTGCCTGCTAAATAAAAACTTAAAGCGCTTATTAACAATAATACTCCTGCATCTGCAATAATTATGGTAGTTTTTAAGTGATTGATAGTTTGGTTAATTACTCTTACTTGGGCAGATTCGTCTGTAATTTCGCCGTCTAAATCTCCTCTAAGGTTCTGTGCTAAAGCAAAGTACAAAGTAAAACTGAATACGCACAAAATAACCACAAGCATTAATATATAAAATGCGGTTAATTTAATTCGAGCCTTTTGGAAAGGATTAAACCTTAAGCTGGTAACCCATTCCCCGAACGGTTTGTAGTACGTGTTCATAATGGACTTTACTTAATTTTTTCCTCAGGTTTTTTATATGTGCATCTACAATATTTGAAAAGGAGTCAGCATCGTAATTCCAGACGTGTTCTAATATTTGTTCTTTGCTAAGTACCACGTTTTTGTTGCGCATAAAATATGCCAGCAGTACAAACTCTTTTGCGGTTAAAGAAAGTTCAATGCCTTTGCAGGTTATAACTTTTTTTGAAGGATTTAACAGCAAGTCGCCAACATTTAAATTTGCAGGCAAAGTTTGTTTTGGCCTCCGCAGCAAAGCCCTAAGCCTGGCAGTAAGTTCCTCGTGGCTAAAAGGCTTAACCATGTAATCATCAGCACCACAGTCAAGCCCGAGGATTTTGTCCGGCAAGGCATCCTTGGCAGTAAGCATAAGCACAGGGATTGAGATGCTCTGATTACGCCAATTTTTACAGACATCTACCCCATTTCGTTTGGGCAACATTAAATCAAGAATTACGGCGTCATAATCCTTTTCCTTCATCTCAATGCGGCGCTGGCCGGCATCGCCATCTAAAAGATAGTCAGCAACATAGCCTTTTTGTTCTAAACCCTTTTTAAGGCTCTTTGCTAATTTTTCTTGATCTTCAATAATTAGGATTCTCATAAATATAGTTTGAATGGACAAGATGAAATTTTCATGAAGACTGACGTAGTTATATTTCCATATTTAACCAAAGACCTAAATTATTAAAAATTATTTTTGTAATCAATAACCTTGGAGTGTCTAAGGACATAATCTACCACAAAGGCGACTATTATAGAGATAGTCATAGCCCCTACTATATCTACAGTATGATGTAGTCCTGCCATTACCCGAGAAATTCCAACTAAAATGGTTAATACCCAAAGTCCCCCGCTAACCTTTTTATTAAAGAAAAATATTACAGATGAAATAGCACTCGTTAATAGAGCATGGTCAGACGGAAAACCATTATCAGAAGTATGGGCAATTAAAGGGGTAAAGTGTCCTATTACAAAAGGTCTTGGGTCAAAATATAGCGACGCTGAAATTTTTAACCCAATATACATTAAAGGTAATGCAAAAAGACAAAATAAAGCAATGTCCTTTTGCCTTAATCGGGGTTGTATAAAAAAGTAAATTACAGCAATGGCTATAATAACTAAATAGAGATATTGCGCTCCAAAGATAATTAGGTGAGGCATTCTTTTATTATACAGTAAAAACTCTTTAAAATTTATGGTTTGTATTTTATTCAATTCCCTATTTATATTGGAATTTATGGCATATCTATATAACTTGTGTTAAAGTAAAGGTTAATTACAGTATAAATTCCGTACTTTTAGTTTGATTAAGTTATCAAAGAAAACACCAGCATCTTAAACCGGAAGTTGAAATACTCAGCTTGGGCAAGATATAATTGTCAACTTTAAAAACCTCACTCGCTATATTATTAACTTTATTCCAGTAGATTAAAAAATAGGTATGCAAAACAAGTTATTATTAAAAACTTTATTTGAAGTATTTGGAATTGGTTTTGGACTTAATCTAGTCTGGGAAAATCTTCAAGCGCCTTTATATGCTGGGTTTACTAATTTTTCTCATCATTTTTGGATGTGTTTTGTAGCGAGTATTGGAGATGCTTTTGCCATAGCAACCTTTTATTTTATAATTGCAGCTTTACGTAAAGATATTCTGTGGTTCAAAAAAAATAAAATGGCAAACTTTGCTCTTACGGCAGGATTCGGAGCAGTTACAGCTTTTGGCATAGAATATTTTGCCCTTGCCTCAGGAAAGTGGTACTATTTGTCTTCAATGCCCCTATTGCCTTTTACATCAATAGGTTTAATGCCCTTTTTACAGCTATTAGTGCTTACGCCTGTAACTTTTTACTTAACTAATTTAATTTTAGAAAGTAAATAAATGTGTATCAGAAAATTAAACCTCATTCAAAGTGAGAATCTTATTTTTTTGAAATTTTTATTAGAAAAAACTCTTTGCCCAAAAAGTCTTTGGTTCGAACCTCTCTTTGAAAAACAAAAAAATTGATTTCACCCCACAAACACAATGGGCTGCGCTAAGCGCAGCCCATAAATTCCCTAGTGGAATGTCTTTAAGTTGTGAGATGGAGCCCACTATCAGATTCGAACTGATCACCTGCTCCTTACCATGGAGCTGCTCTGCCAAATGAGCTAAGTGGGCGGGTAGTAATAACAACTAACCATTAACAATTGGCGATTAACAGGAGGATTAAAATTTCATTGTTTCGTAATTTAAGTTCAAAGAGGAAGTTAATTGTTAATCGTGAATTGTTAATCGTGAATTCGCGAGCTTTTCTAAAGAGTACAAATATTTGGGATTTTGCGGTTCTAGTTCCAGAGCCTTTTTAAACGCTCTTTCGGCATCATCTAGTTCGCCGGCAGCTTCCTGGCTTAAGCCTAAGTTATAATACCTGTTTGGCTGGGTAGAATCAAGGGCAATGGCTTTACCGTAAGCTTGGGCAGCTTTCTCGTAATTTTGACTTTTGAAGAAGCAAAATCCTAAGCGCGCATGGAAATCCGGATTGGCCGGTTCGTGGTTAACTAAATAATGGTAAATATCTCTAGCATCATTTAAATTTTCCTGCTCTAAATAATATTTTCCTAAGTCATCGTAAAGTTTAAGATTCTTAGGCTCAATTTTTATTTGGTCAAGATAAAATTGCTCATTTTTAGGATTAACTAATTGTTGCAGAGGCACAGGTAAAGCTTTGGGTTTGGTAAGCCGGCTGGTAAACATTTTTTTTATTTTATAACCGGCAGCGGAATGAGGTCTAAGATCTTTGGCCTCTAAAATAAAAAACCAAAATTTTTTAACCGTAAATGTTGCACTAACTCTGATTTTAGATATTGCTTGGGCAGGGAGTCCTTTGGCTAAAAGCCTAGTATGTGGTTGAATATTTGTGTTTGATTCTTCCGATTCAACTGCCGCATCCGGCAAATGCCTAAGGACAATTACAAAAATCCCTAGAATTGATAAAATAAATATGAGATTGGGGATAATTTGGAAGGACAAGGGAGGAATTTCCAATATCCAATTTCCAATATCCAATTTGAGCCCCAAGATTAGGAATTGGAAATTGTTAATTTGGAATTAAAGATATATTTTATTATATCACTTTTAATTAATTCCCCAAAACAAATCGGGCGAATCTTTTTATCACCACGTTTTCCCCCATTTTAGCAGCCGCGGCTGAGACCAGGTCTTTAATTTTAATGTCGGCATTTTTTACATAGGGCTGTTCCATTAGGCAGGTTTCTTCGTAGTATTTGGCAATTTTGCCTTCCAAAATTTTATTGACTACATCTTCGGGTTTCCCTTTTACTTGATCCTTGTAAATTTCCTTTTCTTTTTCTACGACTTCCGTCGGAACATCGGCAATTGACACATATAGTGGGTTGGCCGCGGCAATGTGCAAAGCCAAGTCTTTGACTAAGGCTTTAAAGTCTTCGGTTCTGGCCACAAAGTCTGTTTCGCAGTTAACTTCTGCCAATGCGCCTATTCTTGAGCCGGGGTGGATATAAGCTTCTATAATCCCCTCTTTGGCTAGGCGGTCAGCTTTTTTTCCGGCTTTGGCAATGCCTTTTTTTCTAAGAAGTTCTATGGCTTTTTCTTTGTCGTTATTTACTTCGCCCAATGCATTTTTAATTTCTAAAATGCCGGCGCCGGTGAGTTCTCGGATTTCTTTAAGGATATCGTTGGACATAAGTTCTCCACAAATTACCAATCACACAAATACTCACAAATCACTGAGATGCAAATAGGCAAATTTATAGATTTGCAGTATTTGTTCTTATTTGTGATTTGTGGATAATTTAATTTGTGATTAGTGGTTAATAATTATTTTGTTTCTACAGTTGTGGTGGCTGCCTCTTTTACCACGGTCATAGCGCTTTTGCCTTCGTTGACCGCTTCGGCAATCGCGGTGCACATAAGTTCAATAACTTTTGTGGCATCGTCGTTGGAGGGGATGGGATACTGGATTTTGTCCGGGCTACAGTTGGTGTCTATAAGGCCAATAATTTTAACTTTACTTTTTTTGGCCTCTGTAACAGCAATAGCGTCGTGTTTTACGTCTGTGACAAAAATCGCATCAGGAAGTTTTTTCATTCCCTGGATGCCCTCGAATAATTTTTTTAGCTTTTCAATTTCACGTTCAACCATTAAGCGTTCTTTTTTGGTGTAATGGCTTTCCAATTCGCCTGAGGCTTTTTGGCCTTCCAATTTTTCCATTTTGCGAATGGTTTTCTGGATAGTTTTAAAGTTGGTAAAACTGCCACCCAACCAACGCACATTAACATAGGGCATGCCGCAAGAGACAGCAGCAGCTTTTAAAATTTCTTTGCTTTGGCGCTTGGTACCGACAAACAAAAGCGTGCCGCCCTTGCCCGAAAGCTCTTTGGCAAATTTGCAGGCTTTTTCCAAGGCTTTTTTGGTTTGTTCCAAATCCAAAATATGGATGTTATTGCGAACAGTAAAAATATACGGTTTCATTTTGGGGTTCCAGCGTGAGGTGGTATGTCCAAAGTGCGCTCCGCTTTTGAGCAGCTCTAAAAGTGTGACGTCTTTCATTATCTTAACCTTTCCTTCTATCCCGCGGGTCCAAAGAAAAGCCCTCAGGCTTGCTTAGACAGGTAGATATGCGGGATATGTTTGATTAATTTATAGTCCGCTTATTATAACAGGGCTTGACGAAATTGGCAAGATGGGATAAAATATTGAAGTATAATTTATTTCAATATATTTCTATTTAATTTTAGCTTATTTCAAAATAGTAAAGAAATAAACGGAAATTTATAGAAATTAAATAGAAATTTTAAAATTTATGAAGCCTACCATTCATCCCCAATTTAATACCAATGCAGTTGTCACTTGCGCTTGCGGTAATACTTTTGCCACCGGCTCTACTTTAAAAGAGCTTCATACAGAAATTTGCAGCAACTGCCACCCGTATTATACCGGTAAGCAAAAGTTGCTTGACGCGGCAGGAAACGTTGACAAGTTTAAAAAGCGCACCGCCGCCGCTGTGGCCGTTAAAGCCGTGGTTAAGGTAAAGAAGGAGCGCAAAGCCAGAGCCAAGAAATAACTATAACCATAAAAATAACCATAACCGCTCCATTTTGGCGCGGTTTTGTGTTAATATAGTAAGTAGCCGCTAGTATTTAGTGGTTAGCCAAAAAGTGAATAAATAACTACCGACAAAACGCTAATTTATGGATAACATTTTTCAAAAAATTCTAGACGAGTACAATCAGCTTACCCAAACAATGTCGCTGGGTGGTAACTTGGATATGGCTAAATTAGGTAAGAGACAGGCGGAATTAGCGCCGGTGGTTGAAAAAATAACTGAGTTAGGATTAAAAACTAATGAGTTAGATGAAAATAAAAAACTTTTGAGCGATGAGAATGCTGAAATTAGATCTATGGCGCTTGATGAAGCTCGTCGTCTTGAATTCGAAATCTTAAATCTCCAATCTGGAATTGAAAATGCATTGTTGCCTAAAGACCCGTACGACGACAAGAATTGCATTATGGAAATCCGTGCCGGCGCCGGAGGCGACGAAGCTACATTATTTGTTGCGGAAATGTTTAGAGCGTATGGTAAGTTTGCCGATGAAAATAAGTGGAAAATTCATATTGTTTCCTCTTCCAAGTCAGAGGCAGGAGGTTTTAAAGAAATAATTTTTGAAATTTTTAGCGCTAAGCTTCCAAGTCCATACTCTAAGTTTAAATATGAATCCGGAGTGCATAGAGTACAGCGCGTGCCGGACACTGAAAAGTCCGGCCGGGTACATACTTCCACAATTACCGTGGCGGTGTTGCCGGAATTGGCTGAAAAAGATTATGCAATTGCGGAAAAAGATTTAAAAATAGAAGCCACTACTTCTTCCGGCGCGGGCGGACAGAGTGTTAATACTACCTACTCTGCTATTCGCATTGTTCACATTCCCACCGGAATTATAGCGCAGTGCCAGGACGAGCGTAGTCAGGCACAAAACCGTGAAAAGGCATTGTCAGTCATTCGTGCTCGTGTGGCAGCATACTATGAAGAAATAGAAAGCAAAAAAGTTCGCGACTTAACCAAATCTCAAATTGGCACCGGGGACAGGTCGGAAAAAATCCGCACCTATAATTTTCCCCAGGATCGTGTGACCGACCATCGCATTAATCAAAATTTTAACCAAATAAATTTAATAATGGAAGGCAAATTTGCCGATATTTCCGAAGCCTTGCAAAAGGCCGATTTAATAGCAAAAAAGGAAGCATTAAAGAATTAGTATGAGTATTGATATAGAACCAAGCGCAGAACAAATTTATAACCACAAAATACAGCTTGTGGACAGTTATCTTGCGCATTTTAATGGTTTGAAGCTGAATAATACCGAGCAACCCCCAAAGGAAATAAGACTTAGGGTTAATAAAGATTTGTTGGCTCAGCCTAAGTATCAAAAACAATTTCCTGAATATGAATGGAAAATTGAGTACGAGGGCTACCTAGTAGAGGAAAATTATCTTAGCGTAGGGTTTAATCCGGAAAAGAATCAGATTGTAACAAATTACGCACGTCTGACCCATTCGGATTTAAAAGGTAAAGGTATTAGTTTACAATTAAGATCAATTTTTGCAAAAAATTTACCCGAAGGTTTCAAACGTTTTACGGAAGTTAGCAATGAAAGAACAAAACAGCAACTATTGGGCATACGCGAGAAACTAGTTAAAGGGTTAAATGACGGTAGTGTTACTGAACCACAGGCCAGAAAAGAGGTGAAAGATAATTATTGGATTTGGCAAAGACTGCATCTCGGGTACGGTAAGGTTGAGGTGAAGTACAAGGCAGGCTACTTGGTAAGTATCGTTACCAGTGAAAAACTTAAGCCAGGCCAAGAGCCGGTTCTTGATATTGATTTTGATTTATGACGGTAAATAAAATTTTAAAAAAATATTCCTCGATAGAAATCGAGTTGTTACTGGCAGATGTCCTTGGAAAATCCAAGGAATTTTTGTATATGAATGGGGAAAACAGATTAACACGGATACAAGTCAACAGATTAACACTAATGGCAAAGCGGCGACTTCGAGGTGAGCCGGTGGCGTATATTTTGGGGTATAGGGATTTTTATGGGCTAAGGTTTATGGTTAATAAAAATGTGTTAATCCCTCGCCCCGAGACGGAGTTGCTGGTGGAGCGAGTTGTGCAGTCTCTCCTCCTTTTTAAGGAGGAGTACCGCCCGCAGGGCGGGGAGGTGGTTGGAGAAGTTTCGATTAAGACTCCAACCCTTCCGTCCCGCCAAAGCGGTACACCTTCCCTTTTTAAGGGAAGGATGCTCCGCGGTTTGTCCATCAAAATCCTCGACCTTGGCACCGGGAGCGGGTGTATTGCAATATCGCTTACGAAAAAGATTAAAGATTTAAGATTAAAGATTAAAGTGACTGCATCTGATATTTCGCCATCCGCCCTTAAAGTGGCAAAGCAAAATGCAAAAAATATTTTAACCCCTATCTCCCATACTCCAGTGTATGGGAGATTAGAGTTTATAAAATCAGATTTGCTGCAAAAAATTAAAGGAGATTTTGATATGATTATTGCCAATCTTCCTTATGGCTGGAATCAATGGAAAAATAACACATCAGCCGCAACAATCGGTTTAAAATTTGAGCCAAAACAGGCCCTATTTACAAAGGAAAGCGGCCTGTATGAAATTAGACGTTTATTACAACAAATTGCAGAGCGAAAACATCTGCCAAAATTAATATATTTGGAGTTTGACCCTCGTCAAAAGGCGGAATTGCATGAGCTGATAAAAAAATATCTGCCAAAGGCAGACGTAAAATTTTATAAGGATTTAAATAATTTGTGGCGCTTCGCGGAAATTACTCCATGGCCCGTGCTCTAAACTGCCCCAAAGTTTCTCCGCCATGCACTCTGACACGTGGAATCTCCATTAAGTTATCTAAACTCACTGTTTTGCCGTCATGAATGGTTACACCCATTACAAAGCCTACCTTTTTGGCTATGTCGATATAATTGGTAGTATAGTGTCCGTATGGGTATATTAAAATGTTGGGAGTATAGCCTAAGTGGTCTTTAATATCTTGAACAGAGCCTGTCAAATTATTAAAAATAAAATCTTGTGAGTATTTGGGATTTTTTCCGTCAAAGTGGTCTTGGGTGTGCGAAACAATTTCGTTGCCCTCTTGATACGCTTTGGCAATTTCATCCCAGGAAGCGTAAAAGTTATCACCCATTACGCTTTTTGGGTACCTGGTAATAATTGCTAAGCTGCCAACAAACCCATTCTGTTTCAAAATTGGCAGGGCATTTACAAAAACATCATCATAGCCGTCATCAAAAGTAAAAACAACCGGATTTTTGGGCATAGAAAATTTGCCTTGGCTGTAAGCTAAAATATCTCCAAGTTTAATGCTGGTATATCCTTCCATTTTTAGTAACTTCGCCTGATCCGAGAAATCAGCCGTGGAAACGGTTAAGTCTTTTCGCATACGGCTGGCTTTGGGCGGCGGGTCGCCAACATGGTGGTACATTAAAATTACTACCTTTACATTCCTACCATTTTTTGCGGGAGGTAAAGGCTC
The DNA here is from genome assembly GCA_038203095.1 of Candidatus Doudnaibacteriota bacterium. GTDB lineage: Bacteria > Patescibacteriota > Doudnabacteria > UBA920 > UBA920 > PALSA-1336. The sequence continues at coordinate 15,494 of JBBREH010000002.1, read as the reverse complement.
TTGGTCCTTATGGGTGACAAGCTTTTGATAGGCTCTCCCGTCAATTTCAACTTTGTCATTTATTCTTGGGTTATTTTGGCAAATATGATAAAAATAAAGTCCGCCTACTAATAGCACTAAAATTGCAACTGCAAGAACCCAGATTTGCGACCGGTTAAATTTTAAATAAGGTTTCATTTCCATAATTTCATAATAACAGAAGTATTCGTATTATCAAAATCCCTCCCCGGTGAGGGAGGGATTTATTATGGGCTATTTTTTGTCTTCCTTATCCTTTCCGCCGGAGGCGGATCCGCCCTTGGCGGATTTTTCAGGTTTTTCAGAAGTTGAGCCGGCAGCGGCATCGGGCTTAATTTCGGCTGCACCCTCAACTTTGCTAATGTCTTCCACAACCGGAGCGGACAATTCCGCCTCTACGTCACGAGGTGGCTGAACTTTAACTATCATTTCGTCGGCACCGGTTAAAATTTTAACTTTGGCAGGAGCTATTATATCGCGTATGTGAATACTGTCTGTTAAAGTTTTTAAACTTTCTAAATTAACGGTAATATTGTGAGGTAAGTCGGTTGGTAAACATTCTACTTCAATTTCACTTAAGATCTTAACCAAAACTCCGCCCATAGCCTTAACCGCCTGTGATTCACCGGAAAATTCCAGTACAACTTTGGCTTTAAGTTTTTCCGTTAAGCTAACCTCGTAAAAGTCAACGTGGGTCGGGACGCTGGTTAAATAATGGATTTGGACGTCGTGAATTAAAACCGGATGAGTTTTACCATCGTTGGTCATTAGTTCAACAATGGTACTTTCACCCGCTTTTTTTAAAATTTTATCAAACTCTCTGGCGTTAACCGTGAGCGCCGCGTTTTGCACTTTGTGGCCGTAAAGTACAGCCGGCAGTGAGCCTGCTTGGCGTAGCTTTTGAGGGTTAGATTTTTTTACATCTCTAACTTCGGCTTTAATCTGTAACTTATCCATTCTCGTTTCCTTTTGATTTTACACCATCGGCTTTCAATTTGTCATCGCTGTGGCAAAAGAAGCGATCCTATCTTTATAGTTGATAGATTGCTTTGTTGTCTAATGAAGCCTTCAAATATGGCTCCTGGGAATGACAGTCTACTTACCTACTCTAGTAAAACCTTATATATAAATCCTGATAATTGTATCAAAAAGCCCGGATTTTGTCCAGGCAGGTTGGTTATGTCGTTCGACTCCAGTGTCCGCTTATCTGTTCAGCTTTATATCCGGCGTAAATCTAACATTTTTTAGGCGTTTATATGGTCGCTACGATTATTATAAGGCTTTCAGAGACGCTTAAATGGCAGTTTAGATATTGTCTGGTCAAGTTGCTGAACGGATTGAGCGGACAGGAAGCTGAAAGCCTACATAAGTGGTAAACTATAAGTTCGGGCTTAATGGAGGTGTCGGCACAGAAACTTGCTGACTTAAAAGATTATTGTGTATGCGTTTTGAGTTTGAAATTAAATACAAAGTAATAGCGACTTCTCCCATTAGTGCCCAAGCAAAGAAGGTGTTAAATTTTAATACAAAGAACAACATTATAAACAACAAAATAGAATAAACAAGCTGAATCCAAAGGAAATTTATAATGAATTTAATTTTGTCTTTTATCACAGAGTCAAATTTTATGGCAATATAGATTTGGATAATTCCAAATATCAAAGCGATAAGACTGGTGATTATAGCTGTAAGATTTGGCTGGAGTCTGAATGCCACAGTCAATTGGTATATACCAACGACTAAAAAATAATACCTAAGTGATTTCGGGGTTTCTGCTAAAAAATGACCTCTAGTAGTCGGATCTGCTTGTAGCTCAGCTTGATTTCTCTTACTTGCAAATTTTATACTAAGCCAAACTCCTAAAATGACTATAATCCCTAAAATAATTAAGTAAATAGGTGCTGGAAACGGTATGATTGTACTAATGCCATATGCTACTAATGCGCCAATAATTAAGAAAATTATTAAGCCCAAAAACCCATATACAATTTTTCTCCCCATATTTTTGTTTCTTGTTGTTTAATTATGTAAACGCGGCAACAAAATCGCCCTTAAAGTTTTTAAGCTCCTGGTGTAGGCCGATAATTTCGTTGGAGCTAATGGGTCCGAGTTTGTTGAATTTGGAGCTGTCTTTGCCGGTTAGGTCGGTAACCATACCAACGCTAAAGACTTCCGGTCCGCGGATTTCAACATTGAACATTACCGAGCTTTTGCATTTGACGCAGTCGGAGTGGATTAAAATCCGTGCTTCGTTATAGATTTCGTTCTGTTCACTCTCTAAAACTTTAGTCTGCTCCAGTTTATACTTATGCCCACAAATCGGACACTTTAAAACAAAGCCCAGCCATTCAATAATTTTTTTAAAGTCAAAAGATTTTCCGGCAGAACCGGACCCCGCTCCGCAGGGTATATTATTTTTCATAATTTAAGTATACCAGATGTAATTAAAAGCGCAAAGCTTTGGACTCAACAGCAATATTTTGTACAATTCCCAGCAGAATTAAGCTGGCAATTAAGGAACTGCCACCGGCGCTGACAAAGGGCAGAGGAATGCCGGTTACCGGCAAAAGCCCAATATTCATGCCTACATTAATTACGACATGGAAAAAGAAAAAAAAGAATGCCCCACCGGCTAGATACATGCCTAAATCATCCTTGGTTTTTTTTATGATCTTTGATATTCGCCAAAGTAAAAAAAAGTAAAGCATTAATAGGCTAACAGAACCTAAAAAGCCAATTTCTTCGCTAGAGGCGGCAAAAATAAAGTCGGTTTGTCGTTCAGGTAAGAATTTGTGTTGGCTCTGCACACCTTTGCCCAAACCTCTTCCAACTAGTTCACCGGCTCCCACGGCAATTGTCGCCTGCTTAACGTTGTATCCCCTGCCTTTTGGATCTAAATCTGGGTTTAAAAAAACTCTAATCCTATCTTTTTGAAAATCTTTTAAAACGAATTGCCAGCCGACTCCCAAGCCAAATAGCGCAATAAAAAATAATACCGCCAAAAACTTCTTTTTTATTGAGCTAAGCATGATAATGCCAACCCACAAGCTAAAAATAATAAGAGACGAGCCCAAGTCGGGTTCAAACAGCACCAAAGCTGCCGGCAAAATTGCATAAAAAAATGACCAAGTAATAGTGCGCCATGAATTAATTTGACCTCGGGCTAAATGGAGCAACCGCGCCAGACCTAAAATAATTACTACTTTGGCAAACTCAGCGGGCTGAAAACGAAAAAATGAAAAGTCTATCCAGCGCTTGCCCCCTTTAACAGGCGAGGCAAAAACTAGAAGATAGACAAGCAAACAAATTAGAACAATATAAATAATTCGGTTTGACTTGGTCAGAGCATGATAGTCATAAAGACTTAAAAATATAAAAATAATTAAACCGAAAGCTAAAAAAATTAACTGTCGGTTAAAAACCGTTGTGGAATTGTCCGAAAGCGTGGTAGCATACAAAATTGCGAGACCGGCCAAGGCCAGCAGTAATGTGGCCGCCAGCAGTGGCAGATCAAAATATTTGAATCGGTTAAGAAGATGGTGCATTGTTTTTCCCGTTGTTGCTTATTTTTACGCGTATTTGTCTAAAATAAAACAATAAAGATGAATTATCTATTTTTATTCCTCGGTCGGCTTAAATCGGAAGCTGGTGAAGGGCTTGAATTAATAACCAGATTGTTGGAATTTAAGGTATTGGTTTCGGCCCTGACCTCAACCCGGCTTATGTCCGGAGCAGAAATTAAAGGCCAAAGTTGTTTGTACGCTCGTCTTTCAAAAGGGCTTACAGTGAACTCATCCCGCTGGCTTATGCCAACAATTTTGTCTTGTGCGCCAAAAATAATAAATGTCAAACGAACACTTTTTAAAGTATAAGGACTGTCGTTAGTAAAGTCCCCTTCAACTATAAACGCCTCCGGCGAACTTTGCTGGTATGAGTTGGGTACGGAAGTAGAAAACTGGACTTTGGGAATTGTTAATTTTTTTTGCCAGGGAAGCTCATTTGGTATTTCAAAGTTTGCAAAGGAAACGTTTTCTATTGCTGTGAACGTCGGAACGGTGACATATTTTTCCTCGTCGGGCAGTAAAAATAACTTATCTTCATAAGTATAAACTAGTTGTTTTTTTTCATTATAAAATTTAAATGAAAAGGGCAGGTTTTCTAAAGACAAATCTAAATTTGGATTTTTGATTTTGACTCCGGCGGCAAAACTTCCGCTACCGGTGGTCACAACGTTCACATTGGAAATAATTAGTTTTTTTGGGTTAGTAAAACTTGGTTTGGCGTAAAGGGCCCCTTGGGAGTATCTACTTGTTAAGATTTTTCGGGAAATAATTTTTGCAGAATAGTAAACCGGAATAATCATGATGGTAAAAATTATCGCAAGCCACCTAATAAGAGGTGGCAGCCCGGCTAAAGTTTTTTGGGTTTCAAGTTCGGCTTCTTGAAAGCCCAGCTTGACTTGATCTTTGAATAAAGACATAAATGGATTATTTTTATTGTTGATTTTATATATTTTAATTATAGCAAAGTTGGTAGAATTTTGGTATGATAGGCTAGAACGATTAACGATTGACAATTGACGATTAACTTAGGAATAAGTTTCCGCCAAAGGCGGACCCCTTAGCGGAAATTGTTAATCGTAAATTGTTAATTGTTATGAATTTCACCCATTTGCATTGCCATTCGCATTTTTCATTACTTGACGGCTTGTCTAAAATAGAGCCGCTGGTTGAGCGTGCCAAAGAATTGGGTATGGAGAGTCTGGCAATTACCGATCACGGTGTAATGTATGGCGCCGTGGAATTTTACAACACATGCAAAGAAGCCGGCATTAAACCGATTATCGGCCTGGAGGCCTATGTTGCGCCTCGTGGTATGGGAGAAAAAGAAGGCAAAATTGACGCCGATTACCATCATTTAACGCTATTGGCGCAAAATGACGAAGGTTATAAAAATTTGATAATGCTTACCACCAAAGCCCACCTGGACGGCTTTTATTACAAACCCAGAATTGATTTAGAGTTGTTATCAAAACATGCTCAAGGGTTAATTTGCCTGTCCGGTTGTCAGCGAGGAGAAATTGCCCGCGCGTTAATGAATAAATCTCAAGGTGAGGCGCAAAAAGTTTTGGAAAAGTATTTGGAAATTTTTACCGCGGAAAAATTATTTATTGAAATACAAAGGAATATTAAACCTTCACAGCAGGAGGATCATCAGCGCCAAACAGAACTCAATCATCGCTTGGTTGAATTGGCCAAGGCTAATAATTTGTCAGTCGTCGCGACGGCGGATTGCCACTATATTTATCCCGAAGACGCCGAGGCACAAGATGTTATGGTTTGCATCGGCACGGGTAGGATTGTAGGCGACACAGACCGTTTGGATATGCGCAGTTGCGATTTGTCACTTCATTCCCCGCAAAAAATGATGGAGCTATTTTTTGATTTGCCTGAGGCTGTGCAAAATACGCAAAAAGTGGCAGAGATGTGTAATTTAGAAATTTTAATTGATCAACGCTATTTTCCCCAGGTGGAAATTCCTGAGGGTATGACCTCGGAGAACTATTTAAGAAAGATGGTTTACGAAAAAGCTTTGTTAATGTATGGCAAATTGGCTTCATACACATTGCAAGGGGTTCCGTCATTGACAACTGTTCAGCGGGAAGACGAAAGAATCATAGCTAGTGAAAGGCCGCGTGGCTCAAATACAGTTGTCGGCAACGATAAACAGGAGTTAATAATTCCCGAAGAAATTAGACAGCGAATTGAATATGAACTTAATATTATTATAAAAAAAGGCTTCGACACCTATTTTTTAATGGTGGCAGACGTGGTTTCGGGAGCGCATAATATTGGTGCAATTACTAACACTAGGGGAAGTGCCGCCGGCAGTATTGTTGGCCGAATTCTCGGCATTACTAATGTTGATCCTCTATATTATGAGTTATCATTTGAGCGTTTTTTGACAATGCATCGTCCGACACCGCCGGATATTGACTTGGATATTGCCGACAACCGTCGAGACGAAGTTATTAATTATATTACTGATAAGTATGGAAAGGACAAGGTAGCGCAAATTATAACTTTTGGAACCATGGCCGCACGCGCCGCCGTGCGCGATGTTGGTCGCGCTATGGCCGTCCCTTATAGCAAATGCGACCAAATTGCTAAAATGATACCCATAGGCAAGCAGGGTTTTTTAATGACGCTTGAAAAGGCTCTGGAAAAATCCCCGGAACTTAAAGAAATTTACGACCGTGACCCTGAGACTCATCGAATATTGGAAATTGCAAAAAAATTGGAAGGTTGCGCGCGTCATGCGAGTATGCACGCCGCGGGTATTGTAATAACTCCGACTCCCCTGACTGACTATATGCCGTTGCAAAAAGAGCCGGACGGTGAGCGAATTATTACCCAGTACGATATGTATTCTTTGGACGCCGGCGCGAGCAGTAAAGCAATTGGAGTGGTAAAATTAGATTTGCTGGGAATTCGTAATTTGTCAATTTTGGAATCGGCGGTGAACCTGGTTCAAAAGCGCCATAATGTATCCATTAATATCTACAACCTTCCTCATCCTGACCCTAAAACTTTTAAATTACTTTCTGATGGTCTTACATTTGGTGTTTTCCAGCTCGGTTCGTCGGGGATTACACGTTATCTTAGGGAACTTAAGCCTGCAAACATTTTTGACATTATGGCTATGATAGCTCTTTACCGGCCGGGCCCTATGCAGTTTATTCCTGAGTTTATTGCGCGAAAGCACGACAAAAAATTAATTAAATATTTGGACCCTGCTTTGGAAAAAATTCTTCACCGAACGTATGGAATTTTAGTTTATCAGGACGATCTTTTAACAATTGCCCACGATTTGGCCGGCTATAGCTGGGAAGAGGTCGACAAGTTTAGAAAGGCCGTAGGTAAAAAAAATCCTGAAGAAATGGCTAAGCAAAAAATTAAGTTTGTGCAGGGCTGTATGGATACTTCCAAATGGTCGCATTCAAAAGCCGAGCAAATTTGGACCTGGATTGAACCTTTCGCAGCTTATGGTTTTAACAAGGCACATTCAGCCTCTTATTCGGCCGTAGGCTATCAGACCGCATATATGAAGGCTAATTTCCCTGTTGAATTTATGGCTGCGCTAATGACTGCGGAAAGTGGTGATGAGGATAAGATTTATGAAGCTGTGGAAGAATGTGATCAGCTTGGGATTGCGGTTTTGCCTCCGGATGTGAATGAAAGCTTAGGAAATTTTACGGTTGTGGATGAAAAGACTATTCGGTTTGGGTTAAACGCAATTAAGAATTTGGGGAGTGATGTTATTGCGAGCATAATTCAAGCGAGGGTTGAGGGTGAAGTGTTGAGGATTGATAGCGCAGAGAATCACCATTTACCCCGCACTTCTCAGCCTTATTCTTCTCTCGAAGATTTTCTTATCCGTTCTTACACCAAAAACTTTAGTAAACGTTCCTGGGAAGCCTTGGTCAAGGGCGGGGCGCTGGACGCGTTTGGTGAACGCGGCCAATTACTTGCCAACACAGAAGAAGTTTTGGAATTTGTTCGTGAAAACTTAAAGCAGGACGTTGAAGGGCAAAATTCCTTATTCGGTTCGTCTTTAAAAATGGGCAAATTAAAATTAAGACCTTCAGTGCCCGCGACCAAAGAGGAAAAGCTGCTCTGGGAGAAGGAGCATTTAGGTATGTATGTCTCAGCGCACCCCTTGGATGTTTATAAAAATGTTTTATCTACATTGCGGAGCGTAAAAAGTCTCTCACTTACTGAGCTGGGTGGTAAGGTGATTATGGGAGGTATTATTTCACGGCTTAAAAAAACTTTAACTCGAAAAAATGATCCGATGGCGTTTTTTACTCTTGAAGATTTGGGGGGCAATATTGAGGTTTTGGTTTTTCCTAAAATTATGGAAAAAGTCGTGCAGTTTTTAACTGATGATTGCATAGTCCAGGTTATTGGCCGTTTGTCCGACAAAGATGAAGAATTTAAATTAATAGCAGATGATATAAAAGAGTTGCCTAGTGATGATCTATACAGTATGGCTTTGAACGAAATGGGCAAAAGTAAGCAGGTAGTTTTGCATATGGCAGGTCTTTCTAATATGAATGCCTTAAATAAAATTAAGGAAATTTTAGAAAAAAATAAAGGCAACGCCCAGGTTTACTTGTCAGTCGGTACAGGTCAAAATGCAAAAAAAATTAAAACCCAAAGTTTGGTTGCGGTTTCGAATGAGTTGTTAGCCGAGCTTAGAGACGTGCCTGAAATTTTAATGATAGATGTAAATTAACCGCAGATATTCAGATAGGAATAGGTGTCATATATAAAACAAATAAGCCAAATGCCGCTGTGGAAAACTTTATTTGCCAAGGATTAAGGCTTCTGTTATAATTTTTTTAGTTAGTTCACTACTTCAAATGTTGATCTGCCTACCAAGCAGGGAGTTTGAAACAATAGACAATAAATCTGCTGTGTTCTAGAGCCATAGCAGATGAAAAGTTCGTTAGCTGTAGTGCAGGCCCTTGGCCTGCCTTTGCTGATGAAATTCTGGGACGGAAACGTCTCCTGCGAGACCCCGGAATTTAGCGACTGATTCGCCACCTGGCGAATTATCAGTAGCTAAATTTCGGGGTTTTGTGTTTATATCAGATTTAAGCTGAAAGATTTAAGATTAAAGAAAGTAAGCACAAACTTTAATCTTAAATTTTAAATCTTAAATTTACTTTTATGGACAATCAAGAATATTTCAAAAAAGAACATCTTCAGGGCATTAGACATACGCTTGCCCATTTGTTAGCCGCGTCAGTGAGGCAACTTTATCCTGGAGCAAAAAACGCCATTGGGCCGGCTGTCGAAAATGGTTTTTATCAGGATTTTGATTTGCCTCAGCCGTTAACCGACAAAGATTTGCCAAAAATAGAAAAAAAGATGCGGCAGCTTTTGCCAATGTGGAAGGATTTTGTGGGCAAGGAAGTCTCAATCGAGGAAGCAAAAAAAGAATTCGCCTGGAACGAATACAAAACTGAACTAATAGAAGAGTTTGCTAAGGAAGGCAAAAATTTAACCTTTTACACTTCCGGCGGATTTATAGATTTGTGCAAAGGCGGGCATAGCGGCTCGCCGAGTAGTGAAGTTAAGCCAGACGCATTTAAGCTGACTCACACTGCCGGCGCATATTGGCGCGGCAACGAAAAAAATAAAATGCTCACGCGTATTTATGGTTGGGCTTTTGAAAGTAAAGAAGAGCTGGAAAAACATCTTAAAATGGTTGAAGAAGCAGAAAAGCGTGATCACAGAAAACTGGGACAAAAGCTGGATCTATTTACTATTTCTGATCAGGTCGGTAAAGGTTTGCCGTTGTTTACTCCAAAAGGTGCCTTGTTAAGGGAACTGCTAAATAATTATTCGCAGGAATTAAGACTTGCAAAAGGCTGGCAAAGAGTTTGGAGCCCGCATATTACAAAAAATGAGTTATATAAAACTTCCGGTCATTGGGATAAGTTTGGCGGCGAACTGTTTTTGGTAAAAAGCCAGGAGACCAGCGACGAGTTGGTAATGAAGCCAATGAACTGTCCGCACCATCAACAAATTTATGCCAGCAAGCCCCACAGCTATCGTGACTTGCCAATTAAATATATGGAAACCACGACAGTTTATCGCGATGAAAAAGCCGGTGAACTGCTTGGTTTGTCTCGCGTGCGTTCTATAACCCAGGATGATAGTCATACTTTTTGCACCCCCGATCAAATTAAGGACATTTATCAGCAATTAATTGAAGTTACCAAAAAGTTTTACAGTAAAATCGGCATGGAATTAAAAGCGCGTTTGTCTTTTAGGGATCCTACCTCGCCGCAAAAATATTTAGGAGAGCCGGAACTTTGGGATAAAGCCCAGGCGATTATTTTGGAAATCGCCAAAAAGAATAAGCTGGATTATTTCGTGGCTGAAGGCGAAGCGGCATTTTACGGGCCTAAAATTGATTTTATGGCCATAGACGCGCTTGGCCGACAGTGGCAGTTGGCCACTCCCCAGCTGGATTTTGTTCAGCCCAAACGTTTTGGTTTAGTTTACACCGACCACGAAGGCAAAGAACAAACGCCGGTTATGATCCATTTCGCATTGATGGGTTCTATTGAACGATTTTTATCCGTTTATATTGAACACACTGCTGGAGCGTTTCCGCTTTGGCTCTCCCCTGTTCAGGTGGCGGTGTTGCCGATTTCTAAGAAACAGAATGGGTACGCAAGAAAAACAATTAACAATTTACGATTAACAATTAACAACCTGAGAGTTGAGTTGGATGATCGTGACGAATCGGTTGGCAAAAAAATCCGTGAAGCCAGCATACAAAAAATTCCTTACCAGATTATAATCGGTGAAAAGGAAATGAAATCTAAGAAGGTGTCCATCCGCACGCGCGAAGGCAAAGATCTGGGCGTAATGAGTTTAAAAAAGTTTGCAGAAAAAATTCAAAAAGAAATTGATAAAAAATCCGGCGGAGCCGAATCTCAGGTAAGGTCTGATCAGATTCAGTCCGGCCGAAAAATCTCCGCGGGGAAAAAATAGTTGTAGCCCAACTTGACTAATTAAAAATGACCATGTCATTAACATGGTCATTTTGTTATTTGGTTTAAAATTTATCTGTAAACTCTATTATCTCAAACTCACACTCTTCAATATCTAATTTTTTTGCAACTTTTTGGTAGTGACCGGTAATTTTATTTAAAAATTCTTCTTTTGAGCTTCTATTTGGTAGAATGGCCGAATAGTTTTCTTTTTCAAGAACTTCGCTAATGCCTAAATGAGTGCGAATGTCTATAACTTTTCTTTCAAGTGTCATTTCGTCTTCGGCTTTTTGTTCTTGACCTGTAAAGAGTTTAAAAAGCAAAATATCGCCAACATTTATTTTAATTCTGCCTTCTTTTTTGAGGCGCATCTCTAAAGTTTTTAAGCCAGCAGAAATTTGTTCAAAGCCACTTGGCCCGACGTTTAAAATGATTTTTTTGGGATGCTGTTCCCGATGTTCGTTTGAGAAGCTCATAATGCTGGAAGAGGTGTCCCCTCTTCCAAAATGTTTTTATGTTGTAATAAATATTTTAGGTCAGTATTCTCGCCCCGTTTTTAGTAATCGCTATGGTGTGCTCAAAATGCGCGCTAAGGCCGTCATCGGCTGTGGCAATGGTCCAGCCGTCGTCCCAAGTTTTTAAATAAAATTCACCTGTTACCAACATCGGCTCTATTGCAATAACCATCCCCTCTTTTAAAACGTCGCCACTGTCCTTCTTCCCGTAACATGGCACCATTGGGTCTTCGTGAACATCGTAGCCCACGCCGTGGCCGACTAAGTCGCGCACCACATTAAACCCTGCCGCTTCGGCAGTTTTTTGACAGATGTTGCCAATATCTCCTGTCCTTGCGCCTGGGCGAGCTTCTTTTATCGCTAAGTCTAATGCTTTTTTTGTGGTTTGCATTAGCTGTTTTGCTTTTTCCGAAATATTTCCTACCCCAACTGTAATGGCTGTATCGGTAAAAAGATTCTTGTATTCCATACCAATATCCAGTCCAATAATATCGCCAGGCTTTAAAATTGTATTAAGTGATGGAATTCCGTGCACAACAATATTGTTTACCGAAGTGCATAGAGCTGCCGGAAAAGGATTTTTTTTGGATCCGTAGTTTTTAAAACTCGGACGGCCACCCGCGGAAATTATTTGTTGCTCCGCAAACTCGTTTAGTTCCGAGGTAGAAACGCCGGGCCTGACCAGCCCGGCAGTTAAATATAATATATTATGAAGAATCTTGCCGCCTTCGGCAATAATCTCAATTTCTCCAGGAGTTTTTATTAGGCCTTTACGCATAAAATTAATGTGTGTTTGTTCAAATCATCCTGCCAAGGGTCTGTTGTCAAATGCCATTTTGTTTGCAATTTCAGAATTTCGGTGACTTGATTCAAGAATTTTTCGCTTAACCAAAGTTAATCATTAAAATTAATTTACGCCAATCCGCTCGAGATTTTGAAATTTCGTCCGAAAGCGCATTTGGCAACGGACCCGTCAAATAAAATATTTTTAGGCTTTATGGAGAAGTTATTTTGTTTCATTGGAAAGAATTTAGGTTTTCCATAAAGTCAGGCAGTCAATTTCTCGAATTACATTATTCAAATTTCTTAATCTTTCCAATAAGCCTTTTTTTTGCTACTAAGATAGTGCCTACAGTAGAAATTTTTACAAATGGATAAAGTTTTTTAAAAAATTTTACTACTTCTACAATGTTAGTTTGGTAGTATTTAATTCTGTTTTTTAAGGCTATATTATTGTCATCCGGCCTCTTGCTGAACTTTCCTCGGAAATAGGTTTTGCGCGCAGTCATTCTTCGAATGGTCTCGGCCAAGGGGATGGAAAGATAGACAAATATAACTCTGCCACGTTTTTCTTGGCGCAGCCATTTGGCCACCAATTTCGCTTCACCAAGCATTTTGGGCGTGCCGTTAAATAAGATGCCTTTATTTTTGGGTGTTGCGTGAATTAAGTCAAATAATAATCTTCTAACCAGTTCGGTCGGAGTAAGTTTGCCACTGTCTAAGGTCTTATCTAAACGATATTTTTTTCTTAAAATATTGTTGTTTTCCAGCGACCTAAGTTCCCTGCCCATATCCAAATCGTATAAATCGTATTTTTTAGCTAGGTAGGCACCGTGTGTTGCCTTGCCCGCCGCCGGATCCCCCAACAAGATTATGTTTAATGGATATGCTCGATTTTTCATCAAAATTTGTTATTATAATAGGCTCACCGTAGCTTTAGCGAAGGATGACCACCAGGTCGTCACGCAGAATTATATTTAGTAGTTGTGAGGGGTTGTTGGTATTAAATTCTAATAGTACTATTAATTTTTTTTGTGATTTCTTCTATGGTTGGACTACCGTCGATCTCAAAAAATTGACCCTGTTTTTTTAAATAGTCTAAAACCGGCACAGTTTCTTCGAGATACTGAGCGAGACGAAATTCAATTTTTTCCAAAGTATCGTCGGCTCGCTTTTCCAGTTCAGCCCGCTTTAAAAGACGCTTAATTGATTCGTCTTTAGGCAAATTAATGTAGAATGTGCTAAATTCGGTTCTATTTTGTTCTTTTAAATAACCAATTAAAAATTCAGCCTGACCCAACCTTCTTGGGATGCCGTCAAAAATAACTCCTTGGTCAATGGGGATTTGGCTTAGTCGTAGTTTTACAACCTGATACAAATCGTCGTCGTTGAGCAAAATACCTGAGTCAATTAATTTTTTTATTCGTAACCCTAAAATGCTGTTGCCGGTCGCAATTTCACGTAAAATACCGCCCATTTCCCAATAAAAAAAGTTTAAACGTTTCGCCAAAAGTTTCGCCTGAGTGCCTTTGCCCGAGCCTTGAGGACCGATAAAAAAAATTGTATTCATAATAGACCTTATTTTAGCAGAATTTTGGATTTTTGGCAAACCGTGGTATAATAATTAAAATTTTACTGAATAAAATCAAAATAAATATTCTGTTGATGAATAACATTTTTTTTGAACTTACTATTGTTTTAATTTTGGCAGGTGCAGTCTCATTTATTGTAAGTCTGCTTAGACAGCCGAGCATAATTGCTTATATTTTAACCGGGTTAATTGTTGGTCCACTAGGCTACTATCATCTTCAACAAGGAGATGTATTTTTTGCTTTGGCCCAAATTGGTATTACGCTTTTATTGTTTATGGTTGGTTTACAGCTGGACATTAACCAGCTTAAGCGGTTGGGAAAAACTGCCGTGCTGGTTGGACTGGGACAGGTATTTTTTACCAGCGTTATTGGCTATTTTATATTGCGCGCTTTAGGTTTTAGCGTAGTTGCTTCGGCATATATTGCCCCGGCTTTAACTTTTTCTTCCACAATTATTGTGGTAAAGCTGTTGGGTGAGAAAAAAGATTTGCAAAGTTTATACGGTAAGTTGGTTGTGGGAATTTTCTTAACTCAGGATTTTATTGCAATTTTAATATTAATTTCACTGTCGAGCTTTTCCGCCGGCGGAAGCGGAATTTATGCCGGTTTGCCATTATGGCAAACTATTATTTTAGCAATCGTCAGAGCATTAATTTTAATTTTAATTATTATGTGGCTGTCGGCTAAGGTTTTTCCAAAGATTATGGCGCAAATTGGAAACAATGACGAGCTGATGCTTGTGTTTTCCTTGGCCTGGGCTTTGGGGTTGGCTTCGTTTGTTTCACTGCCAATTATTGGTTTCAGCTTAGAAATCGGTGGGTTTTTGGCAGGGCTATCACTTGCCAGAAGCGGTGTGCATTATGAAATTAGTGGAAAAATTAAACCTATCCGGGACTTTTTTATTATTATTTTTTTTATTGTTTTGGGCTCGGGTTTGGTTTTAAGTCATTTGGGTGCCATGTTGCGACCGGCAATTATTCTATCTATGTTTGTTCTTGTAGGGAACCCCCTAATTGTTATGTCTTTGCTAGGAATTTTTGGTTATAAGCCTCGCACAGGTTTTTTGGCAGGTGTGACTGTAGCTCAAATTTCCGAATTTAGCCTTATATTAGTTGCATCTGCTCATCATTTGGGGCATTTATCCAACCAAGAAGTCGGACTAGTAACTTTAATTGGTATTATTACTATTACTCTGTCTTCCTACATGATTTTATATGCCGGTCGAATGTATGAATTTTTAGCAAGGTTTTTAAAAATTTTTGATTTCAAAAAAGGTTCGGCCGAAAAACATCAACATACTATGGTTTTAAAAAATCATATCATTTTAATCGGCGCTCATCGTTTGGGACACCATTTGGTAGAAGGGCTAAAACGTCAAAAAACTTCATTTGTGATTGTGGATTTCAACCCAGAAATTGTTGAACTATATATTGAACAGGGGCTACTTGCAGTTTGCGGCGACGTAACTGACAGTTATATTCAGGAGCAAATAAATTTGTCCGGCGCGAAATTGATAATTTCTACAGTGCCGGATTTTAATGACAACTTGGTCTTATTACACGCAATCCACCGTGCTACTGCTTATAAGCGTAGTAAGCCAAAAATGATTTTTATGGCTCAGGACGAGACCGAGATTAAAGCGCTTTACGACGAAGGTATTGACTACGTAATTTCGCCGCACTTCATGGGTGGTTTGCATCTGGCTAAAATTTTAGAGGGCCGTGAAGTCAATGCGGGTCTAAAAAAACTGCGTGAACACCATCTATCCATGCTCAAACTATAAAAGTAGTAAAATTTTTGTTCCCCCTTTATGCGGCCGACTAAATAGGGAACGCAAGTTTATGTCTAGAGGAATTAAATTAAGAATAACTCATGCAATAGCCTTGTGGCGAATTAATTTTTGTCCAAAAATTGCTCTTTTGCCAAACTCTTGTTAACAATTTTTCCGCTTAACTAAAGTTAAACATCAAAATTTTTAACTTCGATTTTGGCTAAAATATCAAATTTTGGTCTAAA
>JBBREH010000001.1:0-84308 GCA_038203095.1 Candidatus Doudnaibacteriota bacterium | reverse complement strand
GGTTTAATGGTAAATTCGTGAGGCTACTTTCGTAAGATTTCCTGTATTAGTTTCCATCGGCGTTCTTGTTTCAATCCGTTGTGGACATTTAGTAATTTCTTTAACTGACCAAAACTGCCGTCTAGGGAATTCGTGGTATTTGGAATATTAAGATGCGGATATTTCTGGTAAGTAAACAAGTAAGGTAAATTAGTATTTAAACTTCGGTAGGCTGACCTGATTCGCTTGTGGGTGTAAAACCATTTGTTGGTAATTGGATTAACGGTTCGTTCTTTTAAAAATTCTTTCCATTTCTCGTGCCATTGATTAAGCAGGGTTGTAAAATATTCTTCAGTAACTTCTGTTAGGGCTAAGGCTATGGTTCGTAATTCTTTTGCGGCCTGTAGCTTTGGCCTTCGGGTCAAATAGAAGTTAATAGTTTTAATCTGGTGGAATTGACAATGTTGTATCGGAATACCCCTAAATACTTCCTTAATGCCTCGTTTTCCGTCTAAAACCATGGCCTGAAAGGTGAAACCCAATTCTTCCAGTATAGCCCTGGCTTCCCTGTAGGCGTCAACGGTTTCAGTCTTTACTTCCAGCCAACAGAGATTCTGTTTTAAATCTGCGGCTCGGACAACTAGCACCCCATACTCCCGACTCCAGAAGGTAACATCAGCAATACCGATGACAGGCTGTGGGTGGAGGTAAAAACCTTTGGGCTTACACTTATCCAGTTGCTGGCGAATCCATTTCTCGCTGCGCTGATGGTTATTGGCCAATTGTTTGATTGTTTGGCGCTGCCAGATATATTCCTTAAATAGTTTCTTTTGTAGCCTAATTTTCCGTCTTTGGTTCTCAAATTGTTTACCGCAATCTAAACACTTGTAACGCTGTTTACCTCTGAAGCTTCCATTCCTTTTCGTGTGTCTAGACTTACATTTCGGGCATTTTTTTAAAAGCCATAATAATTATTGTTAATAATTTACCTTCATTATGGCAGAAAGCCTGAATTTTAGCCTCACGAATTTACCATTAACTCAAAATCTTTAAGTTTTAATAATTTTTTTATTTTTAAAATTTCTAGCCAAACTCAAAATTACAAAAGCTACAAAACTCCAAAATAAAAAATTATAAAATAATCCAATTAAATCATAACTATTAATAAAAGTCTTGTTTATGAGAGTTTGAGTAATCACTAAATTTACACGATGGTAAACAAACCACTGAAAAGGCCAGCCAAAAAAATAATTAACAGTGCCTCCGTCATAGTAAGCTGCTTGTCGTACGCTAACGCCGGCCGCTACCCCACAAAATGAAAATCCCAAAGCAGCGCTGAAAACTAATAAATTTTTTTTCGATCGAATGCTAAAAATTTTCATCTGTTGTGCTTCATTAATCTGCAGCCTCAAATCAAAAATCTAAAATTTCCCGCTATTCTTTTGACACCCTTACAATTTCGTCTATCGTCGTAATCCCCCGTGAAGCTTTTATAAACCCGTCTTCCCACATAAGTACCATCCCCTCTTTTTCACCTAAGTCCTGAATTTCCTGTGCGCTTTTATGCTCCATAATTAATTGAGCAACTCCGGGTGTGACTTCCAAAATTTCATGAATACCTACCCGTCCTTTATAACCGGTATGATTGCACTTGTCACATCCCTGGCCTTTATAAAATTTAACTTCCTTTAGAGTCTTTGTCTTAGCCGGCGCGGCACCCACGTGAATTAATGCCGGTAGCAATTTTTCCATGTGGAATTGTTTAGCCAAAGAATCAATCGTCGCGTTATCGAGCTTAATGACAGCCTGGCAGTCTTTACAAATTACCCGAACTAATCTTTGAGCCAAAACAGCGTTAATTGTCGACGCGATTAAATAAGGTTCTACTCCAATATCCAAAAGACGGGGCAAAGCGCCGGCGGAGGTGTTGGTGTGCAATGTGCTAAAAACAATATGCCCGGTCATAGCCGCGTGCACCGTTTCTTCCGCGGTTTCCTTGTCGCGGATTTCACCTATCATAATAATGTTAGGATCTTGTCTTAATAAAGCACGTAGACCCACATCAAAAGTCAGGCCGATTTTGGGGCTAACCTGCATTTGGTTGGCGCCCACAATGCGGTATTCCACCGGGTCTTCAATGGTAGAGATGTTTACCGATTTAGTATTAAGCATGGACAGCACAGTATATAAAGTGGTGGATTTTCCGCTACCGGTAGGACCGGTGACCAAAAGCATACCGTGTGGCTTTTTAATGTTCCGGATAATGCAATCGTATGAATCTTTTTCAAAACCCAATTCTTCTAGTGTCTGCGCTTTGGCCGATTCGTCCAAAAGACGAATAACAACTTTTTCGCCGTCAAAAATCGGGATGGTGGAAACACGTAGGGAAAATTTATAGCCATCTTTGTCAATTTTAAAACGGCCATCCTGCGGAAGACGGTGCTCGTCTATTTTTAGGTTGGACAGAACTTTAATACGCGCGGCAATCGCAGCCTGAATAACTTTAGGCAGGGTCATTACGTCATGTAAAACACCGTCTATACGGTAACGCACCACTACCGAATTTTCTTGCGGTTCAATGTGAATATCGGAAGCCTTTTCAAACACGGCGTATTCCAGCAAGGTGTCTACCACCCGAATAACCGGAATTTCCGCGGCCATTTTTTTTAGGCCGTCATCCGCGCTTTCCCCTTCCGGCTTGGCTGTATCAGAAATTGGCTGGCCGCCGGGAGTAAATAAATGCTTTATTTCTTTTTCTAGAGAAACGTGGTATTTAGACAGCCCAAAATCCAGACTGACTTTACCTATTAAAAAGGTTTTAATTTTAAAGCCGGTCTTTTTTTGAATGAACTCCCGGGTCTGAATATCCTCCGGGTCAGTCATAGCCAAAGAAAGCTCGTCTTTTACTTTGGCATAGCTAATTACTTGATGCCGGTGGGCAATAGGTTCCGGCACCAAATTTAAAACCTCCTGGGATATTTGCAGGATAGTTAAATCTACTATTGGGGTTGCTAGAATTTCGGATTTTATTTCTAAAAGTTGAGTTTCCGGTAAAACTTTTTTTTGTAGCAAAAAATCTTCCCATGGGATGGGCGCTTTTAACTGCTGACTCTCTGTTTCTAAAACTTCTAGGCTGTCAACCGTTAAAATTTTCTTTTGTTTTAAAACTGCGTTTAATCTACTTTTATCCATTTTGGTTTGTTAAATTTTGTTTCGGTATTTTGAAAACTTGCCTAATTATTATACCATAACAATTAAAAAACTCAAAATAAAATAGCCGGACTTCGGCTATCTCATTTTTAGGGATTGAATTGCGCCTCATCTTCCTTTTCCACAGATGGCATAAAAATTATCTACCTTTCCAGGTAAAAATATAATAAACGGTTTTTAAAATAATTTCTAAGTCAAATAAAAAACTACGGTGACGAATGTAATATAAGTCATACTGGAGCTTTTGCTTGCTTTCTTCCAAGGTACTTGCGTAAATATTTAGCTGCGCCCAGCCGGTCAGTCCGGGCTTAACCAAGTGGCGTTCATCGTAAAACGGGATTTGGCGCTTCATATCTTCTACAATGTGCGGCTGTTCGGGGCGTGGCCCTACCAGACTCATAGTTCCAAGGAGTAAATTAATAAACTGCGGCCATTCATCTACCCGGCTTTGGCGTAAAAATTTCCCGATTTTAGTAATGCGTGGGTCATTTACCGTCGTCCAGGTATTCGTCACAGTCCCCGCTTGCATACTTCTATACTTGTAGACTTTAAAAGCCTTACCTTTTTTACCGACTCTTTCCTGAACGAACATTACCGGTCCTTTGCTGGTTAGCTTAATTAACGCCGCGCAAATTGGAAAACTTAGGCAAAAGGCAATAAAACCTACCAGCCCCAAGAAAATATCAACCATCCGCTTAATAAGGTTATAAAAACGTTTTTCCTGGTAATCTACATTTTCTAAAAACCAAATTTCGCTAATTTGAGAAAGATACACCCTTCTTAGCAGCTGCTCGTAAAAATCTTTGTGATTATAAAACTGAACACCTTCGGTTCTAAGTCGGTAAAATTTTTCCAAAACTTCCGGTCGGGTGTTTAAGTTATCGGGCAAAATTATTCCGGAATTCTTTTCAAACTGCCTACCGGATAAAGTTTCCGGGTTTAAATGCCCAAAAACCTTAAAGCCTAAATAACCGTGGTCTTTAATTGCCTCTTCCAATTCTTTTAACTCGTTATTAAAAGAAAAAAGGTAAACTCCCTCGGTAAGGCGGTTTTTTAATAAATATTTTACCAATATATCCCAAAATAAAATCAAGACAAAAGCCACTACGGTTAAAATTAATAAAAACCGCCTGGGGGTTAAAATTAAATTGGGTTGAAAATAAAAATACACGGCCGCGATTATAAAATTCACGGACATGGCCGAGGCCAAGCTAAAAATTAAACTTGTGTAGCGCCTAAAGGCCTTAGTTTCAAATAAGCCGTGAACAAAAAATACCACGAGCCAAAAAGCAAAAATTGGGGCAAATGCCACGAAATGCGCGTAAGCCTGGCCGGGTTGTGGCTGGTTGCCGTAGCGCAGAACAATAGACAACCAAAGAGCCGCGAACAAAAGCGCGGTATTAGGAATTATTACTGCCCAAAAACTAATTTTTTTTCTATTAACTGACATAGACAAAAACAACAAACATTAATTAATTAAATAGCTGTTGTCCTGGTCCGCCTAAAGCGGAGAAGGATCTAAAATGACAAAAATGCTCTGGCTTTTAACAGAATTCTGGCAAAAAAATAATAAGGATAATAAGCCTTTTCCCTGTATATAAGCCTTAATTGCTTGGCAAAAAACGACTGCTTCTTTAACTTATTATACTGGGGAAGACGATAAGACGCAAAAACCTGCCTAAAATTATGCATTTGCCCCAGTTTGCCCATTCTTAGCCATAAATCGTAGTCTTCTGCAAAATCATCTTTATCAATAATAAATCCACCGGCCTTAACCGCCGCCTCTCGTCTAAACATTACCGTAGAAGTAAAAAAATTATTTCTAAACAGCATTGTTTTTCTAATCTTCTCCTCGGTTTCGGGTCTAAATTTTATACCGGCCGATGTTTTTATTGCTCCTCCGACTAAGACATAATCCTGATGATTGTCTAAATACTTAACCTGCTTTGCCAGCTTATCTATATCTGTCCATTCGTCGTCATCGTCTAAAATTACTACAAACTCCCCTGCCGATTGCCGCAACGCCTCTTGCCTGCTTGCCGTAATACCCTGCGATTGCGCATGATTTATGACTTGCATTCTTGTATCCCTATATCCTTGTAAAACCTGATCGGTTCCGTCCGTAGATCCGTCATCAACCAAAATTATCTGGTAATCTTTAAATGTTTGCGCTTCAATACTCGCCAAAGCTTTCCTTAAAAGCTCGGCTCGATTTTTTGTTAAAATATTTATTGAAACTTTAGGCATTGCGTTTAAAATATTCAATTGTGCTTTTTAAGCCTACTTCTAAATTAATTTTAGACTGCCAGTTTAAAACTTGTTTTGCCAAAGCAATATCCGGTTTTCTTTGATTAGGATCGTCCTGAGGCAAAGGCTTATAAATTATAGATGATTTTGAACCGGTAAACTTAATAATTTTTTTTGCCAACTCCAAAACTGTAAACTCTCCCGGGTTGCCAATATTAACCGGGCCGACGAAACTTTTAGGACTGGCCATCATTTTTATGAGCCCTCCAATTAAATCATCAACGTACTGAAAGCTCCGTGTTTGCCTGCCTGTGCCATAAATTGTAATGGGCTCATTAGCCAGGGCTTGCGTAATAAAATTGGAAACCACTCGGCCGTCATTTTTATCCATTCTCGGACCGTAAGTGTTAAAAATCCGTACAATTTTTATCTGTGAATTAAATTGGCGGTAATAATCCATGCACAAGCTTTCCCCGGCGCGTTTGCTTTCGTCGTAGCAAGAACGGATGCCGACAGGATTAACGTTACCAAAATAGCTTTCTGTTTGTGGATGCTGTAATGGGTCACCGTAAACTTCCGACGTAGAAGCGAATAAGAATTTTGCCCTGTATTTTTTTTCCAGTTGCAATAAATTTAAAGTACCAATGGTGTTGGCTTTCCAGGTGTTAATTGGATTTTGCTGATAATAAGCCGGGCTTGCCGGTGAAGCCAGATGATAAATTTCATCAATGTTTCCCCTGTAGGGAAGGGTTTTAAATCCTTCCCTACGAGCCACGTCATCTTTAGCAAATTTAAACCTTGGATGCCTTAGCAAATGTGCGATATTTTTTTTACTACCTGTGCTTAAATTATCAATTCCAATAACATAATCTCCTCGCGCAATTAAAAAATCGCACAAATGCGAGCCGACAAAACCGGCCGCTCCTGCGACTAAAATTTTCTTACTATTTTTTTGCAGATTTTTTATGGGCATTAGTCAAAAAATGGCTCTCGCTTAGTCCGCTTCGGGCTAAAAGCTTGCGGTTAATTTCTCTCATGGTTGTAAGCAAGCTTGGTTTGACTTTACGCTTTTCAGCTAGCTCAATAATAGCATTAACGTCTTTAGGGAAACAACTACCGCCAAAGCCTCGATAGTCTCCTGCCAACACATTAAAATGCGAATCGCCAATGCGTGGGTCTTTAACCACAGCATTTTTAACCGTTTCATAATTAATCCCCAGACTTTCACACAGGTCAAAAAATTGGTTGGCAAATATGACTTTAAGCGACAGGAAAGAATTGGCCATATACTTAACCATTTCGGCTTCTTGGCTGGGCATAATTTTTTCATACGGCGCTTTGGGCAGTAGCCGCATAATTTTTGAAGCGGATAATTTGTTTTTGGTGGCGACTCCCAAAAGCTGACGGCTAGGATGGGTTAAATCATAATAAGCAAATTTTTCACGCAAAAATTCCGGGTTGAATAAAATTTTATGCTGGGGGTATTTTTTTTGCAAGGCTTCAGTTGTGCCAGGAATTACCGATGATTTGATAACAACAATTTTAGGCGCGCTTAAAATTTCAATTGCTTCCTCAACCGCCGATAGGTCAAAGCCTTTTTTTGGGACAAAAGGTGTCGGGACGCAAATAAAAACCACATCGGCCTGATTAATAAGTTCAACCGATCCAATTCGCTTGAACTTATCATAAACCAGAACCGATATTTTTTTGTCGGATTTTCCGCCAGAGGCGGATCCGCCTCTGGCGGAATAATATTTTTGTAAAGCTCCTCCCACAAAGCCCAAACCCATAATTCCAATTTTCATAAAATCTTTTTACTATTCAGGAAAAATTACAAAAACCAGCGCTTCGGCCAAATCCAAAACTTTTCCGGCCGACGATGGCAATTCAAAGGCTTGGTGGTTGCCCAGGATTTCAGCCAGTTTGACATTGTGGAGTTTGCAAAACAGCTCCACCTGCCAAGCAAAAATTGGGCTAATGTGATAGCTAAAATTTTCCGGCGTAAACCAATGCAAATAACCGGTTTTTGCAAAAACTTTCCGACTATGAAGTGACGTTGTGTTAGGCGTGCTTATAATTACCGCCTGCTTAGATATCCTGATTAGCTCACTTAAAACAACCCAAGGCGACTCCACGTGCTCCAAAACTTCCGATGCCACTACTACATCAAACTGTTTGTCGGCAAAGGGCAACTTTGAATTGACCGGATCTATTTGGGTAAAGTTCGGTATATCCATATTCAGCACATCACAGGAATTGACATCAAAACCAAAGTTTTTTAAATATGCGCTTTGATGCTGGCCGCAGCCAAAATCCAAAACAGCTGTCCCTTTAGGATAGCGCGACAAAACATTCAGAACGGTTTCCGCCGTGCCCGGTGCTGCCTCCATAGCCAGGCCGGTGGCGCGCATACGCTTTAGACCAAAATAAAACGGGCGTTCGCTTAAAAAACTTTTATCGGTTTTTCTCAAAAGTTCCACGGTCCGCCCTGTCGGCACAGCCTCACTTAATAAAACTTTCCTGGCTAGGGATTTAATAAATTTTTTAATCATAAAATATTTTCTAATTGCTTTTCCTTAGCAAAGCCGGCTTCTGCGTAAATGCCGTTAATGTGAGTGTCGGCCAGCTTAATATAGCCTTGAGCGACCAAATATTCGTCATACAGCTTATTAGTCCTTATTCCCCGGTTGCCATGGTAGTCTATAGTTTCGGCAATAATTAACTTGGGACGAAATTTTTGCCAATCATTACTTCTTAAGATTTCCAAATCCATACCTTCGGTATCAATGGTAAGTAAATCTACAGGCCGGTTAACTTCCTGCAAAACCTGTGCCAAGGTTTTTACCGACACCTTCCTGACTTCCTGGGTTTTGTGACCCAAACTCTCCATCCGCTTTGCTTCCTCTGCCGAAAAGGTGGAAAGCGTGTCAGGGTTTAAGACGTAAAAATCCATTTCCCCCTCTGTAGGACCAAGGCCGATGTTTAAAACTAGGTCTTTTGGTCTGAATAATTTTATCAGCCCGGCCTGAAAACTGTTCGGCTCAACGCACAAGCCGCTCCAGCCTTTTTTGTAGAATAAATAAGTATTATTTAAATAAACCGGGTCGTTGGCGCCTACGTCTACATAAAAGCCGTCGGGCTGGTTGCCTAAATAAAACTCCGCAATCCGATCCTCGCCGGTCTGGCTAAAAGTTTTCGGCCGCCGAAATAAAAAATAATATATAAATTTTAAATAATTTTTTATCACTTTAAATAGCTTAAATATTTTTGCGCGCAAACAGCATCGATAAAATTTTCCAGCGAATATTGACGGGGGTTAAAATTCTTTTCGCCGCTTAAGAACCTGTCCAAACCGGACTCAAAGTCAGCCTCGTTTTTAAAAAAACAGCCGCAAGCCGGGGTCAAATAAGGCGCCGTAATAACAGAGCCTTCCCATATAAATTTTTTATAATGAACTACACCCGAATTATAAACCAAAGTGGGCACGTCCGCCATCCAGGCGTCGTGCAAAGCCAATCCCTGGCTTTCCAGCGGGCTTAAATACAGCATAAACCGGCTCTGGCTGAGCAAAGCTAAAAAATCTTGATACCTAAACTGCCCATAGGTAACGGTTTTATAATCTATACCACGAAGCTTTAACTTACTGATGATTACGTTAAAAAAATCATCGTCAACAAATTTTCGATACACCAAGCAAATACCTTTAGATTTTTTTAGAGATCCCCTGTCCTCTACCCCCGCGGGCCAGAGCTTAATTTTTTCCGCCAACTCGGGCGCCAGACTGGTCCACCAATCTTTACTCCACTGCGCCGGTACTAAATATAAATCCAAATGTTTGTTGCGGATTAAACCGTCTTTATCCAAAGGCGTAACTACAATATTTGGCCCGGCAACCAAACGGCTAATTTTTCCGCTAGCTTTCTGCTCAAGCGCCCAACGCAAAGTTTCTACACCACTCAGCACCCCAATACTAACCGGATTTATGGGCAAAGGCCGGTTAATTTGATAATCCACCTTAAGAACCTTAAGTCCCCTTTCCAAACTCGCCACTACAGCCTCGGGCCCCCGGGTACCTCTACCCAAAAGCTTTTTAATAAAATTTTTCGAACGGGGCAACCAATAAAAATTTTCGGTATATAAGTATATCAAGCCTCTATTTCCTCCACGATTTTTTTCTTTGCCTTAACGAATTCAGCTTCAATTGTTTCCAGGTTCCAACCATGCTCAAGCTCATAAAGCTTAACGCAGACCATTAACCTAAAAAATGCATAAAGTAAAGAAACCAAAATTCCCCGCATGCCCGATTTTATACCACCCCAAAACAGCCATACATAATGAGCCATACTGCCCAGTAGATACACGGGCGTTAAGCGTTTGCCGTCGGCAAATTTTAGCTCGGCTTCGGTTTTGGCATAGCGCCAATGTCCGGACAAAAATTTTTCCATATCATAAAGGCTAAAATGCCGCATCGCGTATTCCAAACGCATGGGCAATTTTAGCTTGTCTTCTTCTTTGCCTACAAACTTGCCCATATTGTGAATCCGGTTTTGGGAAAAATCCACCATGCCTTTTCTCCAAAAACATCCGTAAGCGGCTTTGACATAAATATTTTTGGTATCACCCCATAAATAAGTAAAAATCGGCACGTAAACATACTTAATTTTATCCTGATTGGAAATCTCCGTAATTTTTTCCAATAAAGTTTTGGGTAAAAAATTATCAACATACCCCCAAAAAACCCAAGGGGTGACTACCAATTTTTCTACAAACTCAAGCATTTCCTGAGTTTCCACATATGCCGGGCCTACCGGGCGCCGAATAAATTTCGCCCCCAAATTTTCCGCCAGCTGTTTGCTGTTGTCGGTACTCCCGTCATCCATAAACAAAACCTGTCCATATTTTATTAAATTTCGGACAAGCAGTTCAATTCTTTTTTCCTCATTGTAAACAAAAATGACAAAAGTAATATTGCTCATAAAATTAACTTTGCGGCAAGCCCGCTGTAAAAAAATTTTTTAATAGGTTCTTAATATTTCTAACAGCTTTAATAATAAAATTAGGCAAATAAAAAATTAAACTTGCCAGAATCAAATAAAAGATACGTCCTGAAAAACTTTTATAAACTCGTCTTAAATGCTTTGTCTCCATGGACAGATCGTGGCCTTTGGCGCGAAGCAAGATTATTATCAATAAATTAGGAAAATTCTTTTGCTCGCTTTGGATCCAATTTTTATTGTAGCCGTAGTCTGACAAAGAATTTAAAATTTCTCTCCAATCCAAAAAAGACTTTAGCTCACCGCCATTTTTAACCCAACCACATCCCTCCCCGGTTAATACTCCAATCTGGTCAATGTAAACAAATTTTCTCCCTTGAGCTTTAGACATTAACTTCAAAACCACTTCATAGTAAAGCCACAGGGTATGAAATTTTGAATGGTCCACCGTGAGCCATAAGTCTCGGTCAAAAAGTATAACACTTAAAATGCCAAGGCAGTAGCCTCTTTCCATAAAATCCTGATATTTTTCAACTACAATAGGGGCTTTATCTTTAATTAAAAATTCATTACCCGGAACTTTTTTTGGGTCTGACAAAACTCCGTAATGAACCCCTACCACGGCCGGGTTGTGCTGTTTTAATATTCCTGCGGTGTGACGGAGTATGCCCGGAACCAAGGCATCATCGTCGCCCAAGTACCAGGCAAATTTTCCGGTGGCTTTGACTACGGAGTTAGCCAAATTTAAATCCCCACCAATATTTTCCGAGTTCCTAAAATATTTTAACTGGGAATATTTTTTTTGGTAAGCTTCAACCAAACTTTGAGTGGAGTCACTGCTGGCATTATCGGAAACCACCACTTCAATTATTTCCTTTAAATCTTCTGCGTCAAGTTGATTTAAAATGCTGTCTAAAGCCACCCGAAGCTGCGGCGCTCGGTTGTATGTCGGGATGCAAATGCTTAAAAGCGGCTGGCTCAGGGTCATGTGAAATTTATTCGTTATTGGTAAAAAAAATATTCTTCGACCTTGTGGAGAAGATATTTTTCTCCGATGTTTGCTGTCAAATAATATGTTCTCCTCCGCCTAAGGCGGACGAACAATATTATTTGGCAGCACCGAACTAAGTTATATTGGTAAAATTCCATCTGATCCCTGATTCATCGTTTAAATTAAAATTGGCTTAAAAATTCATTAAACGTTGCTTGCAAATATTTAATCTGGGCTTCAGTAAGGCCATGGTGACAAGCCACAACAAAAGCATCCTTCATGACCTTTTCGGTATGAGGATAATATTTTTGCGTGCTCCTATGAACAATTTTTTTATAACCCGGTTGTTTGAGTATGTTGCCGGTAAACACAGGTCTGGTTTGGATATTTTTATTTTCTAAATAAGTTACCAACTCCAAACGAGTAAATGGAGCGGTGTCTTTAATAATTAAAGGGAAAGCCAACCATGCGGTTTCAGTATTCGGAGTCTGCTTGGGTAGCTCAAAATAGTTTGTGTATTTTTGCGCGAACTTGAGCATGGAAGCAAAATGCTTTTTTCGCAGAGCCAGAAATTTTGGAAATCTGTCTAACTGAACCAATCCAAAAGCCGCTGAAAGTTCGAGCGGTAAAAAATTATAACCAACTTCGCTAAAAATAAATTTATTGTCGTAAGGGATGCCGCCTATCTTTCCCTGAAAACGGTTAGCCAATAATTCAGAATTAGCTTTTTCTCCAAAAAGTGAAGATTGCCTGCCCCATCCTCGCAATACGACTAAGCGATCAACCCACTCAGGGTTGTTTACACAAATCATTCCTCCTCCACCCGCGCCATTAATCACATGAGATCCGTAAAAACTTGTAGTAGAGATATCACTAAATACACCGCTTGGGCGATTTTCTAACCTGCCACCTAACGTATCGCAGGAATCTTCTATTAGCCAGAGTTTGTATTTTTTAGCAATAGCTTGAAGGCGCTTTAAGTTTGGAATATTCCCCATAAGGGAAGGGATCATTAACACCTTGGTTTTTTTGCTTATTGCTTTTTCGACCTGATTAATATCAACAATATAAGTATTAGGTTCAATGTCCACAAAAACCGGCACCAAACCTTTTTGAATTATTGGCGCGACTGTGGTAGCAAAAGTTAAAAGCGGTGTGATTACCTCACTACCTTTTGCCAAATTTAATATTTCAAAAGCCAAAAGATTAGCGCTACTTCCGGAGTTAACCATAACCCCGTATTTTTTGCCGAACATCTTGGCAACTCTTGACTCGAACTCTTTGGTACGGTCGCCTATGGCCGTGTTGCCTTTTAAAACTTTTACAACTGCATTAATTTCTTCCCTTCCGTGAACGGAATATCCGTAAGGAACGCGCATAGACCTAGGTAAATTTTTTTGCATATTTATGATTTAATTTATAAAATTATTATTTTTAATTTGCTCAATTAATTCCTGCACTCTTAAACCCTGATGAAATGACGGCACTATAGTCTGTTTTTTTTGGCATGCCGTAATAAATCGCCGAGCAATTTTTTTAATAACTCTCACCCGTTCATCTTCTCCTGACTTAGAAATGTCTGATTGCCTAACCAAAAGTTTTTTAACTTTGCCGTGCCAATAAACTTTTAATGAAAAATTTTGAGTGTAAGTACCCTGATTTTCCAACACTATCTGACCCTTTTCACAAATAAAAACTAAGATATGCCTATTTTGAATATGGTTATTGCAACTTAGGTGGGCTCGTCCTATAACCCCTTTTTTAAATTTTAACAAGGAATCCACTCCCACTTCGCCGCCATTTTTACTCTCCTTGGAGTGGGAAAGCAGGTTTTTTAGCTGGACAATTTCTCCGGCAAAATATTCCAAATAATATAGCACGTGTGAAAAATAATAGGCTAGCGCTCCCCCGCCTTTAGCGGAATCTGTCTTCCAATATTTAAGTCCGTTTTTAATATCGTAGCTTAAAAAATCCCAGTCCGCTGAAATACTAATTAACTTTCCATAAACTTGACTGTCAATAATTTCTTTAGCTTTTTGCCATTCATCGATTTCCGGAAAAATAAAATCCACTGCATTGGTCAGACGCTTTTTTTTTGCCAGTTCATAAAGCTCTTTAGCCTGGCTAAGATTAAGAGCCAACGGTTTTTCCGCAAAGACATGAATACCCAAATTTAACGCAGTCTTAACAATGCCGTGCTGGGCGCTGGGAGTCACCGCCACCGCCACCGCATCAAGCTTTTCACTCTTTAACATTTTCTGCCAATTGGTGTAAATATTTTTAAGCCCGATGCTACTGCAGTATTTTACCAGCCGCTCGGTTTTTTTGCCACACATACAAACCACTTGGCAGTTATTTAACGAATTAAAGGACGGTAGCAGCCCATACAGGCCAAAACCAGAACCGATTATGCCAATTCTTAATTTTTTCATACTTAAATTTCTAAATTTTTTACTACTCGTAAATCAGGCAACGGAATAATAAAATCAGATTTAACCCCTCTCTGTTTAAGAGCTTTCATTATTGGTTCCGCATAATACCAGGCCAGCAAAACAACATAGTCCGGCTGTTCATCTATAAGTTTTTGATTGTTTACCACCACAATATGTTTTCCCGGCAAATACATACCTAATTTTCCGGAAGTGGGATGCTCGGCAATGTAAGCAACAGCCTCCGGCCCGACATTATAATAATTTAGCAATACTACACAACGCGCCGGGCAGGAATTAGCTGCCAGGGTTTTACCTTCTGCCTTGATTTTTTCCATCAAGCCTATAAAATCTTCTTTAGATTTTTTAACTCTTTGAGCAAAATTTACATACGTCTCCGGCTTGTTTAAACCGGCCTCTGCTTCCTGTTTTAAAAATTTTGCAATATTCGCGCTTGTTGGTTGGTTTTTGCCTTTTACAGCGGTTACTTTAATATTGCCGCGAAAGGAAAAACCATTTTCCACATCTACAATCGTAAAATCATAAAACTCAAAAAATTTAATTAAAGCTGTTAAAGAAAAAGTTCTTAAATGTTCATGGTAAATGGCGTCAAATTGCCCACCCTGAATAATCTTAAATAAATAATGGGTCTCAAAAACAAACGCGCCGCCGTCAGCCAAAAGAGTTTCCACGCCGCTTAACACTTCCCCAAGCTCGGACGCCCTTTCCAAAACCATTGCAGATGTAACCAAATAGGCTTTGCCTTGTTTACTAACTATATTCTCGGCAACTTCTTGATTAAAAAAACCCTGAATAGTTTCAATTCCGTTTTGGTTGGCTGTTTTAGCCGCGTCTGTCGGCTCAACCCCCAAAACTTTTACGCCTTGCTTAATAAAATTTTCCAAAAAACTTCCGTCGTTGGAGCCAATATCTACCACCAAACTTTTTGAATTGAGTTTATATTTTTGAATTAATAATTCAGCTTGGCCTTTAAAATATTCCAGCAATTCTTTAGTCGCGCCACTTCTGTATGGATATGCCAGATGATAAATTGTGCCAGGGTCAACACAGTAGTCTATTTGCGCCAAACCGCAGTCCTCACACCGGCAAAACCGCAAAGGGTATTTACTTTCGGGCTGGCTTAGCATTTTTTCCGTGCGCATTGAATCCGAAAGCGGTTGCTCACCCAAATCCAGAATAAGACACAATTTTTGGGAATTACAAAGCTGGCAATTTAGAATTTTCCCGGTTTTTATTGCGTGTTGCTCGGGGTAATTTTTACCCATAAATATGTTTATTTCTAAGCTAATCAGTCCATTTATTATACTTAAAAATGCCTTATGGGTCAAAAAGTTGGAAAAAAAAGGAAATTGATAGAAATTAAGGGAATTGGGAAATTATCAGATTTCCATTTCGAGGAGTGCCTCCGACGAGAAACCTGTTGTTCACAGATCTCTCGGATGCACTCGAGATGGAAACATGCAAGTTGCTGGGCATTAATAAAACAAAGAAGCGCCGGGAATCTTGGATAGTGCCATCTCGAGAATGACACACACCAAAACCCCAGCGCCTTTTGCAAATATCCCAAACCTCCTTTTTCTTTTCCTGCCGTTATTTTTTTGTTGCCGCCGGCAGGACGGCAAATTTACTATTTGTTTATTTTTACCTCCTGGCGGGTAATGTGCCCCGCCTTTATTGCCGCGGCCATGGCGGAAGAATCCGCCAAAAGCATTTTAAGCTCTTGGAAGAAACTCCAGCCAAAAATGGCGGCCTGACCGGAGTCTACAACTCCGGCCCAAATATTTTTCTGAACCTCCTCGGAGTCCAGTGCAAATACCTGGAGACCACCATCTCCGGGAGTGAAGTTTTCAAACCCCACATCCTGGAGCAAAATCACCCCCAAGCGCTGCCGTAATGCGCAGTCAGCGCCCGAGGGGTTAAAAAACCGCCGCGTGTAGAGTACGGCGGTCTGCGTGGTGACACCTGTTTCTCCGGTGAGCTCGCGGAGAAACCCGGAGGTAAAATTTTCCCCGGCGTCCACAGCGCCGCCAGGGAACTCCAGTGAGGAATATGGCCCAAACCTAGCCAAATCCACCTGGATTCCTCCAATCAAGACCGTCGGTGGTTTATTTCCCCACGCATAGTGCGCGGGGCGCTGCTCCACCACCATGAGCAACCGACCGTCGGGAAGAACGGGGACGATATTGTTCCCCTCTTCTATCCAACTGCCGTCGGCACGTACGAGCTCAACGTACGCGCCGAACTTTTTTTGCCCGTTTGCGAACTCGGCCGTTTGGCGGCCAGCCGAGTAACACACCACCACAACTCGGTGGCGATATGACCCGGCGCGCAACGGGATCACTTTCCCCTCTTCCCAGACCTCCTGGGAGAGGGATTCTCTCCATTTCTCCATTTTAGTCCCACCTCCATGGGAACCAATTATATTAACACCAAATTAACAAAAAATCAAGGCTTTTCCCCTTGATTTTTACTTTTTTAGCTTATTTCCTTTTTTACCAAGCGCCACAATTCCCCATGTTCGGGAATAATGTTATTGGGCATTTTTTAAAACCATTGGCCGGATTTTTTACCTGTTAAGCAAACTTTTTCTCTTGGGCTTGAGTGAGCATAATCAGGAAAGCTAATAAATCGGCTAACCTCGTAGATTTATCTTTACGGGGCTAACTACAAATCTATTTTTACGCGTCAAAATTTAAACTGTTTTTATCTATCTTTTCCCAATTTGCTTTGTACCAAATTACCATTTCTTCTATCGCATTTTTTAGCGGAGTAAATTCAAACTTTCCCATCTCTGCCATTAACAAAGTATTATTGCCACTGTACTCCGGACTCATTCCGGTTTCTTTAATTTTAATTTCCAATTGGCTACCGGTGACCTCTTTAACCAGTCCCGCTAAAAACAACAGCTCTACACCTTCTCCCCGGCAGGCATTGTAAAATTTTTCTTTGGGCTCGTGGTCAATAAAATAAGCAACTATTCTAATAAGGTCATTTACATAAAGATAGTCAAATACCGTATTCCGGCGGATGACAATCGGCATGCCGGCCAAGCTGCGGCAAATGGAGTTAGATATAAAACGTGTGGCATAATCTTCGTATTTACCAAAGACACCAAAACAGCGAAGATTGATTATATTTTGGGTTTTTTGGATTTCTTCTGAAATTAAATATTTTGCCAAACCATATTCATCCTTTGGCTTGCTTTCACCAAACTGGCTTTCTCTAACTAAATGAAGACTTCTGCTTTTGTCATATTCCGCACCGGAACCAAAAGTAATTAACCGGTCAAACCCGGACCGGCTTTGCGCTAAATTTAAAAACATTTCAGTATTGTTTTTAAACACCGCGGGCGTGTTTGCCTGAGCCCGGCTGATTCCCAAGCCTGCCGCATGGATTACCACGTCAAAATGTTGGTTTTTAAAAAAATCCGCTGTCTGCGCGGCATTTAATAAATCTAGCTCGTCACGTTTGGGAGCGATAATCTTAAATTGTCCGCCCAACCGTTCCAAAATATTTTTTCCGATAAACCCGGCACCACCCGTCACTAAAATTTTTTTAGAGTCTATCATATAATTTTTTTATGGTTTTATAGACCTGTTCGGCGGAAAGACCGCTTTGCTCCCGCATAAATTGCTGGCTGCCAAAAACCTGAGAGTATTCATCGTTAACGCCAAAGCGTTTAAGGATAGCGGCGCGCGGTTGCTCGGCGGCCACTTCGGTTACGGCCGAGCCAAACCCGCCCAAAATATTATGCTCTTCCAAGGTAACCACAACTTTGCGATTTTGAAGTCTGCCAATAATTAAATCCGAATCTAGTGGTTTTATGGTTGCCATATCCACGACTTCACAGCTTATCCCCTCTTGTTCAAGCTGATTTGCCACTTCCACCGCGACTTGGGTAATAGCGCCATTACTCAAAATTGAAATCTGATTACCTTCTTTTAAAACAAAACCCTTGCCAACTTCCATTTTCGGCGGCGCTTTATAAAGAGCCGGTTCGCCGCCTTTATTTAAACGGATGTAAGTCGGGCCGGGAATTTTTAACAGCTGCTCGGCTAAAACCTTGGCCGATACCGGATCGGAGGGAGAAACAATTTTCATCCGCGGAATAACGCGCAGCATAGCTATGTCTTCTATGGCGTGGTGCGTGGGCCCAAGCGTGGCATACGCAAAGCCGCCACCCACGCCGATTATTGTAACATCCAAATTCTGCAAAGCCACGTCAGTTCGAATTTGCTCCAAACAGCGCATTATTACAAACGGCACAATTGAATAAACAAAAACTTTTTTGCCTTCAAGCGCGAGCCCCGCGGCCACGCCAATCATATTTTGCTCAGCTATACCTAAATTTAGACAACGCTCCGGAAATTCTTTTTGAAAATTGTCAATAACGGAATAGCCTAAATCGCCGGTCAAAAAATAAATATTTTTGTCGGTTTTGGCCAAATCGTGAATTAAGTTAACAATCGTATTACGCATCAAGTTCCTTTCTTGCCTGCTCCAAGAGTGCGTCTTTGGGAGTTTTATAATGCCAAGCCAACGCGTCTTTTTCCATATAAGAAACACCTTTGCCTTTTTGGGTGTTGGCGATTATTACCGTCGGGTGATGTCTGACGATTTGCTTGACATTAAAACTGTCAGCAAGCTCATTAAAATTATGCCCGCTGCATTCCAAACAATTCCAATTAAAAGATTTCCACTTCTCCCCAAAAGGTTCCAAATTCATAATATCGTCAGATTTTCCCATGCTTTGTTCCCGATTACGGTCAACAATTAAAACTAAATTATCGAGCTTAAACTGGGCTGCCACCAAAGCCGCCTCCCAAATTGAGCCTTCATTGCATTCGCCGTCGCCAACCAAGACAAAAACTCTGACCGATGATTTTTGAGCCTTGAGAGCTAACGCCATACCCACCCCCATAGACAAACCATGTCCGAGCGAGCCGGCCGTGGTTTCTATGCCCGGCACGCTGTCTTTTACAATATGGCCGGCCAACGCGGAATTATTTTGCGCGTAAGTTTTTAAAACCTCAAGCGGAAAAAAGCCTCGGTGCGCGAGTGTGGCGTAAAGCGCCGCTCCCCCATGTCCTTTGCTAAGCAAAAACCGGTCACGCTCCGGCATTTTGGATTTTTTTGGATCAAGATTTAAAATCTGAAAATACAAAACCGTTAAAATGTCTACAATAGAATAGGCCGCTCCAATATGCGAGCTGCCCGAAGCCGAAACCATTTCCAAAATGGATTTGCGGATATCGGTTGCCTGTTTTGCTAAATTTGCTGATAATGGCATAAAAATAAATTTTATTGCTGTCATCCCGAAATTTTTGTCATCAGATAATTATCTGCAAAAAATATCCGGGATCCAGAACTGATAATATTATGCTGGGTATGGATTCCGGACATTTCGCAATAATGACCATTTAATGAAGTTACGGAATGACACATTAAAATATTTCTAAAATTAAACTACCCAAAATATTTTTCGTACCACTTAAAAGTCTGCTTAACGGCTTCTTCAAAATTATATCCCGGCTTCCAGCCCAACACTTTTTGAGCTTTTTCAAAATTCAAGCTCTGCGCGGGAATTTCATTTTGCTGGTTGTTGATTATTTTATATTCAACTTTTTTTCCTAAAATTTTACCAACCGTTTCAATTAACTCCAAAACAGAAAAATTAATCCCACTGCTAAAATTAAACGCTTGACCTTTAATTTTATCAATATTTTCGGCTAATGCTATATAGCCGTCCACCACATCTTTAACATACACATAGTCGCGCCTAAACTGCCCGTCGCTCCTAATTTCCAATGTTTTACCGGTAATCACGCTTTCCATAATACCCGGCACAATCCGGTTAAAATACAAATCCCCCGGCCCAAAAATATTACCGAAGCGACTAATTGCCACGGGCAGGCCGTAAGTTTTAAAGTAAGTTGATGTTATTAGATCTGTAGCGGATTTGGAAACGTCGTAAGGATGGTCGCCAAAAAGCGCGTGATCTTCCGTAACATTTACGCAGTCTTTGCCGTAGGCTTTGTCGCTGGAAGCCACCAAAATGGCTTTAACCGCTGATGTTTGCCTGGCCGCTTCCAAAATATTCACCGTGCCCATCACATTGCTTTCAAAAGTCCGGCGCGGATTTATAAAAGCCTCACCCACCAAAGCCTGCGCGCCCAAATGAAAAATGTATTCTATATTGTTTTGGTTGACAACTGCTTTAACCTTTTCATAGTCCGCCAAATCCACCATTAGTAATTTTACTCGCTCTGCCAATTTTTGGCTTTCAAAATAAGACTTGGGCAACACCACAATATCCAAAACAAAAACCTTAGCTCCCAAAGCTAAAAGCTTTTCCACCAAATGGCTGCCCACCAGCCCTGCCCCGCCCGTAACCAGAACATTTTTATTATTTAAAGTAGAATCCATGTTTTAATAAATTACAAACTTCTCAATAAATACGGTTTTTATAAAATCCGGTCGTAGTTAAATTATCGCATCTGTGTAATCTGCTTTTATCTGTGTATCTGTGATCATTCTTTCCAAACTTTCCAAAACGGATCGCTCTGCCAATACTCATTTAACTCTTCCACTTCCTTGTAAGTATCCATAGCTTTCCATTTACCCGGGTGGTTATAAAGAGACAACTCACCTTCCTTGGTCATAGGAATGAATATTTCTTCTATCATACTATTTTCGGGTATCCTGTCCAGAACTTGCCTATTAAACACCATAAACCCGCCGTTAATTAAAAAATCATGGTAGTTCTGCTTGTCTATATATTCACCGACTAAATTTTGGCTAAAGCCAATAACTTTGTTCGTTTGTTTGTCGTGATGGACTATTCCCAACTTGGTAAGAGGCCTGACGCCTGTAATAGTGCCAAGTGTGCCCTGCTTATTATGAAAAGCTACCAGCTCTTTTATATTAATGTCGGCCACGCCGTCGCCGTAAGTAAGCATAAACTGGTCTGTGTCTATATATTTTGCCACGCGGCGCAAGCGCTCCCCTGTTAGAGCCTTTAGTCCGGTGTCGACAAAAGTAATATTCATATCGCCCTGGCCTTGGCCGTGGATTTCAAGCCCGTGAGCTTTAGTCTTCAAGGTAAAATCATTCACATGCGTACGCCAGTTCAAAAAATAATCCTTAATCATATTACCCTTATAACCCAAAGCCAGCACAAAATCGTTATAGCCGTAATGGCTGTAAATTTTCATAATATGCCAAAGCATAGGCAACCCGCCTACTTCCACCAGGGGCTTAGGCTTAAATTCTGTCTCCTCTTTCATACGGGTACCTTCCCCGCCGCACAAAATTACAACTTTCATAAGTTTATCTCTTTAATGTCAAAAATAAATAATAAAATTTGTGATTTAGGCCTTTCACTAACTATTTTACTATGAAAAGCCAAAACAAGCCAAAAGGCTAAAATTAAGCTGGCGGTTTAGCCTTAGCCAGCTGCATTAACTTGAGCCGATATTTCAGGTAGCTTCCCACAGCTTTGATAGCTACGGAAAATCCGCCATATTTAAATAACATCTTTAATAAAGCTTCGGAAGCCTGCCGATAATTTCCTGATTTTATATTAGTTGTACACACAACCATCAAAGCGCCGGCCATGCCTAATTTAGATGCTGCTTGCCGCTGTTTTTGCTGGCTTTCAGGATAAAGCCGGTTTATATGCAGGTTAAGATTTTGTAAATCGGCCTCTATTTCTTTTACGCTGCGAATTTTTAAAGCAATGCGACCGGTGGAATTGTCGTCCAAATAAACATTGACTGCCGGAAGGCCAAGATTGCCGACACTGTAGCGGGAAGCTATTCTTACCCACATTTCCAGATCTGACGCCATTGACTCAATGAAATTTCCTAAAACAATATAAGCTGATTTTTTCACTACCACAGTGGAACAGTGGTAACCGTTCGAAAATTCCATGGTCTTATACCCCGCCGGGCTTAGCTCGCGCGGCCCGGAATTAACAAGCTGCCTGGTGGAAAGATCCTGATTTCTGATATTATAGAAATGGACGTGGACCAGTCCGGCCTCCGGATATTGCCGAAAAAATTCCAGATAGTTTTGGACAGCGCCCAAAAGCAACTCATCGTCGGCATGTAAAATCATGAGCAAGTCTGTTTGACATAATTCAATGCAACGATTCCAATTCCCCGCCATGCCTAAATTTGAGCTATTTTGCACACAGCGGACACCAGGCCCAAATTGCTTGGCTATTGCAAAAGTTTTATCGGTTGAACAATTATCAACCAATAAAATTTCCCCCTCAAAGGGCAACTGACTAAGCGCGCTTTTTAAGCAACGCTCTATATATTTTTCTTTATTATAAGATGGGATAGCAATGGTAAAAGTCATTTGACCATAATCTCTTTAATTTCACTCAAATTTTGCTCCAAACTCCGGAAGCGAAAATCATAGGCACGCTGAATTTTTGCCGAATTGGTGGAGTTATTTAATGGGCGGGGGCAAGTCTGCCAATTTCTGCAGTAGTTTTGGGAACTAACAGGCTTTTGTCCCAGCTAAAATACTCACAAGTGCGGCAGGCAAAATCATAGCGCGACATAGGCTCAGGGCCGGTGGAAACAAAAATGCCAGAAACAGCCGGCCGGTCAACAGCCAGGCTAATTAAAAGACTCAGGTCCACGACTGAGGTGGGGTTGCTAATTTGGTCCGTCGGCACCACCATAGGCTTATGCCCGCGCATGTTTCGGTAAAGCTGCATAAAAAAATTCTTTCCGCCCTCGTCCCAGCCATAAATTACCGTAGGCCTTAAAATCACAAAATTCGGCAAACTACTAACAATTTCTTCGCCAATGGCTTTAGTTTGGCCATAGTACTGCAACGGATTTATAGAATCTTCCTCGTTAAAGTTACCTTTTTTTCCGTCGTAGACGTAATCGCTAGAAATAAAAATAAAGCGCGCCTGGTTAAGCTTAGCCCAAGCTGCCAGGTTATCCACTGATGCCACATTGCTCTTCATTGCTTCTTCCTTGCCTGCTTCTGCCGCATCGACATTACTAAAAGCTGCGCAATGGATTATAACAGAAGGCTTTACCTCTCCTAAAACCTCAAGGCATTGAGTGCGGTCGCTTAAATCAGCAATTTTATCTACACAAGATCCTGGGCTTCGGCCAACTCCCTTAACCAAGGCCTTTCTAGACAAAATTCCGTATAAATTTTTACCCAAAAAACCGCCGGAACCGGTAATTAAAATTTTACTATCCATGTTTAATCCCCCAAATGTAAGGAATGTTGTTACTTAAGGGGTCAATTCTTACAATTTCATCGGGGTCATGCGCCTCTGTGCTACAGTTGGCAACAATAGCTTCCTTAAGCCCAATGCCCTTAAAACCATTCACAACCCCGCATGGTACGGTTACCAAACAGTAGTTTTTTTCGCCAATAAAAATTTCCTGCAGCTGACCTTTAGTTGGCGAGCCCTGCCTTTGGTCAAACAACACTAATTTGATTTCGCCTGTAACGACTGCATAATTTAAGGTCATAGTTTTATGCAAATGCCAGGCCTTAATAATGCCCGGATACACGGTGGAAAAATAAATTTCGCCGAACTTTTTAAAATGCGAATCCGTGCTTTTTAGCATATGCATAACCGAGCCGCGCTCGTCGCAAATTTTTTTTAAGGGGGTAATAACTACGTCTGCTATCATATAATTTTAATTAATTATGATTTTCGGCCGAACAATTTTAAATATTTGCCAGTATTTAGTGATGTGTCATGCGGGACGGTAAAATTGACGTCTTTAATGGAAATTTTTCCAATAGGCCCTTTGCCGCCTATAGTTTTAGCGTATTCGTAAACCGAGCGCCTTTTAGTGCCTAAATGCAGAACACCGCTTAAACCGGCTTTTGAAACCCTGACAATTTTTTTTGCAATCACGTCCGCGGTTTCACGACTGGTAAAATGGTCAACAAAAGCCTGCGGGTAGGGGAAAATTTTTTCGCCCATAGAAATTCTTAAAATTAAAGAGTCATCCAAAAGCCTGGCGGCGCACTCCCCGCCCAGTTTAGACCAGGCGTATTTATTAACCGGCAATACCGAATCTTCTTCCCTGTAATTACCCTTATCGCCTTTAAAAACATAATCCGTGCAAACGTAAACCAACCTAATTCCGAACTTGAAACACAACTTAACAATATTTACCGTGCCTAGAATATTTACATCCAAAGCCTTTTCCGCGTTTTTCTCTATAATTGGCGGCGAAGTAAAAGCCGCGGCATGGATTATAAGCTCCGGTTTATACTTAGCCACGTACCTTTCCATTTGTTTGTATTGAGTAAGGTTAAAAATTTTTGAATCCGGAAATAAAGCTTTAGGGATTAACTTTTGCACTTCACCTCCCAAAAGCCCGCTCCCGCCAGTAAATAATATTTTTTGATCCTTAATCATTGTTTAATAAATAATATTTTTAGATCTTAAATCCAGCGTCCAGTCTTTTAAACTCAGGCCTTTGTTGTCTCTTTCGCTCACTATACTCCCTGTTTGGAGAACTGAATTAAACTTGGTTTTTAAATCCGGTTCGCACAAAGACCAGTCAAGGCCATCGGAGACGGGAGCAATACCTGCTTCCGTGTCAGGATTCCAGTTAGCCGTAAAAAAATACTCCATTATCGTATCTGTTAAAAAACAACAGCCGTGCGCAAACCCAGGAGGCAACCAAATCCATTCTCCATAATTTTCCCCCGCGTTATCCGGCATATCATAAATAATAATTTTCCCGTAAGTTGGTGAATTTTTACGAATGTCTAAAGCCAGATCAAGCATGTGTCCACTTACAACTCTTACGAGTTTCCCCAATGCGGGCTCCCACTGAAAATGCAAACCCTTAATTACACCCTTATTTCCAAAACTTTCATTAATCTGAACAAAATCAAAATCTCGCAAAAAAGACAGTTCCGAATTTTTAAAAACATCGCTTTTCCTAAAAGTTTCAGTAAAATAACCACGACTGTCCGAAAATTTCCCATAACGAAACACCTTCACATCAGACAGGCTCAAGCTTTTAACCTCTAATATTTTCATATATTTTAAATTTTCAAATACTCAAAAAAAATCCAATCACTCTACAATAATACCATATAAAATATTGCCTATAAAGCTTTTAATTTTAAAAAAACTAGAAAACGGGCAAGGTAAACTTTAAACAAAGCCTCATCTTCCCGGGCAAAAAAACCAAACCGCCAGTAAACCAAAAAGTAAAAGACAAAACTTAAAGCCCCCAATAACATAGCCAAAGGCAGATTATTAACGAACGGGCGCAAGGCAAACCAGCTAACCAAAAAAGTTATGCTGCCCACCAAAAATATTTTTGCAAAGAGCTTGCCGTAAAATGCCAAAATGTCGCCGCGCGCGCTTTTAAAATAGCGCCGCTCTATATAATAAATAAACGGCAAGACCGGCAGGCTGCTTAGCAAATAAGCAAAGGCGGCTCCGTTAACAGCGTAGTGTGGAATAAGAATAAACATAAAAACCACATCTACGCCTGCCACCACCATAAAGCTTAATGCCAAAAGTCTGAGCTCTTTTAGGCCGCTTAAAAAGGCATGAAAAAAATGACCGAAGGACAACAAAAAATAAGTAATTGTTAATAACGGAACGGCCAGCGCTGTGTGGTCGGCCACGTCTTTATTAATCCAAAAATGCATCAATTGGTAGCCGTAAACCAAAACCAAGACGGCCAGGGCGGCCGTCACAATAGGAATCAGTCCCAGACTGCGCCGAAAAATTACCTTAACCCTGTTTTCCCCCTCTTGCTGGTTGACAGATGCTTCGGAAAATATCGGGAAAAAAATATACGATAGGCTAAACGAGGTGGCAGAAATTTTTTCAGGGATAAGTTGAGAGTTGCCGTAATAGCCAACTGTTGTGGGCCCCAAAATTGCGCCCAAAACAAATTTGTCCAGCTGGGCCAAAATGTTGCCCATGGTATTGCTTAAAAAAACCCAAGCGCCCTGGCGGCCAATAGTCTTAACGGTTTCTTTGGGAAGAGTAAATATAAATTTTAAGTTTGGCGCCAGCCTATGCCAGACTAAATACAAACTAAGAAGTAAAAAAGCGGCTGAAATTAACTGTACAACCAGCAAGCCCAAAACCCCGTGGCCGGTTTTAATTACATAAATACTGCCTAATTGCAGTAATCCATTGTTTATAAGGCTTATGTTGGTTGTAATGTCCTGGCGCTGCAAGGCGTAAGGAATTTGGGACAGTGGGATAACAAGCATTTTCATTAAAAATACCGCGCCTAAAATAAAAAATGCCAGGCCGTAAGATGAAATAAAACCTTCCGGGATTTTAAACAAATGGCGAAAAGCATCCGGCAGAAGCATTAACAAAAACATAGACGCTGCTCCCAAAATGGCATACAAAATTAGGCTGGAGCTAAAAATTTCAGACAGTTCGCGGCCGCCCGGCTGCTCCCTATTTTCCGAAAGCCGCTTAGTTAAAGTATAGCTAATGCCGAAATCCAACAAACCAAAAAGCATTAACATGGTATTGAGCAAAGTAAAAAAACCAAATCTGGAAACGCCAAGGCCGCGAACAATAATTGGCGTGGCGACGAATGACAAAAGCAGCGGCCAAGTAAAACCGATTAAAGAATAAACGGAATTTTTTACTGTACGGTGAGTTAGACTATCGGCCATGATGGGATTAAACTTATATTTAAATTTCCATTTTCATTAACAGGAAACTTCTGTCCCCTAAAAGTTATACTCTTAGGATCGTACCGATTCATCAGTTCCGGGCTAATTGTTTTCATTTTATCCTCAAAATGGTGGCGCAAGGCAATGGTGTTATTTTCAGCTGTAATAAAATCTTTGCCGCCTCCGCTTGTTCCGTTGCCATCCACCCGGTAAGAGCCACCCAATTCTCTACCTCGCTTCAATTTGCCGATTTTTGCAGCTCGAATGCACCAGTCAAAATCCCCCGCACTTTTAAACTGCTCATCAAAAGGTCCAACCCGCAAAAATAAACTTTTCCTAAAAACAAAAAACGGCCCGCACAGCATGGAACGAAAAAATTCGGCCTTGGTTTGTTCATTAAACTCCGGCACCTGCTTATTTATGGTCTGCCTATGAACTAAAAAATCACGGCCAAAAAAAATAAGATAGCGCCTAATATGAAAAGGCAAATAGACCAAATCCGCTCCCTGCTCCACAAGCTTTATCCCTTCTTTTGTGCCGCAGGTGTATCGAAAGTCATCGGTATTGCAAAAAGCAAAAACATCTCCCTTGGCAGCAAGAAAACCAGAATTCCAGGCAGCATTAACCCCGGGGGTGGAACAACTTACTTCGCGGCACCATGAATGAATTTTTAACCTGTCTATATACTCTCTTTCTTTACTCGTGGGTTCTCTAGGGATTAGAATAACCTCTGTAGGAAAACCGTCTTTTTGCATCTCATTGACAAAATTTTCAATTTTTTTTGAAAATGATTCTAAATACCTTTCCGATTTGTATAATGCCGTTATAATGCTAAGCATAATTTTACCAGCTTCTGGTTTTTTCTCTTGCTTTGACTTTAATATTTTGATACGCCCTAACCGATTTCTCTTCCAAATCTGGGGAGACCAGCCTAAGAATTTCATGACCTAAAATTCTGTACTGTTTGCCGATTTTATTAGCGCGCAACAATCCGCTTTTGATGATGCGCTTCATTGTGCTATTGCTGATTTTTAACAATTGTTCGGTTTCTGCGGTGGTATATATTTCGTTTGGCTTGATTTCGGGCATAATCGGAAAAAATTATAAATAAATACCTCTATTTCGATCATAGCAGAGGTATTTTTAGGTGTCAATAGGTGTCAATAGGTATTAAATTTGCGCTCTTATTTTTGGCTTATTTTTTCCAAAAGTACAAGCCCCCCGCCGCTAACTTGTTTTGTATTGTAATATGTCTTTAAGGTTAAAACTATCTCTTCGCCAAAAACAAGTGGATTTTTTACATCATAAAATACTTTTGTTGAGGTATTTTGCTTCAGAAAGTTAATTATATAACCAACTTCTTTTTTTGAAAAATATTCCGTTGATGACGGCAGGTCAGGCGCCGAAACAGTACCTGTTTCCGTGTAATACACCCCATCATAATTTGAAGAAATAATAAATATTTTTTCTGTCTTAGAGGAATATTGCTTTATAAAAGTAATATTGCGGGCTATGTCCGAATCTGCCATAGGCAGGGAACTAAAATTTGCGCGTATTATAGTGGCGAGCCTCGGAACATTGGAAATCAGACTAACGGGGCCCGCAAATAGCAAAAACAACAGCAGTATTAATGCTGCCATATTAGCCATTGGTTGGACATGTCGTTTTACCAAAGCCAGCAAGCTGTCGGCAAAAATTGTAAATAATAAAACTGCGACGTAAGAAGGGCCTACCAATGTCGCATCATGCGACCGGCCCTCATAATAGCTAAATAGACCAATTCCCAAAATTGAAAGAAAAAAAATAATTTTACTTTTTTCATCACTCTGAAAAACAAATAATGATTTAAGTGAATAAAGCAACCCTGCTAAATAAGTAAAAATAATTACCGCCCAAATATGCGGTGGGGGGAGCATCGGGATCATAAAATAACCCGAAAAAAATAATTTTTGATACTTGTAAAAAATAGTTAGGTCCGGATAAGCTCCGCTTCTTAAATAAGTATAAAAATATAGCCCAACTGCGCTAAAAAGCAAAAAGCCTAAGCCAACTGCCAAATGCCCGATGCTTTTTTTCATAAAAGCCATCCCCCTAACTTGAGAAAAATCACAGTATGCCAAAATTAACGCCCATGACGTGAGTAGTACTATGCCCGTCTCTAAATTCCAAAGCACGGCAATAAAACTCCAGGCAAAACCTAAATAATAAAAAAATTTATTATTTCCATTTTTAATAAACAGGGATACAGCGAGTATAAAAATACAAGCCGGAAAAAAACGGATAGGCCAATACTGAAAATATACCTGGGGAAGGTTTATGTACGAAAAGAAGAATACGCTGCAAATACCGCCCAATAAAACTAATTTATTTTTGATTGTATTTTTTAAAAAAATAAATAAGGCTAAATACGACAAGGCGATAAGAAAACCCATAACCGCCGCTATCTTAAATACTGAAAAACCAATTATTTTAAAAATAAAATTCAAAAAAATCGGAAATAAGCCGTACAAACTACCAAAACCAACCAACAGGGTTTTGCCCCCAAAAATCTGGGCAATGGGATAAAAAATCGGATTAAAATGATAAGGCCCGCCAGGTATATTGTTGGCGCTAAAAATATTTAAGCAAAAGGCCGTAAAAATTATTAACACTACAAAAATATAAGGCAGAATGGAAATTATTTTTTTTAAATATGAATTGCTTTCATATGAAAAACAAGCCCATAACAGCAACGGAAATAGCAAAAAAGCGTAAACATATTTACCCCACTGACTTATAAAATAACTGTTTTGGATGTATAAAAAATCGCTCATAGCCAGACCCCAAAAAACCATGACAAAAATAAATAGCACGGAAAACGGAACCGCAACTTGATACAACTTACTCACCGTCGACTCGGCCCAATTTTTTAACCAAGACTTCACC
This sequence comes from Candidatus Doudnaibacteriota bacterium, assembly GCA_038203095.1. Lineage (GTDB taxonomy): Bacteria > Patescibacteriota > Doudnabacteria > UBA920 > UBA920 > PALSA-1336. The sequence goes on along the minus strand of JBBREH010000001.1, from coordinate 54,843 downwards.
GAGCAATAAAACCCGAGCAATAAAAACGGCGTGGCCAAAACACTTAGGACAAACTGCATTCTTTCTACCGGTTTTGGTACAAAACTGCCAATCAGGTTAGGCAAATACAACTCGCGAGCCTGGTTTATAATTATGTTAATATCGGGCTTGTAAAATATTTTTATGAGTACGCTTAAAACGAATAAAGCAACAAGGGTTAATGCAAGGCTCAAAACAAAAGATAAAAAGTCAATTCTTTGCTCCCGCTCAGGCAGCACGTCAGGCTCATCTGGGCTTCTTGGAAAAAGCAATAAAAAAAGGAAGAAATACAAGAATAACGCCGTAATTACCAAAATAAAAAGCTTTGCTCCTGATATTAAAGGATTTAAAACCAACTTCCCGTCCCCTCCCCAATTAATAACATTGCCAAAAACCTTTTTAGAAAAAGGCAGGCGGGAGACCGAAGAATACATGGTCGCGGGTAGTCCGGCAATATATTCAGTGGTTTTGTCGTACTCAAAGTAAGCGCTTTGTTGCTCGGGATTATCAAGCCGCCAATTTACCAAATCAGTGCTGCTAATATTAAAATCTTTTTGCCCAATGGATAATCGGATGGAGTCAATATTTGGCAACTCGTCTTTTTTTACCACAAAAAACAACTTTTCAATAAATACCGTGCTAATCGCCCAAGTATTTATTTGGGTTTTTTTGGGTGTAAAAAAGACAACATTGCCGGCGTGGGCTAATTTAGTCGCTGGCTGGCTGGCTAACTGCTGGTTATTTTTAGCCTGAATAACAACCATAACTGGATCGCTAATTTCCCGACTACCCACCACTCTTATAGTATAACCTAGCCAAAGCACGCCAAATAACAAACCCCCTACACTTAAAAACTGTAAATAATGCCTGGATATTATTTTTTTACCTTGAATTAAGGCGCCTAAAATTTTATTTTTCAAATCGTAGTTTGATTAGTGTATAAAGATACGTAAAAATAAAAATAAATAAATTCCTTTTGGTTTCGCCAAACATCCTTGTTTTAAAAGTAAACGGCAGCTCTTTTATGCTTAAATTAGAATTGGCTTTTTTAAGTTTAAATAAAATTTCTTCCACAATGTCAAAATTATCTGATTTCAGCTTGAGCTGTTGTAAAGCAGAGGTTTTATACAGCTTAAAACTGTTGGAAACGTCTTTGCAATTCAAATTTAAAACCAAGGAATAGATTAAATTTACAATCTGGCTCATGGCAATTAAGGCTTTGGAATTTTCCGTACCTCCCCCGTCAATATAGCGGGAGGCAATAACTACGTCGAATTTGTCCTTTTGCGCGTAAAGTTGTTTAATAAACTCCGGCGCGTGCGAACCGTCGCCATCCATTCCGATAAAATATTGTCCCCTCGCCAATAAAATGCCGGTTCTGACGGCATCGCCAAAATTATTGCCGCCGGTTCTGTTTGCATAGACTACGTTCCCGCTGGCTGACTCGCAGACTGCTTTAGCGCCGTCCATCGGCTCCATTGTGTCCACAACCAGAACTTCGTAATTAGGCTCTACTTGGGACAACGTCTTAACCAGCCTCGGCAAGAGAACCTTTAAATTATCAGCTTCTTTATATGCCGGTATAAATACCGTTAATTTAATATTTTCCATAATTTTTATTTATCAGCCAACCATCGCAGCATTTTTCTGATGCCTTCCAATTTGCTGACTTTTGGTAACCAGCCAATAGTATTGGTAATTTTGCTTAAATCCGCCACAAAAACTTTTTGATCACTTACTCTGGCCGGCAATTTGCGATAATTTAACTTAATCCCAACTTCTGTTTCCAAAAGCTCGAAAAGTTCCAGTAAGGATAGGCTGTTATCCATCCCGCCACCAATGTTAAAAACCTGGCCGGCAACCATATTGGAATTGTCCCATAAACTATAGTACAAATTTACCATATCCTCCGCATGGAGCACGTCACGGACCTGTTTACCGTTGCCGGAAATAGTAAACGGCTCTTTGTCCTTATTTTGCTTTTGCTCCAATGCCTGGGAACAAAACCAACCCACCCAGCCTTGGTCAAAAGTCGCGAACTGCCGGCCGCCGTACATAGAAGAATGTCTTAGTACCACAGTTTTTAGGCCGAACATTTTATGATAGTCTAACATATACTGGTCGCTACTGCCTTTGGAACAGCCATAAGGCGAAGAAAAACTTAAAGTCACATTTTCCTTAAAGCCATTTGGAAAATCGTGGGCAATATAGCGTTTTTCCTGCTCTTCGTATTTAACCCACTCTAAGTCTCCATATACTTTATTGGTTGAAGAATAAACTACAAAAGCATTGGGGCAAAACTGCCTCACCGCTTCCAGGACATTTAAACTGCCTAAAGTGTTGATTTCAAAATCATCCCTCGGACTGCTTAAAGAAGTAGTCATTGCGACCTGGCCGGCCAGGTGGAATATAACATCAGGTAAAAATTCTTTAATAACACTTTCAACCGCGCTTTGCTTTCTTATGTCGGCGTTAATAAATTTAAACTCGCCCTGGCTCTTGAGCCATTTTAAATTATCCTCGCTGCCCAGGCGGGAAAGGTTGTCAAAAATTGCCAGTTCGTATTTTTTCGCGATAGCCTTTTGGGCTAAATTAGAACCCAAAAACCCGCAGCCGCCGGTAATTAAAATTTTCATGAAATTATTGTTTTTTTAAGGCCTTCTTCAAGGGAATTTTTGCATGCCCAGCCGAGTTTTTTGATTTCAACAAGGTCGACTTCATTTTGCATGATTTCATTTTCCCGATAAGGAATCGCACCAAAATTTAGTTGTGTGGTTGTATTACGACTCAATTCCTTAATTTTAACTACTAAGTCCTTAATGGAAATTGAGCCCCCGCTGCCGATTTCAAACTTAAAATAGCCTTTCCCCATTTGCGGGGATTTCCCCAAAACCTTTAAAAATCCATCGACTACGTCGTCAATATAAATAAAATCACGTTTTTGCTCGCCCAAAGTCAGGTCAATTTTTTTCGCTTTACAGATTAGCTCGTTAACAATATATGAAACGAACTTGGTATTGTCGTCGCCAGGCCCAAAAAAATGCTCCAGAGCAATATTTACGCAGCACAGCTCCTTTTGATAAAGTAAAAACCAGTCGTGGAATTGACGCTTGGATAAAGAATAATGACTTACTCTTTTGTCCAAAATCGTATCGGTATTTATAAAGCAAGAAACCTTGTTTCTTTTTCCCAGCTCCAATAAACGAAGTGGCAAGGTTAAATTCGCGTCTATGATTTGCAAAGGCTCAATGTTCTTCCTTCCATAGTCCGTGGCGCAGTGTAAAATAATATCAATTTTGTGTTCTGAAAATATTTTTTCAATCGCCAACTTATCAATATCATAAGTTACTATAGAATTCAACACGTCGCTAATCCGAAATGTCTTGGAATAAGACCTTTTTAATAAAATTATCCGATAGCCTTGAGCCACTAATTTTTTTAGGATATTACTGCCCAAATAACCTGTGCCTCCGGTTATTAAAATTGTATTTTTAGTTTCCATAAATAAAATTTTCAAGTCTTTAGCCCTCTCTCCAATCGCTTAAAGGCAGGCCCTTGTTGTCTGTGTCATTTGTCTTAATTTACCCTATTTTAATTTATCAACGCGTTGCTTTATACCAATCAACCGTTTTTTTAAGGCCTTCCTCAAAATTGACTCGGGAAATAAAATTAAATTCCTTTTTTGCCCGCGAAACGTCTAGTTTTCTTCGGGGTTGGCCGTCCGGTTTAGTTTTATCCCAAACAATTCTTCCATTAAAGCCTGTCAGTTTTGCAATAATCGGAACCAGCTGCTTAATTTTAATTTCAAAATGCGCACCCAAATTTACGGGTTCGCTTTTATTATACTTTTGCGCGGCTAGCACTATCCCCCGCGCCGCGTCGTCAACGTATAAAAATTCCCGACTGGCTTTGCCCGTACCCCAAACAACAACTTCGGGCTGATAGTTTTTTACCGCTTCCACAAACTTTTTTATAAGCGCCGGAATAACGTGGGAAGAGTCGGGATTAAAATTGTCACCCGGGCCGTATAAATTTACGGGAAGTAAATAAATCCCGTTAAAATCATACTCTTGTCTATAAGCCTGAAGCTGAACCAAAAGTATTTTTTTTGCTAATCCATAAGGCGCATTGGTTTCTTCGGGATAGCCATTCCATAAATCTTTTTCTTTAAACGGAACCGGGGTAAGTTTTGGGTAGGCGCAAACCGTGCCAACTTGAACGAATTTTTTAACGCCGGCCAGCCTTGCCGCTTCAATCAAATTTAATCCCATTATCGCGCTATCATAAAACAACTTTCCGGGATGCTCGCGGTTATAACCAATCCCGCCCACGCTGGCTGCCAAATGAATAACCAAATCTCGACCCTTTACCGCTTTGGCCGCGTTTTCCGATCGACGCAAATCCAAAACCTTGGAGCGCGGTCGGCTAATATTTTTGGCCTGAGCTCCTTCTTTCATTAACTGTTCATAAACCTGTGCGCCCAAAAATCCATGCCCGCCGGTGAGTAAAATTTTTACTATCTTTAAATTAAGCATACTTCTTTATACCTTGATTAATTTCCAGTCTTTTGGATACAAATTCCCCATGCTAATATTGGTATTCATATGATAGCGACTCGGCACGTAAACCTGCTGACCGGTCTTTTTACCAAGCCAAGCCCCCCACCAGCTAAAAGTGCTGTTACCTATAATATGATGTTTACAACGCGACATCAAACGTAAATCTTCGTAATGCTTTTCTTCGCCATTATGGCTGACAAAAACCGAAGGGTGGTTTAATTTTAAATTTTCTTTTGCCCATGCCGGATCGTCGGAAAAAATGTAAAAATAAGGATTGTTGATGGTTTCGATTAACTCTTTAACAGCTTTTTGATAATAACTAATTGGCAAAACCCCGTGATGGCTTGCAATTTTAGTTGCGTTATCGCCGTGGCGTATATGGATAGCAACTGAGGTTTGATTTTCAATTTCATTTAGCATCCTCTGATTAACTGCATCGGGTTGTTCAGCAAATTCAAAATCTTTCCTGATTATATCTTCTATTGGCTTAAAATATTTTTCCGTTTGCCAAAAACCATCCAAGTAAACTTTCATCTTAAATTTTGCGGTTAATAGATGTTCGTCGAATGTAAAATTTTGGCCCAATGGTTCAAAAATGTAAGATTTAGCCGCAAAAGGCACTACTACACTGGCTCTGCGCAAAAATTTGCTAAAAATCTTAGGCTGTAAATATTTTTGGAACGGCCTAAGTTCGTTTTGACCCGCAACACGCGGATGAATGTTAAAATGGTCTAGCGCATAAGTCCTTAAAGCCCATTTGGAATTCTGGTTTTTATAAAAATCCAAATCTAGTCTCATTTCACGTTTATGCAAAATTGACAGGCTGCGGCCCAGTGCATACTGGAACATTTGGTTGCCAAGCCCGCCTAACAGACGGACAATAATTAGGCCTCGCTCTGGTTGACTTGCTGTTTTATCCATTGGTAAGTTTTGGTTAAGCCGTCTTTAAGTGGCGCGCCGGGCGCCCAGTCGATTTTAGATTTAATTAAATCATTGTCGGAATTTCTGCCCCGCACACCGAGCGGACCTTTTATGTGCTTGAGATGAAGCTTTTTGCCTGCAATTGCCATTGCCATTTCTGCAAGCTGATTAATAGTCACCATTTCTTCCGAGCCAATGTTAACCGGGCCGGCAAAATCCGATTCCATTAACCTTCTTACTCCTTCCAGGCATTCGTCTATGTATAAAAACGAGCGCGTCTGCAAACCATCACCCCAAATTTCAATCTCTCCCCCGTCCGGACTTTGCGCGACCTTTCTACATATGGCGGCCGGAGCTTTTTCCTTACCCCCTTCATAAGTACCCTGGGGACCAAAAATATTATGGAAGCGCGCTATCTTTACGTCCATCTTGTAATTACGCATGTACGATAAATAGAGCCGCTCGCTGAATAATTTTTCCCAGCCATACTCGCTATCGGGCTGAGCCGGATAGGCGGAAACTTCGTCGCATTTTGGGTTGGCCGGATCCATTTGGTTATATTCCGGATAAATACACGCGGACGAGGAATAAAAAATCTTTTTAGTGCCGGCTTTTTGCCCGTAATGAATCGCGTTTAAATTAATACTTGCCGAATTGTGCATAACGTCCGCGTCGTGCTCGCCGGTAAAAATATAGCCAGCGCCTCCCATATCCGCTGCCAGCTGGTAGACTTCGTCAAAAGGCCGGTCTAAAATTTTAAGCCACGAAGTGTCGTCCCTTAAATCTACAAGCATAAAATCATCGGCAGCAGTGACTTCAAACTCGGGACTCTTTAAGTCCGCTCCTCTCACCCAATAGCCTTCGGCCTTCAGGCGCTTAACCAAATGCCCACCAATAAACCCGCCGGCGCCGCAAACTAACGCGGTTTTTTGCTTTAATCTAGACATATAATAAGATAATTTTATCACCGCACTAATTACAAATCAAATTGCACAACTCTTAACCATTCATTGACTGATTCAAGCTCAGATTTTTCAACAATTTTATTTTTTACCAATGCTTCATACATAACAAACAAATCTTCGGACTTTCCGGTAATTTTACAGCTTTGTAATGCCTCCACAACTTTATAGAAACTATTATACATTGGAACTTCGTCCGCAAAATCTTTAAGCAAATTATGATAATTTCTTTCAACGCTACTAACAGTCGGCGACATAAAGCCCAAAACTCCGCCCCGGCCGCAAATGCCAAACTGGGCGATAAAAGATCTTAATATGTCGGTGTAACGGAAAGTTACAGTATGTGGCAAATACAAAAAAGGCCACGCTTCTTTCAGCCATACGGTGTTTTGTGAATTAAAAGGGCTTAAAACTTTGGCGTTTAAAACCACAGCCTTATTTTTATCGAACATTACATCTTGTTTGATAATTAACCGGTAAATAGCGTCTACATCGGTGTCGCCATCGGCCAGACCTTGCCAAACCAAGACCTTAGCTGACAATTCTTTTTTTACTAAAGGTTCATTGGATAGAATTAAATCCAAAGGGAAACCCCGCGGCCAAATTTTTTGTTTTGTAAATTCTTTGTAAATGTTTGGGTAACGCGGTTCAATAATAGTAGAAAATTCTTTGGCCATAGGCCATTTACCCCAATTTTCGTAGGGCATGTTGTCATCATCTGATTCTCCAATTATGTCATAACCATTTTTTATGGCGTATAGATATCCCAAATTTTTTCTGCAATAATGATTAAAAGGCATTTGTGCGGAAAACTTTGGAAACAAACTTTCCTGTTTGCCTATGTCCAAATATATTGCTTTTAGGTTGTAAGATTTTGGGGATTTTTTGTCGCCTACTATTATTAAATCCCAGCCTTTTAATTTAGAAAAAGCCTCCAAGCAAGAATTGGTTTCATTTATTGTTGTAATGACAATACACTTTTTTAAAATCATATAAATTATTTTACCATTAAAAAGGCGCATCTATCAAGAATTCCAGAATCATTGGCAAATGGTCGGAAACTTCATTATAGGGTACCTCAAAACTTTTTACTTCAACTCCCGGCGAGACAAAAGTATAATCCGCAAAATGCTGGATGTTATGATATTTATTCCACGAAATTTTATTTCTGGTACTTTTAATAGCATATTCCTTAATTAAATTTCTCATGCCTGCCTCCAATATTTTTATGCTTTGGGTTTCGGGCATTAAATTAAAATCCCCGCAAAGAATTTTTGCTTTTGATTGTGACTTTTCCAAAAGTGCTTTTAAAGCCTCCGAGCACAAAATTCTTTCGGGGGTGTCCAGCTTGTCACCCGGCAAAGCCGGTCCGTGATAATTAAATACAGACAAAGAACCGTTGGCCAAAGCAAGATCCAAAATTTGAATTTTAGTATCGCCATCTGCCAAGCTGGCATGAGGGTCTGTAGGCGCACCTATTGTTTCTGCTCGGCTGCCAATTATTTTTATGCTCTCTTTAACAAAAATTGCCAGGCCATGAGAAACGGGAAACTCAACCGCACTATGGTAATTATAACCGCTGCTTCTTTGGCAAAAAACCCCATGAAAACTGGGTAGCATTTTTTCCAGCTCTTCAAACATGTACATTCGCGCTTCCGAACTGACCAACGGAGCGGGTTCTTTGGCCGAAAATACTTCCTGAAAACAAAAAATATCAGTATCTTTTGCCTCAGCCATCAAATAATTAAAGAGCGGCTGCCCCTGCGTGCCGCCCCAAATGTTTAGGCTCAACAATTTCATACTTTAATATATTTTGCCGGGCTTAGGCCGATTTCTTTTAAATCCGCTTCCAACATTATTTTAACCAACTCTTTAAATTTCACCTTGGGTTTCCAGCCTAACTTTTTTTTGGCTTTGCCGGCGTCGCCGAGCAAAAGATTAACCTCCTGAGGACGATAATATTTTGGGTCAATACCAATGTATTTTTTCCAGTCTTTAATTCCCACGAGCTTAAAAGCAATATCTAAAAATTCTTTAATTGAATGGGTTTCGCCCGTGGCAATTACGTAATCATCCGGCTTATTTTGCTGCAACATTAGCCACATAGCCTCTATGTACTCAGGCGCAAAACCCCAATCCCGCTTGGCGTTTAAATTTCCCAGGTAAATCTTCTTGGTTTTTCCGGCCAAAATAGACGCAATGCCTGTAGTAATTTTGCGCGTCACAAAAGTTTTACCGCGCCTTGGGGAATTATGCACCCATGATAACCCTACCCCCGCCGAAAAAGTCCCACTTTCTGTTTCAAGGTCAAACAACCATCCCGTATACTTAAAATCTTTTACATCTTTAATTTCATTTATTTTCTTCTTGAGATGCTTGCCTTTTAAAGTAACCTTGTCAGTATTTATATTCAAATGAAAATACAATTTATCCTTTCTAAATTCTGGGTGCAGAGTAATTCTTAAACCCATTGCTTGATCTAGCAGCCACCACAAACCAGACGCCAACACCGCAGAATTGGTTGTAAAAGACTTAAACTCTGTTCTTTGCTTGCCGGCTTTAAGACCGTCGCATAGGTTGTAGCCCCTTAAAAAGGCTCTCATAACCTGAATATTACTATTTAAAACTCTGCCAGGAACTTTTTTAAACAATTTCTCATTGTAAAGTTCGCTCCATATATAACGCAAATAACGAGGATTGCCCGCCAACTCTATTGATTTTACGTTTTTGCCCTTTACGAACCCGCTTGGATGTTCACCTTCCCTGCTAAAGCCTCCCGCAATCTGTTGCCACAATTTAACAATCCGTTCTCGTAATGACTTATTATTATTTATAAATCTACCTTTGCCTTCTTGACTGATATACCCATCGCCTGCCATCATACCCAAAAATTCCGCTTCTTCTAAGGTAAGAGACATAATATTAGTTAAAGCAGGTAACTTTTTTAGCTCCAAACAGTTTCCCTTGAACAAATCGACAGTCTTGATTTCCCGCCCTCCTTCCAAAAATGAAATATGATCGCTTGTGGCCTCATAGTAAGCCCCCCTACTAATCACTCTTTTGAGCTTTTTGTCATTTTTAGAACCGGACTCATTCCAAGTTGCTGTTAGTATTTTTATTGCTGTCCACTTACCCCCATCCCAAACTTCTAACTCTTTATCGGCAACTGTTGTGTATTTAATTCCGTGTTTTGGATTTTCTCTATGAGGAACTATTTCTTCTATTGCGGCAATATCTAAAAGCCCATTCTTTCTAATTACCAAAGGGGTTTGGGCTGTTAAGCATTCGTGATTAAATAAAATGCCGTTGCAAATAAACATTCCGTAAGCCTCGCGATAATTTTTGCAAATATGATGGGAAAAAACTTTTGCCGCGCCGTAAGGACTGGCCGGATTAAAAGGCGTCTTTTCCGACTGGGGTGTTTGTAGAACATCGCCAAACATTTCGCTGGAACCCGCCTGGTAAAACTTGGTGGCAATTTTATTTTCCCTGATGGCATCTAGCAACCTTAAAGTTCCCAAAGCGTCAATATTGGCGGTATATTCCGGAATTTCAAAACTCACTTTTACGTGACTTTGCGCACCCAAATTATAAATTTCTGTAGGCTGAATTTTTTTAAGCAACTGGTTTAAATTTGAAGCGTCGGCTAAATCGCCGTAATGCAAAAATAACTGTCTGTGCGGCAGGTTAGGATCCTGATAAATTTGTTCAATGCGTTCGGTATTAAATACGCTAGCACGACGGATAATTCCGTGAACCTCGTAACCTTTGGCCAATAAAAATTCCGCCAAATATGAGCCATCTTGGCCCGTAATACCGGTAATGAGCGCAATCTTTTTGCTTGACATTTTTAATCCTTAATCTTTAATCCTTAACACTTTACCATAAAAACCCTTTTAAATCAATGAATTTTAAGGTAGAATAAAATATAAGATGTAGTCAATCTAAAATCATCAATCTAAAATCTGAAATTATGAAACTTCTCTACATTATTACCCAAGCCGATGGCGGCGGGGCACAAAATTACACTCTGGAAATGGCTAGGCATTTTGGCGGCGCCATTGCCGCGGGAAGCAACGAAAACAGGCTTTTCCGTGAGGCAACCAAATTCGGCGTGGAAACTTTTCCGCTGGAACATTTAAAGCGCGCCATTAACCCCTGGCACGATTTTTTAGGCGCATGGGAAATCCGTGAGCTGATTAAAAACTACAAACCTGATGTTGTCCACTTAAATTCTTCCAAGGCCGGGGTCTTGGGCAGTTTTGCTGCGATTGGGCTAAAAACTAAGGTGGTGTTTACCGCGCACGGCTTTATTTTTAACGAGCCACTTTCTTACGCCCTAAAATCTTTTTACATTGCTCTGGAAAAAACCGCTTCTGCTTACCGCGATTTTATTATTTGTGTATCCAATGCCGACAAACAGTCCGCGCTGGATAATCACTTAATTAGCGTAGATAAAATCTCTGTAATCCATAATGGCCTTGAACCGATAGATTTTTTTGAACGGGATGAAGCGCGGCAAACACTCGGTTTGGCAACCAATAAAATCCTGATCGGATGCGTTGCCAATTTTTACAAAACTAAAGGTGTGGATGTACTAATAGAAGCAATTGCGATGATGAGCGATGATATAAAAGGCAAAATTCAGGTTATACTGTTCGGCGATGGGCCGGAGTCAGAAGATTTAAGATTAAAGATTAAAGATTTAAGATTGAAACACATCGTAGTCATGCTAGGAAAAGTTGACCAAGCAGCCAGGTATTTAAAAGCGCTGGACATTTTTGTTTTGCCATCCCGCAAAGAAGGCTTTCCGTATGCCCTTCTGGAGGCCATGCAGACAGGTTTGCCAATAATTGCCACTAACGTTGGCGGAAACGCGGAAGCCTTAGGCAATGCCGGCATTTTAGTAGACCCCGAAAACCCCAAAGCCTTAAGCGCCGCGCTTAGCACTCTATTACTAGATAGTAATAGAGTGCAATTACTCTCCAAAAAATCCTCCGAAAGAGCCAAGCTCTTTACCGCGGAAAAAATGTTTGAAGAAACAAAAAAAGTTTACGAAAAAATTATAAAAAAATAGCTTTCACATCGGCATCCCCAAAAAATAACCACTGTCACCTTCTAACATAGGGCTGACATTTTTGAACTTGAATTTTAAAAACAAAAAACGTTTGGCTGAAGTAAATGGACGAAGCAACTGCTTTTGAACCAGGTAAACTGTACCTCTAGCGTCCACAATTAAGCTACCTTCCTTATGGCGGAGCTGGGGCTGTGGCGGCAACTGGCTAATTAGGGGATTAACTATGGAAGCCGTTGTGCTGGTGCCCAAAACCCGGCCTGCGGTTGTGGGTGTTGTAATGAAGTAAAAAGGTGTATTAAATTGTGATGGCCCTCCTCCCCCGCCCCCGTCGCCTGATGAAACAACCTGCTTTATGATGGCAAAACTAACCGTCTGCTCCGGCTCATTGTTACCTGCACGGTCAGTGGAGAAGAAGGTTATGCTATGTTGGCCTTCGGATGATACGCTAACCGGCGATGTGGTGCTGTAAGTTTGATAGCCTCCCCCATCAAGACCATATTGGGTTTTAAGCACTGCCGATGTCTGGTTCTCCTTGCCAACAATAACAGGATCAGTTGCTAACAAGCTGATACTAACACTGCCAGTGTAAACCCCAGGACTAGTTAAACTACCGGTTATGGTGGAGGTTGAAATGGGAGAGATGGGGTCAAGGGACTGATTGGCGTCTAAAATTGAGGAAGGAGCAATTGTTCTGCTGTCGCTGGTAAAATCAATTGTTTGATTGTTATCAGAATTTAGGATTACTTGGGCTGTGGAAGAAGAAGCAATAAGTACATCACTATAATAAGCAATATTATCTGTTTGACTGCCGTTTACACTTGAAGAATAAAAATTAAAACTTCCCATGCCGGTGGCGTTTAACTTAAGCGTATAAATATGTCCGTCATCAGGCAGAAAAGCATATTTATTATGACCAATTTCATCATACTGCACGCCTTCTATTTGATAGTCAAAACTGCCGTCTGGGTTGGGACCAACGTGGTTGTTATTCTCATCGTAAATATTCAAATCCACGGGGCTATGGACTTCTACTTTCTTCCCTTTAAACACGCAAAGCGCGGGATTTGAGGTAATAAGGCCGGAGGTTGGAATGTTGGTATCGGCAATAATATTTACTATTTTTTGACGCACTCCATCCGTTGTTAACATAGTTCCATGGATGTCCCCAGTTTTAGTAACATAAAAATTCTGCGCTCCGTTAATATTACTGGCCGAAATTAAAGGCACCGTGCCATCCCCCGGCTCGTAAGTAATATCATCTTTTCCGCCAGTTCCATTAATAAACATTTTACCAATGGTGGCAGATTTACAACCCATAATGTTAAAAGTCTTAATGCCGGTATTGCTAAAGTCAAAGTTATCAAAGGCTGATGAATGAAAAGTGTCGGCGCTGTCAACCAAACTGCTGTTTAAATTATAAAAAGGTGTTTTGAGGATATTTTTTGTTTCGTCAAAAGTAGGGAGAATCTTGCCAGATTTAGAATCCAAGTTAAAAGTATATTGCCCCAAATAACCTGAGGAATGGTTAAAATATTCCCGACTGGGCAGCATTTGATAAACCGAAGGCATGTTTTGGGAAATTTTTTTTATTTCAAGCGGGTCGAGCCCTAAACCATATTTTTTAATACCAAAATCATCGCCATAGATCAATACCTTTAAAGATTTCGGCGAGCCTAAATTGGGCGTACCTACAAAAACTAACTTATTAATTTTCGTCTGGTATTCGGGATGGTCAAGTAATAATTTTTTTATGAGCAACCCGCCCTGGCTATGCGCAATAATATCAATTTTGGATGAGCCGGAAGAAGCTATCAGTTGATCTATTTTTTGACTTAAAACAGTATTTGCGTTTTTAGCAATGTCATCGCGCCAGTCGTAGGGAAAAAGGGACAAGTTGGTATCGGTAGCATATCCCTGGGAAATAAAATCTTCAAGAAGTTTTTGAGAATAATTAAAAGCTTGAACTGAGACTGTTAGTACCTGCCCTAAGCTCAAACTTGCATTCAAAGGACTGCCATCTTGGTTAAAAGCCAACGGATCCATAAAATCATCGGAGTGAATCGGACTCACCGAGAACATCTTATCTATATTTGGCCAAAGAATATCGGCACCTTTATCTATTTCTGTTCCCAAAGTCCCTGGCACAATCAACACCGGAGTTTTTGCCACCAGCGGTCCGCTTTTAATAACCATCTGTGGTTCGTAATCATCAATAATAGTACCATTATCATTGGACAGGCCGTACCCATTTAACGAATTAGTATTTTGGGCTCGGACTCGAATAGCAGTTTGCACAACCGACTGACCGCCCCTATACTCAACAATTTGATGTATTTGATATTTGCTTAAATCGCAGTTTATGCCGGAAAAAGGGAAATCTACTGAAACAAAATCATCAGAAAAAGCTGAGGAATTTACATATGCGGAATGGAAAGCACCGAGATAGGAACCGTCAAATCCAATACAGTCAAACTGAATGGCATAATCAGCGTTCTCTGTGAGGTTAGTATCTTTAATTTGCAAAATAATATCCGTGACATAGGAAGTCACGGAGGTTGTGGCAATAGGGTAGTCAGACCCATTAGCAAAGTTGGCTATATAATCTGCAAAATCGGATCCAAATGAATGACCGGAGCTGTCATCGCCTTGGTAGCTATGTCCGTTATGCGCTAAATAAATATATTCATAAAACACATTGCCGGTAGAGTTATTCTGGGCAAAATAAACACTGCTTGCCGAGACTTTGGGTGGAAATAGAACAAATAAAGTCAAGGAAGCAAATAAAATATAATAATGATTCTGTTTTAATATTTTCATAACTTCCTTGAGGTATTATTTGATTTTAATTTTGTTTCGCTTTACGGCAATGAACCAAAATTAATAGTTGAAAATCCATGAATATAAAATACAAATACAGCAGCAAATGAAAACAGGCAGAAAGCTGTCCAAAATAAAATTTTATTTTTAAAAGTTTTCCTAACAACTAATAAATATATAGTGGTTAAAAAAAGCCCGAAAAATTGAACTAATAGAATATGGCTCCATAGTCCAGAATTTCCATAATTATCCAAAAAGTTTTGTCTCCAAACCTGATAATGACCCTGCACTGTTGGTTGGTACCAACTAATCCAAAACTTCACTATAGGGCTCCACAATACCTCCGGCATAATAAACATGGCTAAAAATATTCCTAGCCAAATTTTTTGTATTTTTGTCATTTTGTTTCGTTTAAAATTAATTTTACCCTTTTAAATATAATAACGATTTTAAAAACCTTGTCAAATAAGACAAAATTTTATTAGTAATGTTAAGTGTAAGAGCTTAGAGGACTGAACGTATTATCATATTTGCCAGTATTTGGCAGGCCGATGGCCTGCGCTACATCGGGGAACATCAACAAAACTCCAATCTACTCAAGGTTGCGAACTGTTACCATTATATTTTCCTCAACTCCAAGCACATAAATAGCGGGATTTCTTTGCGGGCTTTGTCTTCTGCGGGTTTGCGTGGGCCGGTGTCGGAAGTTTTGTGGGAAGTCCATTCTTCCAGGCGGGTTACAACAAGTCCGGCTTTAAAAAAGGCTTTAAAGTAGACTTGTAGAGGGTGGTGAAAAGACAGGGTAAATTTTTTCTTTTTAGGGTCCACTATGCCTTGGGTCATATCAACTTCCATAGAAACCTCGGAAAGATATTTGTTGATATTACGATATTGGATATTCGCTTTTTCGTCATAAGCCCATGCCGACGCTCCCGGCACGCGGAACGCAGGATGGTTTAGCACCAATACCGCGCGGCCGCCTGTTTTAAGTACACGCGACATTTCCAAAATCGCGGCCTGTAAATTTTTTATATTTTGCAAAGCCAAAACGCAAATGGCGGCATCAAAACGGCTGTCGGCAAGCGTTGCAAGTTTTTCTGCGGACAAAACTAAATAAACCTCGTTTTTACCTGCCTGCTCCTTGGCAAGCCTAATTAACTCCCCTGCAACATCAACACCCACAATTTTCGCGCCAGCAGCCGCCAACACACGCGAAAAATAACCCTGCCCACAGCCCACATCTAAAATATTTTCACCCACACGCGGAGCCAAAATTCTAAGCAAGTTAGGCTTAATTAATTTTTCCTGGTAAGTATCATCCCCTTCTTCCAAATGCTTGTTGTACCAGTTGGCGACTTTGCCCCAAGATGTGTCTTTTTTTGTCATATGATGGATATTAGTGGCGTAGTTAGCCGATTCATTCACGCACGATCTTGATAGTGCAGGGATTCATCGGCTGTCCTAATTGTGAGCCATATGGAATTTGACCATTGTTGAGCGGCGGCGGAAAATATTCTTCGACTTTATGGAGAAGATATTTTTCGCTTAAGCGAAAGTAAATAATAGGTTCTCCATAAAGTCGAACGCTATTATTTACCCTGCCGACATTGGCAAAATTCCATATGACCCCAATTGCTTAACAGCCCATAAAATCGGGCGGACTACAATACTGCAAGCAACTACACAATAAGCCTATTTCCCTGCCGGCGTCCCGCTGGCAGTTCCGGCAACTTGTCCCGATTTTGGCAAGGAATTTATTAGCGCTTGCATTTCTTTTGCGCGGGAGGCGTCGAACTTCATAATATTTTCCGCTAAATTTTTGGCCAAATCATTTTTGCCCGAAACGGCGTAGAGCTTGGCTAAATCTATAAATACCAGCAAGTTGTTAGGCTCCAGTTTTTGTCCTAACACAAGCAAATCCATAGCTCTATCGTACTCTTTAAGCCCAACGTAATAATTGGAAAGCCATTCAATTTCCCCAAAACTGCTAAAACCATAACCCTGCTTAACTGCCTGCTCCATTAGTGCCACGGCTTTTTCGGTTTGACCCTCAAGCCGGTACATATTGGCTAACTGAACTTTAACGCCGGCATCGGCCGGAAAATTTTCCATAGCTTGAGCTAACAAATCTTTAGCTGTCTTGTTGTCGCCCTGAAGCGCGCGAATTTGAGCTAAGGCCAAATACCCCTCTTCCCTTTTGGGGGCTAAACTAATAGCCTTTTGAGCCGCTTCTTCGGCTCTGGGGTCAACAACCACTTTCCCGCCTATTTGAACCGACCGAAATAAATATAGGCCTGACATTCGCTGCCACAAAATGGGATAATCGGGCTGGGTAGCCAAAGCCTCTTGGGTAAACGCACTGGCCGAGTCTAGAATTGCAAGCGCCCTGGTCTGGTCCTTTTGCCCGGCACTGCGGGCGTAATTGGCCGCGAACTCGTCAAACTTGCTGGCGGTTTCGGTTTTGTCAAAATTAAACGGTAAAGATGTGGCAACTTGAAAGTATTCAAAAGCTTTGGCCGGGTCCACCGAGGCGTAAGCAAAGCCGTAGTTAACATTTTTGGCAATTTGCATTGGAATAATTTCCGTGGCGTAAATTGTATAAGCCATTAATAAAAAAGTTACACCCAATGCCGAAAATGCCAGCGGCCGAATGTTAAAAACCGGCAAAGCTTCTTTTGCTTTAACCTCAACTAACGAAGTTTGGGAAATTGTCCAAACGTAACCGGCAAAACCCATAAAACCATAAAACATTAAGCTGGCCGGCACGGTATCAAACACGGTCAAATTTTGAACCTGATATGAAAACAGTGCCCCGAGCAACAAACAAAATTCCTCCAAACCATAAAACTCTGCTTTGTAGCCTTTATACAGCGCCGTTATTATAAAGCCTAAAATTGCCAAATAGGAGATTAATCCTAAAATGCCGTTAGTTACCAAAATTTCCAAAATGTAATTATGGGGCTTGTCAAACCAACTGCGGTCGTACTGCGCCAGTTCGGGGCGGTAGTATTGGTTGGCAATTACGTAATAATTTTCCGGCCCTGTGCCAAGTAGCGGCCGGTCTTTGTAGCCTGACAGAGCGATTTTCCACTGAATTAAACGCGCCAAAGTGTTGCTGTCTTTGAGCGTAAAAATTCTTTCTACGCTCTTAGGCAGCTTACTGCTATAAATAAACATCATAAACACCAAGGTCGCCAAAATGCCAAAAATTATAAAACCATATTGTTTAATTTTCTTATTCGGATTTAATGCCAAATAAACAATCGCGCAAATAAAGGCTCCGGCAATCAGCCCAACTAAGGCTCCGCGCGTGTTGCTTAAAAAAATTCCCCAGGCAAAAGCTAAAGCTAAAAAATAATATACGGCTTTGTCTAATTTATTTTTGGCCTGAAAGGTAAAAAATAATGCCAAAAATAATGGGATAATTAAATAACTACCTAAATAAATTGGGTTACCCAAAGTGCTTGAGACTCTAGCAGGCAAAGATGGATCGGCCACCAGGGTCGGTAAATTCAGCCAGCCAAAAATACCGTTTAAAGTAATTACCGCCGCGACCAAAAGCATTACCTTTAAAAACTTGCGTATGTAGTCGCCGGGCATTTGACCCATAGCCAAAACGTAAAAATATAAAGCCGCCAAATGACCCAAATAAAACACGCCGCCCATACGTTCAAAGTTCCCCCAAAAGCTGCGCACCACGCTCGCCCCAAAAAAAGCCGAGGCAACATTAACCGCCAGAAAGGCCAGCACAGCCAAAGACAGCGGATTTCTTAAATTTGGCCTAAGTTTTTTGTCCGACACCAAAAAATAAACGTAAAACGGTAGTGCCAGTTCAATACAAATACGAAAAAAGAAGGCTTTGGTGGTGACAAAAGGAAATAAAAATTCCTTGGACACCCAAAACGCAGCCGTTACCGACAACGCGACTAAAACAAAAAAAATATTCCTGAAAACTTTTTGCATAGATTATTTAAAATTTATTATTGCAAAGATTTTATAAAAGCATCAACATTAGCTTTAGAAGCCGGGTTCAATTCAACCACTTTTTGCGCCGCCAAAATGGCTTTGTCCTTCTCCCCTAGTTTAGCATAAACCGTGGCTAAGCTGGCATAGAGCTGGAAATCATTAGGCGAAAGCACTATAGCCTGTTCGTAGAGTAAAGCGACCTGGGGGTAGTCTTCTTTGTCCGCGTAATAATTTATTAGCCAACGAAATTCCTTTACCAGCTTAAATTTATACCCACCGGCTAAAGCAAGCTTGGCTTGAACTATAGCGTCATCAAGCCGCTTAGCGTCTTTATAGGCCAAAGCCAGGCGCCATTTGGTTTCCGCGTTCCAAGGTACAGCGGCCGCTATTTCTTCAGAAATTTTTACCACGCTGGGAATATCATTTTGCAAACCTTTAATTTGCACCAAAAAAAACTTAGGCTCAACCCTGGTCGGGACCAAAGCAATGGCTTTATTTACCGCCTCCACAGCCCGTGGCAAAACCGCGCTTTTATTAAAAATACTTTTTGTGTTGTAATCGTTGGCCAAATGATACCAATAAATGGGGTTATTATTTACCCCGGCCACGGTTTTTTCCAGCACTTTGGCCGCGTTATCTAAAGTTTGATTAATAAAACCAGGCTCCAAGCTCGCGCCTAAATCTTGTGCCGTCTGCACCGCAAACTCGCCATACTTTACGCCAATGTCTCCCCTATCATAAACAAACGGCTGACCGGCTGCGCGCTCATAATACTCCGCGGTAATTTTGGGATTTTTTATACCTAAGGCATAGGCAATATTTAAATTATATAAAACTTTAATTGTTCCCCAATTGGTAACATACCAAACGTAAAAACTCAACACACCAACAACAACCAGCAGGGCTTGAGGCAAAATCGGCAAAGAGTTTACTTTAGATTGATTTTGGCTGGCACTACTAATTTCCGGCAAACTCGCCTGCCATAAATATCCGGCAAATGCCAAAAAAATAAAAAATGCCCAGGCTGCTGAGGTAGTATCAAAGACAAATAAATTTTGCGCCTGGTAAGCAAACATAGCGGACGAAAGCAGGCAAAACTGAGTAAATGAAATTAAACCACTCTTCTGCGCTTTTCTAAACGAGACAAATACAAAACTAACTAAACCAATATAAGCCATAAACCCAAGCAAACCCGTTGTTAGCAAAACTTCCAGTAAAAAATTGTGGGGCTTGTCAAACCAAGTGGAATCGTATTTATAAATTTCCGGATTAAAATATTTATTGGCAATAACGTAATAATTCTCCGGCCCAACTCCTAAAATTGGATGATCTTTAAATCCCTTTAGCCCGCTTTGCCACTGAATTAGACGCGCTTTGGTATTGCCATCGCTAAAAGTTAAAGCTCGGCCAATGACTGAAGAGGAATCAAAATGACTACGAAAACTAAACAGCAAAACAGCCCCTAACACCAACCCGGCAAAAATCCCCCACCCTGCTTTTAGCAAGCGCTTGTTTTTAGAATTAAGCAAAAAAATCAAACCAAAAACTACAAAAGTTAAGCCTAAGCCAAATTCCGCGCCTCTGGTTTTGCTTAAAAATATTGCCCATATGCCCAAAACCGAACAAGCCCAATAAAAAATCTTTTTCCATTTAACGCTTTCTTCAACAGCGAAAAAGGCGCTTAAAAATATTGGGATAATTAAAAAGCTGGCAAAAAATATAGGGTTACCAAAGGTGCTGGAAATACGGGAAGGGTAGGAGGCGTCCTGAAAAAATAAAATCCCACTTTGCTCCAAAACCGCGTAGGCTGATGTTAAGCCGGCAACCAGAATTACCCCGTCCAAAAACTTTTTGCCTAAGTTCTCCCTAATTTGAAAAATTGAAAACAGATAAAAATACAGGAGTAGTAAATTTAAGGAATAATACACCCCGCTCATTCGTTCGTAGTTGCCCCAAAAGCTACGGCCAAAATTCACACCAAATACCGCGGCAATAAAATTGAGTGTTATAAATACCAGAAGCAAAAGGCTAATAGGATTTTTTGAATTTGGCCGAATGCTCTTGTTTTGTGCCAATAAATAAACGTAACAGGGCAAAGCTATCAAAATAACGCCCGTTAACAACAAAGATTTAGTCGAAATAAACGGATACAACAAATGTTTGGTAAATACCAAAGGCACTACCAAGCTTAAAAAAACCAAACCAAAAAAAAGATTGGTCACCGCTTTATTTAGCTTTAAATTGGCTAATGTTTGGCTCATATAGAAATCACGCTCTTTGTTGCCTGAAGCAAACTATCACAAACGACGGCTACTTGATTATACCAAATTTCCCTGCCTAAAAACAAACCCCCGCCCTTTCAATAAAGAAAGGACGGGGTAATTTGTTCGCTAATTAAAGCTTAATTAAAAGCTGTAATTTATACTAAAACTTTAAAATTAGTATGTGCGGGAAGCGCCGGTGGTAACTGCGGTGACCGAGCTAGCATCGCTAGAAGGGCCTACGCCGGTTGTACCGTCGCTAAAGCGCCAAGTGGTAGCTTGCAAGCTGTAAGACTTGGAGCTGTTGCCACTGTTGGTGTTAAAGTTGGTTGTGTTTGCCTGGACTACCAAGTACTTGGTTTGACCTGCGCCAATAGTCACACCGCCAGCAGTGGCAGCGGAGTTTAGGTTTAGGGTAACCGCAGTTGCGGTAGAACCAGTAATGGCAGTAGCTACACTCACAGCGCTGGAGAGGCCTTGAGCGGCGTCAAACACTGTGTAGTTTACAGCAACACCTGTTGGGGCTGTACCACCTTGTTGCAAAGTAATGCTTTGCACAATTGCGTCACCGCTGTTAGAAGCAGTAACCGCAAAGATGGCCATATTTTCCGTCGCGCTCGGAACACCGGTTGGGCTAACGCTTACGCTAACCGGGCTGGCAATTGAGCCAACCGAGGCTACGCCAATAGTAGTTCTAAGAACCGTTGTGGTATTAGAAGTAGCGTTGGCGGTTAAAGTCGGAGTAATGGTTGCGGTGGAAGAGGTTCCGCGGATGGTCGCGGCAGAAGCCGAGGCCAAACCGACAGTCCACATTGAGTTGGAAGCCGCGCCGTTGGTAAAGCTGTTTAAGTCAGCTTTAACCGTCAAGTTCATATACTTACCAGGTCCCGCCGGGATAGCTAAGCTTACGTTGTTGAAGGTAACGGTGTAAACCACGGTGCCGGTACCGTCGGTGCCTGAAGTCCAAGAAGACCTGGTAACAGGCGAACCAATAGCTGTACCCGCATTGTCGGCAGCGGAGATTGTGAAGTTAAGCAAGGAGTTCAAAGAGGCTGACGCAGTACCGTTTAGGGTAGTACCAGCAACGCCGGTGGCGGTGATGGTAATATCTGTCAAAGTGGCAGCTTCGTTGCCTGTAGTTTCACCAATCTTGATAACGCCCAAGATTTGGCCAGCCTGGTTCATTGCCAATTGCCTGGACACCGGAGTGTTCGGGCTTTGAGTAATGGTTACAGCGCCGTTGCCGGTAACCTTAACGGTCTGTCCGGTAACGAGACCCGGGAAGGTAATAGTGGAACCGCTGGTGTGTAGTTGAGAAGTAAGACCTGTCAACGACACAACATTTTGGTTCACCGAAGTTTCAGCTCCGCTTTGAACGCCAGCGTAGACATCTATGGTCACGCTACCGCCGGCCGGAATAGAAATGGCCGTAGCAGGGCTAAAGCTATAGGCAGTGCTGTTGCTCAAAGTGGTTTGAGTTTGCCCAACTTGAGTAGTACCTACCATAACTGCCAATTGGTTAAAGTTGGCTGCAACAGAAGTCGCGCCGGTAGTAACCTGCACAGTGGTAATATCTACAGAATCAGCTCCACCTGCGTTTATCGCAAAGGAACCGACTTTGGTCGACTGGGAGTTAGGAACAACCAAGCTTGGGTTGGCCATACCGGAACTCAAAGTGGCTGTAAGCAAAGTAGTGCTAACAGTCAAAGTGTTACCGGAAACTGCAGGAGTAGTAATACTGGCAACTGAAACTACGCCTTGAGCGTTGGAAGAACCACCGGTCAAAGAAGCGGTAGCAGTTGTAGAAGTAGTGCTAGAAATTATGTCGGCCACAATGCTAATTAAGCGAGTGGTATTGGCAGGAATGACATAATTAAAGTTAGAGGTCTGTTGGAAACCTGGAGCATTAACCGCGCCAGAGCTGTTGGTGTAGGGAGTAGCTACCACATTCTTTTCGGTGGTATCAGATGTGCCTAGACCAAAACCCGCGTTATCAACCAATTTGATATTGTTGATATCCAATTTACCGGAACCGTTGCCGGCAATTTTAAACGGCAAGTTCAAGATTTTTACGTCTTCACCGTTGGCCTGGAATGAAAATGTAGCCAAAGTGAGGTTTGTCTGACCAGGAGCAATTTGAGTGGTGCGGCTGGTGACATCGCGGTTAACCGTTAAGGTACCGGCATTAATCGAGAAGCTGGTGCCATTTACAGGGAAAGTGCTGGAGGACAAAATACCTACGTTGTAGGTAGTGTCATAGCTTTGGATATCATAGTTGCGCTGAATGGAGAACAGGTTGCCTGTTCTGTTGGCGCTACCGGTAATATCGGCAATTACCTGCAAGTTGACAGTGTTGCCTGTTGGCACCATTAAAGGAGCCGAAGACAAATCAAAGAATACAACTGTGCTGGAGAGGCTGGTCATAGTAGAACCGACCTGTGTGCCGTTGGCCATTAACTTGACGTTCGCAATGCTGGAAAGCGCCGCGGAGCCGACAAAAGTTAATGTAATACCGTTTACTTTTACAGAGCTGTTGGCAGACTGTAAAGAATATTGGGCGGCCAAGAAGCTGTTGGTGCCGGCGTTAACCGTGCCACCTGTGGAAATACCGGCAACGGTCAAACTCGCCAAAGAAGGCGAGACAACAGTTGCGCTGGTAACCATATTACCGGTAATTGGGAAAGAACCGCTAACGCTGGAAGCATTGGAGGTAATGTCCGAAGCGGCGTTAACACTAAATGTATAGGTTAAACCGCTGGATGTGCCGGAAGACAAGTCACCCTTAACCCAAATAGTTAAGGTGCTGTTCGCGGGAACCGTGAACAAACCTGCGCTGTTGGAATAAGTGACTACGCCATTTTGAACAGAAGAAGACTGAGCTAACATTTGAGCACCGTTGAACAAATACATATTGTTCAGGTTGCTGTCGGCGCCAAGTCCGCCTCTTTTAACTTTTACGCCGGTTACTACAACCGGGTTGCCGGCTGCGGTAAAGTTGATGGCAGTAAAAGGAATAAAGGCAGCTCCGGCAGCTACGTTAGAAGCGGCAGGAGTAGCAGAGCTCAAAGAAACACTCAAACCACCACCGTTAGCAGGAGGAGGAGTGCAGTTGCTGGTGCATGGTTGGGCTGGTGTCCAGCTTGGGGACAATTGTCCGGCCAAACGGGCAACCATAACGCCGGTTTGGGTCATGGCTTTGTCGGCGGCGTTAGCCGGGACAACGTTGGCAAAGGAATAGCCCCAGGAATTGAAGGTGGCTAAATCCGGTACGCCTAGCAAGCCGTTTGAGCCGACTAACTGGACGGTGCCGTTGTTGTTAACAAGTACGCCAGGCAAATGAGCCATGGTGCTGTTGTCAACATTGGCGCCTTTGCTCATAAAGGAGGAATCTCCGTTTACGGCGCGGGCGAAGCTAAAACCAAGGCCGGTAAAGACCGAGGCTGATGTGAATGAGCGCTTCATACCGCCGGAAATTAAAGCACATTCACCTTTGACGTCAGAGCCTTTAGTGGCAGTGGCGCAAAAGATGGTGCCGTCTTGCGGGGGGATGAATCCGGCAGAATCAACCGGTAAGGCTAGATCTTCGGCGCTGGCGGGAACAACCTGGCTCCAGGAGTTAAATCCATAGGAGAGGAAGGCGCCGGCGGAAGTGTAGGCGCGGCGGGTACCGGTAGATGTAACCATCCACACAGTGCCGTCAGAGCTGGAGACATTGGTACCGGTAGCGTGCGCCGCGGCTTGAGCCGCAAACGGGACTACCAATGACAATGTCATAGCAACCGCGGATCCTACTGCAAAGATTTTCTTTGCGACAGAATTTTGCATTTTATATAATACTCCATTTTAGGCAAAATTGATTATTCAATTGAGACAATCAATAAAGTAGCCTAAAATATTTTAATTAATTGCACTACCCCGCTTACTTAGGATTTAGCGCTCTAGAGATCGCTAAAACTGTTTGGCAAGATAATGTTTATTGAATCCTTAAGCGTTAAACCTTTCCTATGCGCCAAAATTTGGTGCATAAGTGTAAACGCCATAAGATCGACCAAGGCTATTAATAGCCCTTATAGCTCGCCTAAAGCCATAAGGTTCAATAAAACAAATGATTTGGGCTGTATTTTGCGGTTTTATTTGCTTCCTGATTTCTGATTATGCCCTATGTATACCCAGACGCTTATTTTCTCCAAGTGTTACAGCTTTCGCCCAATTCTAACCTTTACTCCCAAACACACGCAAAAAGCCAGGAAAAGTTCATAATTTCTGCCTTATTTAAGGCAAAATTTACTTATGCGCTTTTCCTGACTATTTAGGCTTAAATGTTCTTAAAAACAACCATTTTGGGGATAAGTTGAAGTAAATTCTGATTAAGTTTGTGTATTATAATATAAGGCTGTTGATTTGTCAAAAAGATTTTGGTTGAATCGTCGTGCTTTCAACCCGAATTCGCCTTAGACTGAGAGCGGCTCATGGTCGGGCTGCTGGGAATCGAACCCAGTCTATCTGCTCCCAAAGCAGACGTACTACCGGTATACTACAGCCCGAAATACTTGATAAAGTGTACCATTTCCAACCAACTTGCACAACTGGAAGAGGTGTCCCCTCTTCCAAGTTAATTTTATGGTATAATATGATTATGCGTTATCGTGATTACAAAACTTTTACTGCGGGAAATTATTATCATGTCTTTAATCGAGGTAATGGTAAAAATGATATTTTTTTTGATCCCCAAGATTATGGAATTTTTATTCATCGATTAAGAGAAAATTTATTCCCAGAAAATGAATTGGAAGTTAGCCCAAGCTCTCTTGATATAAAATACAAAAGAAAGCAATTGCCTACAGATGCATTTTCTTTAATCTGCTATTGTCTTATGCCTAACCATTTTCATTTATTAATAAGACAAAACAACGAAATTAAAATTAGCAAACTGATCCAAAAACTATGCACCGGCTACGCAGTCTACTTTCAAAAAAAATACGACCATGTGGGCCATTTATTTCAAGGAGCATTCAAAGCCATACCGGTAGAAAATGAATCTTATTTAACTTGGCTTTCGGCCTATATTCATCAAAACCCAACTGTGGCCGGGATTGTAAAAACTCCGGATGAATATGCCTTTAGTAGTTATTCGGATTACATTGAAAAAAGAAACGATGGCCTTTGTGATAAGCGAGTTATTATGGATAAATTTAAGACGGTTAACGATTATAAAAAATTTGTAGAAGAAAGCGGTCCTCTAATAGAAAAACAAAAACAAATTCAAGCTTTATTAATAGATTAGTCCCACTTGGAAGAGGTGTCCCCTCTTCCAAGTGGATTTTATGTTATAATAAGGAATTCCAGTCACTTGTAAATTTTTCCAAACCGGCATTAGTTAAATTATGCTGTAAATTATATTCCTGCCAGGGCTTGTTTAAGCTGATATCCTGATAAAGAATTGGCAGCAAACTCTCCTGTCCTATGGGCATCCTCCCCTGGCGAGGGGAGGAGGAAGATCCCGCCTCTACCCACTCTTTTAAAACTTTTAGCGGTGCCGTAATAATATCACTACCCTGTTCAATCGCCTTTCTCATATGTTCGCTTGACCTAATTGAAGCTGACAAAATTTCCACATGTCCGTCGCCTTGTTCATACATTTTTACGACGTTAGAAACAAAATCCATGCCATTCTCCCCACGGTCATCCAGCCTACCCACGAATGGCGACAAATAAACTTGTCCGCGCAATGCTCCTTTTGTTGCGGCATAAACTGCAGCAGCCTGCTCCTGACTAAAAACTAGCGTCATATTTACCCTCATTCCCTCTTTCACGCTTATTTCAGCTGCCTTTAAACCTTCGGTCGTAGTCGGATATTTAATATGGGCGTTCGGAATCCAAGTATTAAACTCCCTACCCTGCGCCAGCATTTCATTTGCCAACATATTTTTGTCCGCATAAACTTCTATTGAAACACTGCCTTTTGGAATGAGCGACGAGACTTCTGTAACTATACCACGGTAAAATTTTAGCAGTTCATCTTCAGTAAATTTTTTTCCGCTGGTGGCCGGATTTTTAGCAATTAACGACGGATTAGTAGTTTGCCCGTCCAAAAACCCAAGCAACTTTAAAGCTTGTTTGGTTTCAACGGGGTCGCCTGAGTCGAGAAAGATTTTTGTTGTCATAGGAAAGTATGTTAAGGGGGACAAGCAAACAAGCAAACAAGCGCTCCGCATTTAAGCTTGTATCCTTAATTGCTTGACTCCCTGTCTCCTTGCTTACTTATTTCTTACTTTTCATCCACAAATAAATCAACTTAGAAACTTCTTCGGATAATTGCTCCGTCTTTTCACATTCAAGATTACTAATATAACCCAGATCTCTCGCCAGAAGTAACTGATATCTAACTTCCTCTAAAGAAGCCTGAGCTATATTACAAAAATGTGAATCTTCCTTATTGTCTGCTCGCTTAAAACCTTCAACCAAATTTGAAGCCACAGAAACCACTGCTCTACGAGTTTGGCTGGTCAATCCATATAACTCGTCTTTCGGATATTTTTTTGACAGTCTGTAAACTTCCAAGGCTAATAAATGAGCCTTTTGCCAAGCAAATATATCTTTAAAGCTATTTATTTGTCTCCTTGTTTGCTTGTTTGCTTGTCTCCTTTCCCCCTAATTAAACAAATGCTTTTCTTTTGCCAAAACCTTTATTTCCTCGTACGCCTCTTCTGCTGTGTCGACTAAATGGTAAAGGTCCATATCGTTTTTATTAATCGCGTTATTTTTTTCGTAGATTGTAGTTTCTATCCATTTTAATAGCGGAGACCAAAATTCTTTATTGACCAAAATTACCGGCACCGGATGAACCTTTCCGGTTTGGATTAGCGTGATCATTTCAAAAAACTCATCCAGCGTACCAAAACCCCCGGGAAAAAATACATAAATTTGAGAGGCGTATTCCAGCATAACCTTACGTGTAAAAAAATAAGAAAAATCTTCCGATTCTTTTACATATTTGTTAGTTCGCTGTTCAAAAGGCAGGCGAATATTAATGCCAACAGACTGACCGCCGGCCTCAAACGCGCCTTTATTAGCTGCTTCCATAATCCCCGGTCCACCACCGGTAACTATGGCAAAACCCGCCTTGGAGAGCTTATGCGTTAGCTTAGTTGCCTCATCATAAACCCCATTTTTTAAACCCACTCTGGCCGAACCCATAATGCTTACGGCTTTTTTGTACTTGGTCAAAAATTTAAAACCTTTAAGAAACTCAGCGGAAATCTTTTTTATCATCCACTGCGGTACGGCTTTGACATGGCCTTTGCGGACTTTTTCTAAATGCACAATTGGTATAAACTTGGCTTTTTTGGTTTGGGGCATAATAAAATTTTAGATTTAGGATTTTAGATTTAGGATTCGGACTGCAGTAATTCTAAAATCTGCAATCTCAAATCTGCAATTATTTTAATTCTGACTTGCTGAAGCGCTGGCAGACGCCATACCAACTTCTTCCATAGACGCTGAATATTTTCCCTGGCTGGCTAAGCTATTCATTTTGACCCGAAACAAAAAGACTTTTTGCGCCGCCGCCAAATTTTCTTTTTTACCGGTCCAAGTTTTGGTAGCTGCGTCCTGAAGCGCCCGGGCGTAAGAAAAACTTAATGCCCAGGCTTGTGAGCCCAGCTGATTTATGGCGTTAAGATTTTCTGTGGCTTCCACATCACCCTGTCCGCCGGACAAAAACACCACTCCGGCTAAATTGGCCGGCAAAGTCTTTTGAAAGACACGCATAGTTGCTGCGGCAACCTGCTCGGGTGTGGCTTTGGAGCCTGAATCTTTACCCGGCAACACCATACTACTTTTTAAAATCGCGCCCTCAAAACTTACGCCCGCGGCTGTCAGTTCCTCAACTAGTGCTTTTAAGGTTTTTTCCAATGCCGCTTCGCTTTGTTCTATGGTGTGATTACCATCCAACAAAACTTCCGGCTCCACAATTGGCACCAGTCCATTTTGCTGGCAAACCAACGCATATTGGGCTAAATCTTTAACATTTTGACGAATATTTTCAGGAGTCGGGGTTCCTTGGCCAATGGTAATTACCGCCCTCCATTTGCAAAATTTCGCGCCCAGGGCAGTATATTCCTTAAGTCTTGTGTCCAACCCTTCCAGGCCCTTAGTAAGCTTTTCAGTACCAACTTCTTGCAGTCCCAAATCCACTTTTATGCCCGGTAAAATGTTTTGATTTTGCAAAATTGATACAAAACTTCTTCCATCATCTAAACTTTGGCGAATGGTCTCGTCGTGTAAAATTACACCACTCACATACTGATTTTCACCGGGAGCCGTTAAAAGCATTTCCCGGAAAGCCTTGCGGTTAGCTTCATTATTTTCTAAATTTATAGAAGCGAATCTTTTTCCCACAGTCTTCTCGCTCTCATCCGCGGCCAAAATCCCCTTCCCGGGCGCGACCATTTGTTTGGCGGTTTTGTTGAGTTCAGATGTATTCATAATTTTTAATTTTCAATTTTTAATTTATAAACAATTCTTCAATTTTCTAATTTTGATCTTAAAGATGTTGATATTTTATTAAATATTAACGTCAATTCATGAGCTTCTTTCCAAAATTTTCTTAATTCATCTTTGCTTTCGGGATTAGATTCTGCCAATAATTCAAACCAATATTTTGTTTCTTGAATTTCTTTCCTGCAAATAAATATTTTATTCGTAAAATCTTTCTTAGAGCTAGCCGCATTCGCTTCACAGTAATTCGCTCCGACACTGGTTGCAGACCTAACCAATTGAGAAATAATTGATTGGTTTATTAAATTTGATTTAATCGTTTTCAAAAACCTAATCAATTCTTTTGAAAATTTTCTCGTTCTTTCCTCTAAATCATACTTCATAATTATAAAATTTGTACATTGTTTAAAAATTACAAATTGAAAATTAAAAATTCTATTTCTCCTTATGATGCGTTGTTATATATCTTATTGTTCCGCTCTGACCGCGGATTACTATCGAATGGGTTATAATGTAGCTACCCTCAACCCTCACCCCTTGAAGCAGTGGGCCGTCAATAATGCCTGTGGCGGTAAAGGTTAGGGTTTGACCTTTGGCCAGGTCGTTTACAGAGTAAATTTTTTTGTCGTTAAGGCCGGCTTTTTTTAACAATTGATGATGAGCTTCTTTCATTGGGTTAAAGCGAGCGAATATTTGCCCACCCAGAATTTTAATGGCTGTGGCGGCCAAAACTGCCTCTGCGGAAGCGCCAATGCCCATAAGCAGGTCTATCCCCGATTCTGGCATACACGTTGCTATCCCGCCCGCTACGTCGCCGTCTGTAATTAGCCGCACTCTGGCGCCTATTTTTCTTACCTGACCAATTAAATCTTTATGGCGCTCTCTATCCATTATGCACACCGTAACATCCCCAACTTTTTTACCAAGAGCCTTGGCCGTACGTTCAATGTTTAGCTTAACCGGCGCACCCATTTTAATTACTTTAGCAGCCTTTGGCCCGGCCGCCAACTTTTCCATATAAGTATCGGGCGCACTTAAAAGCGAGCCCCGCGCTCCGGCCGCAATAACCGCAATCGCATTATAACGCCCATAAGCCACGCTGTCGGTACATTCAAGCGGGTCAACAGCAAGGTCAAACACGGAGTCTCCCCTCCTTTTCAAGGAGGGGTGGCCTGAAAGGCCGGGGTGGTTGGAGTTTTTCCATCCAAGTCCCACCTTCTCCCCGGTGTAAAGTTCCGGCGCCTCGTCTTTCTGCCCCTCACCAATTACCACCACGCCTTTAAAATCTATCTGATTAAAACGCGACCGCATTTCATCTACTGCCGCGCCATCAGCCTTTTTACCGTCACCCTTGCCTATCCACTTACTAGCTGCAATAGCCGCCGCCTCAGTTACCCGCACAAATTCCAAAGCTAAATTTCTATCCATAAATTTATTTACTATTAATTTTTTTCAGGCGAGATCAAGTTTAATTTTGTCCGAATTTCTTCAACTAATTTTTGCCTTTCTTGGTTACCCGCCCCAAGTCCAATAATAAATGCCTTGAGCAAAGCTTCACCGTTAACCCGCCTAAGCTCTTCATTATTGGCTAAAACCCCGTCAAAATCCAAAAATAAATGGGCATCTTTGAATACTTCCCCAAATTCTTTCTCTCTGCTAGAAATTTCCGCCAAAGAATCAATTCCGTTATATTCCTTCTTTAGTCGCTCAAATTCTTCAAGATTATTCTTTCGCAAACTAGCGCCGCGGCGGCTGTAATTAGCCCAAATCGGAAAAACAGTTGCCCTATCTTTCAACATATTGGTTACTTTTTTAATATTCTCAACACTGTCTTCAATTACTACCACTTTCTCTTTCTGGCCCTCCGCAACAGAATCAAGCATGCCTTCTATGTTTGCAAATTTATCTGTCCGGATATTCCAAAAAAGTTTGTCCTTTAAACTTGCCGCCCGGGAACTCTTTAAAATCGCGCCTAAACCGGTTCTAAAAATTTTATTTGTCTGATGGCCGGTTGCATCTACATCCCCCTGCGACCATAAATGCACACTCTTTAATTTTGGGCCATAAATTTCAGTGGCCTTAAGCAAACTCTCCTTGGTGCCGGGGTACAGTAGCGACTTAAAATCAATCAGGCCCAATTCCCGCAAAAAAATTTTTGTAATCACTTCCTCTTTCTCAGTATATTCTTTAAGAAATTGCTCAATCAAAATTTTGGGGAAATCTTTAAAATCGCTAAAACTAGTTACTTTGCTCTCCAATTCTAAAAAAAGTTGCCCGGCAAAATCTTGTTCTGCCTGTGTCAATAAAACTGGAGGATAAGTTTCTGTTTCCCGGCCCTTAACCCTAACATCGAACAATGTGCTGGGGCCACCTCCAACTAAAATTCTCTCACTGTTTGGCATCAATTCTTAAATAGCCTAATTTTAACAATAGTCCAAAAACCTTTCACGGCGTCAACAAAGCGAATATGTTTACCTTGAGCTTTGTTTCTGGGTAAATAACTAATTTCTACTTCCTTTATAATAACATTTTTTTTCACCAGCTTACAAGCCACTTCGGCTTCAAATTCAAAACCGTTGGACTCAATGTTTAGTTCTTTAAAAATGCGTGTCGGGATTAATTTGTAGCCAGTGTAAAGATCCGTAAGTTGCTGGCCATAAAGCAAGTTATAAAAAGTAGTAAGCAACCACGCGCCAATAACATAGTGGAAGCCGCGCTCCGGATAAGCTTTATAACCGCGCTTGCCAAAAATGGCAATCCGATGTTTTCCATCGTCAGGGATAAACGATAAAAGATTAACGATATCGCCCGGATTATACTCCAAATCCGCGTCCTGAATAATTACGTAATCCCCGGTGGCTTTGACCAAAGCCGATTTTATTGCCGCGCCTTTGCCGAGATTGGTGGGGTGGCTAATAAGTGTAGCGTGCCGATTTATCGGCGATCCGGAATGCCCATAAATGGGCACGCTACAAATCTTTTCCAGGATAGTACCTGTCCCGTCACTACTTCCGTCATCCACCACAACCACCTCTTTCTCCCACCCGTCCAAATCCACTTTTAAAACCTGCTCCAAAACCTGAGCAATGGTTTTTTCTTCATTGTGCGCTGGGATGATTATTGACAGCTTCATAAGTTGATTAACATGATTTAAAAGATTATAAAGACAATTGCATTCCAATGTTGTCAATCATTTTCCGCCGAAGGTGGATCTGCCTCTGGCATGAAAATCTTGCTCAATCTTGTCAATTATTTAATGCCAAACATACTTTTTGGTAGTTCATATTTTTTAATTAAATCCGCGTTCTGTGGGTTTCTTTTTACAAAGATTATATTGTACGTGTCTACAAACACCGGCGCCCAAGTGGGATCCTGTATTCGCGAAATTAAAAACGCCTGACCCCACGGGGTATAGTCGCGGTGGGAAAAAAAGATGGAGTTAAAATTATACCGGTTATCAAGTTCCTGCCATTTTTGGCTGTCCGTTTGCGGCAGTTTGTAGGAATTTTCAAAAAAATCAGTTGTATAAGCTTCCGGCCTGTTGTCCACAAAGAGCTTTGTGTCCGTGCCCCCTTCCTCCCCCTTGATGGGGGAGGCTAGGAGGGGGTGATTTTTTTGATATAAATGATAAATTAAATATCCGCCAACGTCATAATTGTTAAATATAGGACCTTTAAGATTATTAGCCTTGTAAAAATCAGCCGACTGGTTAACACCGGGCAAAACACCAAAACCTAAAACAGGCCTGATTTCCATAAAAGTTTGGTACTGGGATTGGGCGCAAATAATTACAATAAAAATAAGAATAACTGACAGCGAATACTTGTACGCGCGATGAAGATTTTGCGGTTTAATTAAATACAAATTTCCGGCCGCGGCCGGCAAGGCGAAAAACGCGAAAGACGGAAAATTACGAATTCCCAAATAAGCCATAAAGGCTGTGATTATGACTAATACCAACATCGTGATATCAATCTTTCTCCACCACCTTATGGCAACTCCGATAAAACTGATAATGACCCCGGCCACGGCCAGTTTAAAAAGTAAAAAGTGTTGGCCTTGAACAAAATTTAGACGCTCCAAAAAACGGATGGATTGATTTTCTACAATCAAATAACCGTAATTCTTAAAAATTTGCGCGGGGTAAATTAACAGTTTATAGCCAAAAGGATTTATTAAGCCTGCGAGAATGCAAAGCGCCGATATGATAATCAGTTTTTGTAATTTGCCATCCCAACCAAGACCGAGTGCATCCGAGGGCGAACGGAGGGATCTGTCTGTTCCTGGATTTAACAGATTCCTCAGATGCATTCGGAATGGAAAATTCCTTATTATTTCTTCCAATCCAAACGCCCCCAGCACCAAAAACCCAAACACAAAACCAATATGCAAATTAACCCAAAGCAGAACAATTATAGGCAAAATCCAGAGCAACTTATAGCTTCCGCGTCTTTCAGCGTTAAGTTCCGCGTCATTCCGCGATTTCCACAGCACCCAAAAAAATACTCCCGTAAAAAAATAGGTAAACATTTCCGGACGAACTTCGGCGCGAGCCGAAAGCAACGGGATTAGAGAAATTGTCACAGCAGACGATATCCAAAAATTGCTCGCTCTTCTGGCTACGTCAAAAAATAACCACAACGTCGCCAATCCCAAACCTACATAAAATACAGACAACCCCGCAAATCCAAATGCCAAAAAAATTAAATAAAAAACCACTCCACTCCCCCAGTGATGGTTAACAAATGGCTGATTAGGTAAGGTATAAGAATAAAAATTGGTATTAAGCACGGCCCACTTCTCTGCCCAAGATCCGTGTAAAATTATCGATCCATTAACAATATGCCGGCCTAAATCCGCGGTGGTTAAATCTATTTTATGCGCCAAAAATAGACCAAACCAGGCAAAAATTGCTGTGGCAATAATAATCTTTACAACCTTAATCACCATTTTTTGCATCTGTTATATTGTAGCACAACAACAAACAAGCATCTTTGCTTTAGCAAAGATGCTTGTAGTAATAGTTATTTTTATTGTTATTATTATTTTTCCAGCTACTTCCCGCTTTCAAACGCGGCCATAAACTGCTTCATAAGTTCACCAGTCTTGCCGGCACTGGAATCAAGAAACAAAACTTTAGTGTTGGGCGTAACGCCAATGCTCTTCATTGTGTCCAAATACTGATTTAAAGTTAAAATCGCCATAATTTCTACATTGCTTTGGCCGGTAGCTTGTTTAATAATTTCAACCGATTGGCGCAAGCCCGTAGCAATAGCCTCGCGCTCTAAGGCAATACCTTCACCCTGCAGACGCTTGCGTTCTTTTTCCGCTTCCGCCTCTTTGACCGCTCGAATTTTGGTGGCTTCGCCCTGGTTGGCCGCGGCCTTCATTAACTGCTGGCTGGCCACAACTTCGCTCATGGCCTGGGTAATAGTGGCCGGAAAGCTGACTTCGGTAATTTGGAACGAGCTAATTACCATACCCCATTCAAAAAACTGTTTTTCCAAATCCATTCGAATATGCGCTGCCAATTCTTCCTTTTTTTCCAAAATGCCTTCATGAGTTTCTTTAGCCACATATGTTCTAAGCGAGTTTTCAATAATAGCGCCAATTGACTGCGCGCGGCTTTGTAATGAATAGGTATATTTTTTTACGCCTTCGGAACTGGTTTCCACCGAATAAATTAGGTTGGTGGCAATATCTACAATCACTTTATCTTTAGAAGGATAGATATTCTTTAAGGTGAAATTTTGCTGGCGCAAGGTAACTTTTTCGGCTACACGCTCAAACAGCGGCATTTTAAAATTCAAGCCCGCAGTCATAATACGGTTAAAACGGCCCATCATTTCTATCACATACACAGTGTTTTGCTGAACAATCCGGATGGAAGATAAAAACAATAAAATGACGATTGTTAAAATAATAATATAGGCCATAAATTCATTTTAATTATCTGACGTTTGTAATTATACTCCTAGCGTTTTTGCTTGGCAAGGTTCCTAAGTTGTCTAATTTTATCCGTCCATTCCCAAGGCACTTTAATCGATCCCTCGATGGCTGCCTTCAAGGGGATTTACCCTCACAAATTCTAAAACTAAATTTCTGTCCATAAAATATACTAATTAAGCAATACCCTTAAATCCAAACTGTTGCTTCAACAATAAAGCTATTTTTGCTTTCGGCTCTACAACATAAGGGTCATAATCTAACAATGAAATCTTATTTGAAATCATAGGAAGATTTTTATGACAATCTAAAAAATTTTGTACTAGCCCTAAGACCTCGGGGTCCTTAGGTTTAATTTTCAAAAGTTGCGGAAGGGTTTCTCCTAAATAATAAAGCGTGTCGCGGTTAATTTCTGCATATTTAAATATAAACTCAATACCCTCTTGAAAGTTATCAGTCGCTTTTAAAACACCTGCTATTTCCATAGCTGAATCTCTGCTATAACTTTCAATTGCGGGAAGTTCCAAACTTCCTTTTATAACTAACTTTATATCCATTTGTCCCATTTGTGCTACTACTTTTGCTTGTTTTAAAAATTGTTCGGATTCCTCAACCATTCCCATCTTATGAGCTAAAATAGCTACTTGTGAATAATTTCTTATACCCTCTCCTGCCAATTTGAGCATTGTCGAGCCAAAGCTCCTTAACATAGCTTGCGCTGATGCCTTTTCCCTTAAATTTTCAAATTCTAGATGATCAGCATCTGTAAATTGCGCTTTTGCTGTCTCAGAAGGTGCGACATATAACGCCCTTGCGTTTTGTAGATGGCCTTCATATTTTTTGTTAAGTTCTGCAATTCTTTTTTCATCTTCTGTAGACAAAGTTTTTATTTTCTCTAGTTGAGCTAATGTTGGATTTTCCGGCAATGCTAATAAAAGATCGCAAACTTCTTGATTAGTAATCTTAGAATTCCCTCCACTCGAAAAATTGCTTTTCCAAACTACGGCTGATGCTTGAGACAGAGCATCGGGCGAAACAGTTCTATGACAAATTTTGCCAAGCCTCTTTAAAGCACCACTCGGATTACCGCCCATTCTAACAACTCCTTTAATGGCTGCCTGTGCTTTTAATGTATCAAATGACTGTACATCTCTATCAATAAGCAATGGCCCAGTCTCATAAAATTCTAAAAGTTGCTCATACAAACTTAAAGCTTTGGCTATATCTCCAACACTTTCGTAACTCGCTGCCCTAGATGCTAAATAATTAGGAAATTCACGAACTTCAAAAGGATTAGCCGGATCCAGAGGGATTTTTGATAACGCGATATTTAAACTCTCATAAATTCTCCTAGCAATTACTTCTACTTCCGAAATTTCTCCTGATTCCGCAGGGCTTGTTGGCTGATGCTTATGTTCCGATATTCCCATAATAAATAATATAATTAATTACACTACCTTTTAAAACACTGCTCACTTAATGGCTTTTTTCAAGAAGATTTATAGTCATTATAGACTTAATTCCTGAATAATTCAAAATTAATTGGACCAGATACAATGGGCATCATTACATATGCAATGATGCCCATTGTAGGCTTATTATTACTTTTTCCCCTTAGTCATATTCTTAAGCTCCTTCACCTTGTTTGTATTCTCCCCTCTTTCGCCCGCCTTAAGCGGACTTAGGAGGGAAGTCGCGGCGAATTATTTCTTTTTAGCCAGGACTCTTAACTGCCTAATCTTATCCGTCTTCTCCCAAGGCACTTTAATATCGGTTCTCCCAAAATGGCCATAGGCCGCGGTTTGTTCGTAAATCGGGCGTTCCAGGTTAAGTTGGCGAATAATGTCCGCGGGCTTGATGGGGAAAATTTGCTCGACAATTTCACCTAAACGGACATCGGAAATTTTTCCCGTGCCGGAAGTATCCACCATAACCGACACCGGCTTGGCCACACCAATGGCGTACGCCAGTTGAACCAAGCATTTTTTAGATAGACCGGAAGCGACAATATTTTTGGCAATGTAGCGGGCGGCGTAAGCGGCTGAACGGTCAACTTTAGTTACACACTTGCCGCTAAAAGCTCCCCCGCCATGGGGCGCGTAACCGCCGTAAGTGTCTACAATAATTTTGCGTCCGGTAAGTCCCGCGTCTGCCGGCGGACCGCCCAGCACAAACCGGCCGGTGGAATTAATAAAAATTTGTGTGTCCTTTTTTAACCACTTGCCCAAAACCGGCTCAATGACAAATTTTTTAATCTCACTTCTTAATTTTTCCGTTGTAACGTCTTCGCTATGATGCGCAGCTACCACAACGTTCATTACGGCTTTAGGTTTGCCGTCTACATACTGCATACTTACCTGAGTTTTGCCATCGGGTCTTAAATACGGCAACTTGCCGTTTTTGCGCACTTCGGCCAATTTGCGCGCCAAGCGATGTGCCAACGATATTGGCAACGGCATTAACTCTTTGGTTTCGTCGCAGGCAAAGCCAAACATAAGCCCCTGGTCTCCCGCGCCTTGTTCTTTAAACTCGCCCTTGCCTTCGTCTACTCCCTGGGCAATGTCCGGCGACTGCTCGTGTAAAGTACTAATTACGCCTACATCTGTTGAGCAAAAACCATACTCGGGCTTGTCATAACCAATTCTTTTAAGTGTCCGACGGACTATAGATTGAATATCAACATACGCCTTAGTCCGCGCTTCTCCGCCAACAATAACCAAACCCGTAGTTGCAAAACATTCAATGCCCGCGTGAGCCTTTTTATCCTGGCGAAGCATTTCATCGTAAATGGCGTCGCTAATTTGGTCGCAAACTTTGTCCGGATGTCCTTCGGTGACCGATTCCGAAGTAAAGGTATAAACTTTTTTTTGTTGACCGATATTTTTTGGCATTAAAAAATCTCCTTTTCTTATCATCCGCCTTTGGCGAATTGGCACCTTGCCCAAGGTTATTTAGGATAGGTTGCCGCCCCGATACATCGGAGTCTCTTGATAAGTATTATTTAATTATTAATATAATACCTTTTGCCTAAAATTCTGTCAATTAAACAAAAACCGCCTCAAAAATCGAAGCGGTTTAAATTTAAAGATGTCGCTATTGAATTTGAAAGCGCGAAGTACTACAAGGTATGGTAATAACATTGTATTGGAATTGCAATTTGGCAATTTCTTGAGATTGATTGGCCATTAACTCCAAATAATTATTTGGCGGATTACCCCAGCAACCAATTAAATTATAAAAATAAATTGGTTTGCCACTGCCGTCAACCAGTTTGTCTCCTTGGCATACGGCTCTCAAGGAACTTAGCTTTTGCGAAACAGTCACTGTATTGTACGCGCCAATGTCCGACGAAACAAGTGTGTCCGAGCTAACACCACTGGGAAGGCAAGAATAAGCCAGCACACCAGTAACCGTAACTGTGACTTTTTGACTAGTTGCAGCACCGATCGCGTTGGAAGCGCTAAGCACATAAGTCTTGGTGGCAGTTGGAGAAATGGTTACCGGAGAAGGAGAGTTAAAACCAAGGTAAGTATTGGTATCGTCAAGGATCTTAATATTTGAGTCGGTGCAGTTAGTCAGGCTAAAGGCTAGCTGTGTTGACTGCCCGACATTAATAGTGCTGGATGTGGCGGCAAAAGAGTTAATAACGCAGGAGGTGGAAGTTTGAGGGGAAGTAACTGTATAAGTAAGCTTATTGGTCACCAGAGAACTTCCATTAACACCTTTTACATAAATGGAGTAGTCGCCCGGGCTAACTTTAATTGTGTCTAAAGAGGTGCAGGAAAATCGCTCATTACCGGGACACAGAGTTTCAGGAATTTTGGCGTTAATAAGATTATCGCTACTAATTGTCCCGTTCATTGGTATTGAGTAATTGCCATTAGTAAACCAAATATTATAACCCACAGAATCTCCATTTCCGGCATTTTGAAATACATTCAACCCGCTGCCGGTAATAATAAGAGTTGCGCCAACAGCTCCTGAGGTCAAACTTAACGATGAAATCACAGGTGCTGTACTGCTTGTAGGATTGACTACCAGGGTAAAGTGTTTGCTCACCGTTTGCCCATTAGAAACAGCAACTAACTCCAAAACAAAGCTACCGGCTTGAGTTGGAGTCCCAGACAAAATTGCGTAAGTTGGATCCGATAACAAACCACCACAACCAGTACCATCCGGCAAAGGATCACACGCATACATACGACGTACGGAATTTGAAAAAGACAATCCGGCTGGAGCCCCTGTTCCTGTTAAGCTACTGCTATTCTGCAAGCCCCCATTAACAATAGTAAAATTTGCAATATATTTTTGGCCAACAATCGCGGGACCCATATTTGTGGATATGTCTAAAGTTTGCTGCCTAACTATACAACTTCCGGCAAGCTGATCCCAGGCAGTTTGACAGTTAGGATCCTTCATTGGCACCAGGTTCGTTTGGGCTAAGGCTAGCTCAGCTTTATTGGCTTGGATAATCTGTTTAAAAGTAAAGCCCCAAGAATAAAAAATTTCTTTGCTAGAAAAAGCCAGCAGACTCGGAGTTGGACTGACTAAATAAATGGTCTTGCCTTTAGTAATTAGCTGGCCGGTTCTGGGCGAGGCGGAAGCGGCAGTCCCGCAGAGGCTACTAAGCTGGTCCATTGGCGTCTTGCAGGCAGGGTCACGGGAGGGTACCAGACCAATTTGTGACAGGGAAGATTCAGCGGAATTAGCAAAGGCAATTTGGTTTGAAGCAAAGCCCCAAGATTTAAAAACTTCTAAACTTGGAATGCCTAAAAGGCCACCTTGGACAACCACGTAAATGGTTCTGTCCTGGGTTTTGACTAACTGGCCTATTCTGGGAGAAGAACCACCGCAAGTACCATGTATTTGAGCCAGAGGGTTGCTGCAGCCGGAATCGCGCATAGGCACCAAATCGAGCATCGACAAAGCGCTTTCTGTTGGAAGTGCTGGCAATATCTTCTCCGGCAGGTATCCCCAAGATTTAAACACTGTCAGGCTGGGGAAGCCATAAAGACCGGCGAGGTCAACTAAATAAACAGTGCCGTTTAAACTGATTATCTGGCCGTCTCTTGGAGAGGCTACAGTGGTA
Organism: Candidatus Doudnaibacteriota bacterium; assembly: GCA_038203095.1. Lineage (GTDB taxonomy): Bacteria > Patescibacteriota > Doudnabacteria > UBA920 > UBA920 > PALSA-1336. Next base: position 14,728 of record JBBREH010000001.1, on the reverse strand, counting down.
TCCCCCTTCACCATTCCTATTTGGGAATCTTTAACTGTCTGATAGCTTAAAGCACCGGCTGACAGAGGCAGCAAAGAAAAAAGTAAAGCCAGCGTTGCTATGAATGCAAAAAGTTTTTGTTTCATTTGATTTAATAACTTAATTTTTATTAACTATATTATGGGACTGTTGCCGAATGGGCTTTTCAGACGAAAATTGAAATATATGAGACAGTCAGTCAAAATAAATTTTGACGTTTAACATTTAGTTAAGCGGATAAATTTTTTTGGCTGAATGGTCTAAATTTTCAATTTGCAGTCAAAATGCCATTCAACAATAATCCCATTATACCATTTTTTGTGAAAAAAAAGAAAAAACATCACACTTTGGTGATGTTTTTTCTGGAGCCAGTAGCGGAAATCACCCGGTCATTTTATAGAGGGCACATTACCGGGCGTTGTAATACTTTGCGTGCCTCCAAAACCAAAAATTGATGCGGTAAAATTTCGTTTTATTTCGTCAATCATAGTTTGTATATTCGTTCCCGAAAGCAAGCTGGCGGCATTTTTTCGTCCGTCCTTTAACAATTTCCAACCAAAAATAATACTGAATAAGCGAATAAAAAATGTGACTGCGCTGGAAATTAAAACTAACAATCCCGCCCAAAAGAATATTTGCAGAATATTGCTAATTGTCTTGGCTCCATAAACCCAAGAACCCGGACTGGCAGGATTGTAATTGATAGTAATTATTTGTCCTTGTGACAAAGAACAGTAGTTTGAAGAGGATATAGACGATTGCTGAGTATATGCTTGGCCATTAACCGAGTAGCCGACAGTAAGCGGACACGCAGCACTGCTACGGCCATTACTGTTACTTGTATAACTGGCCTGACCGACTAAAACGACTGTTGCCGAAGTCGTTGCGGTCATACTGTTAATGCCTGATATATTTCCAAAAATGCTCGGAATGAACATGAAAATAATTCCCAAAACCATCCCCCCCATAGTACCAAATATACCGGGACGTTTTTTGTGCCCAAATGGATTATCAATTCCTATAAAACCATCGGTTATCAAAATAGCGCCGATGGCCTGCTCGGCTGCTGCGTATGTAGCTGGCTCCTTGCTTTTATAAGACTCGAGGAAGATTACTGCTTGTTGTTTTAAGTTTGAAAAAAATATCATTTTTTATTATGAATCTATTTTAAATTGATAGGGTTGTTGAACTTTTAGTACCAAACACCATTTATAAACATAGCTTGATATGTCACGTTTAGAACAGATATTGCAGGATATTTAGGATTTGGTAGGGCGTAGGTTTTGTGTGTAACTTTTACGGTATTGCCATCCACCTTCCAGTCGGCCGCAGAATCTGTCGCCAAACTTGCCAGCGGTATTCCCGAATTACCCACAGCATTCTCCGCTAGTTGTAGCAACTGGGCATCGCTCATTTTTGTAATTTGAGCTTCTTGGTCTGTACCCTGGGATTCTGTTTCAAAATAATTACGAATCTTCGTTACATCCTTTGAAGCCAAAATATTATAACCGCTAATAATAGCCTGAGTGACCGCCACTTTGGTCGCCGCATCGAGCGTGATTGCTCCACTATTGGCTGGAGCCGCGGCAACCGGTTGGTAATTGCTAAATTTGAATGATCTTACCATTTTTAGAAAAATATCATTCCCCTCGGCTGAAATAGGGTCAGTGTGATTATCCCTCCCCTTGGTACTTTCCATATAGATATACATTGTAGGATTTGAATATCCCTTACCTTCTGCGCCGGGTGGTAAAAATGGATAAGAAAATATCACTAACTTGTTAGGAACTAAAGAATCGTAATTGTCATAGTATACCCCTTTTAATCCGTCCAAGGCTGTTATCGTTTGAATATTATTAGAGTTAAATTTCCAGTTGGGGTCGCCAGATGAGTAACTTTTTGTGAAATGGTATTTTATGCAATTGAATGCATCAGCATAAGGACAATTGTCAAATTTAAAATAAACTCTCGCTTGGACAGTTGCCAGGTCAAGGAATTGAGGCTCGTAAAGAACAGAGTCGGGCTTGTCACCAGAACTACGCGAACCTGTTTTCCAGTCGGAAGGGTATTGAACGGAAAAATATAGTGTCTTGCTGGTGTAAGTTTCCCAACTAATACCATTAGTTGTCTGGGGTTCTTGATTTTGTGATGGACTAGTTGTTGGACTATTAGTACTCTGCGATTGTTGCTTTGACGAGCTCTGTTCCTTAGTGGACTGAGAGGTGGACAAATTACACGCCGCGGCTACCAGTAAAATAATTGGGAACACAAAAAATAATTTTTTCATACGCTAAAAATTATTATATTAACTATCAATGATTAAAATTATACATTCTTAGAACAGTTCAGTCCAAACATGGTGTACATGACCCAAAGCAGACAAGGATAGTAATTTAATTTTCAATATTTGTCGCCCGCCTTGATCAGATTACTATGCGCAGACTTCGCTTTTTTTAAATTTTTATATTCACCCAATCTTCGACAAATCTTCTGTTGGTGTAAGCCAAACGAAGCTTTAGCGAAGTCTGGAGCGAGTAGCGGGAATCGAACCCGCATCATCAGTTTGGAAAACTGAGATAATAACCATTATACGATACTCGCAAAAAATATTTTTTTATCCTGCTGGATTATAACAAAAAAGCCTCCATATGAAAAGAGGCTTTTTTGATATTCTTTATTTAGCTAACAATTTTTATTACGGCCTCAGCTTAATAGCTTCCTTAAAGGCTTCGCCTGCTTTGAATTTGGGGGTGTTAAGTTCGGGGATGGTAATTTTCTGGCTGGGGTTTCTGGGATTAACGCCAATTCTACTGGCGCGATGAGAAACGGAAAACTGCCCAAAGCCGGAAATGTTTACTTTGTCTCCTCCACGCAGGACATCATAAACCATAGAGGTTAAAGTGTTTACAAACCTTTCGGCTTCGCTGTGGGTAATGCTCAATTTAGCGGCTAATTGTTCAGTGAGTTGTAGTTTATTCATATTTCTCCTTTGCTCACCATACTTGATGCTCTTATGGCACTATGGGCGAGCATTTAATTATTTTGTTTACCTGCGCCTCCTAATAACTATTACGCTTTAATAATAGTTTTTGGTGCAAAACCTATTATGAGTATAGCCTATTTTAAAAAAAAATGCCACATTAAGGGCAAAAGAAAGAAATAAAACAATAATGACAAAATTATAATACCCTAACCACGCAACAATCCGATATTCCGATTCATCCGACCTGCCTATCTTCCTCCAGCCCCAGCTCCTTATACAAAGCCCCTAACACTCCGTTAACGAACTTGCCGGAACTTTCACCCCCAAAAGTTTTACCAATTTCCACGGCTTCGTTAATGGCCACCTTAGGCGGAACCTGTTTTAAAAACATTAATTCATAAACACCCAAACGCAAAACATTCCTGTCTACGGGTGGCACTTGGTTCATAGGCCATTCGGGCGCGTGCTTAACAATTATTTCATCTATGGCAACTAAATTTTTCTCCACGCCGTGGGCGAGTTCAAAAATAAAAGCGGTGTCGTCCGATGCCCCGGCAACTTCCTTGACCTGATTTTTTACAATATCATTCAAAGCTTCCTTGCGTCCGTTAAAATCCCACTCAAAGAGGGACTGCATGGCAATGGTGCGGGATAAATGTCTGTTGGCCATAAGTTTACCAGTTATAAGTTATAGGTTGTGGAAGCCAGAATGGTTATAAGGATTTAGCAATATGGCTAAGTCCTAAAAAAGAGTTTACTTATTACCCAAACAGTATCTAAAACCAATACCCTATTACTATTTTCTAAACTGGTTTCCATACCTTACAACTTACTACTATTTCGTAACTTTACGTCCTTTATAAAACCCGCAATTCTTGCAGGGCAAATGTGGCATAGTCGGCTGTTCGCAATTTTTGCACTTGGCAAAACTGCGAACCTTTAAAGAGTCATGGCTTCTGCGTTGATTACGACCCGATTTAGTTTTGTGCTTTTTTGGAACTCCCATAAAATTTTCCTTGAAAATTTTACCCTGAGCGAGCTCGCCTTTAAGGCGAGCGAGTCGAAGGGTAAATTTAAATAATAATTTAACTCACAAATTATAGCTAAAACCGCTGTTTTCGTCAACTCAGCCGCCGGCGAGGCAGGAGGTTAATTTAGGTTTAGATCTTGTAATCTAAATTTAAATTAACCCTCGCAAGCGGTTGAGTAAACAAAAAAGTGTGAGGGGGATGATTTGTATAAAGACTTTGCTGTCTGCCTTTACTTATCATCCCCTTTGTTTTTGCCACCTGTCAGCCAAATTAACGCAGCTAAGAAAGCCGCAAAAATTATGACCGAGGCTAAACTCACCCCGATGGCAAAAAGGAATTTTGACAACCTGTAGGAGATTTCAAACTCCATTATTTTTTCCCTCCTTATTGCCACCCGCCCTTAAGCGGGCGCATTGAGGTGAGCAGAGCCCACCAGATGCGGATGTTAGTCCGCAGGTTGCGGATGGCCGCTTGGACCATCCGAAAAAAGATTGCCATATCCTCATCCCGCAAACTTTGCCGGACGAGGTTGCGGAGCCAGCAAAACTCCGCGGTAAATCCCGCCAAAAGAAGCAGGATTACAATTGAAAAAACTGCCACAGGCATTCCTGCCTCCTTCCGTTCCCACTTACCACAAACCGTGCTTTGTGGAAACGAGACTGGCAATTTAAATAATAATATTTACACCGCCAAACTCTTTTTCACAAAATATCCGCCCAAGGGCGGTTTTTAATCCCTCTCCTTTTTAAAGGGGAGGTCAGGTGAGGTTATAAAACAGGCTCCGGAAGATTGCCTTTAACTCATAGCCAAAATAATTTTAGCCGATAGCCGATAAATGCTAACGGGACAAAGAAAAAGAGGCTTTGTTGCCCCCTTTGATTTCTTTAATTCACCCCTCCCTAGCCCTCCCCCTCAAGGGGAGGGAATCAATAACTATGTTTATTTTCACAAGTGTGGGTCTAAGTAATAAGGCCTATCCGTCTCGGACGGAAAATATAAATTGCCCTCCTTATGGCCCACGTTTGCAGAAACAAACTACAAATCTACAAAATCAGCACACTACAAATGACTACGAAAATGTTTAGAATTAATTTTGTAGCAAACAAGCAAAACTATACAAGCTCAAAACTTTTGTAAAAATTAAAAACCGTAGACTTGAGTACAGGAGAATCATAGTAATATTATTCTAGTACTTTAGTATACGGCTTTAGTATGAGCCCGTTCAATAAATTCATTTCGGCTGCAATTTCAGAATTTTGGCTGCAAAACTTTCATCAAAGCTCACCGACACGCCCTGGTGTCGCCTCGCTTTTCTTTAAGTTTTTCGCTCAAAATTCTGAAATTTCGCTTCGAAAGCAATTTATTAAACAGGCTCTAGCGCCCCCAATCCGGGTTAACGAAATTAGGAGCATGAGATCGCGGATGCGCAGATTAATACAGATGACGCAGATAATTTATCTGTGCAATCTGTTCCCTTCTACGTATCTGTGAATAATACCCTCACGCCAATCTCCAACAAAACTTATGCTCGTTAAAATAATCAGTCGCTTTATAATGTGGTCAACTTTACTGTAATTGCTTATCGCTCTGGCGAAGATTGGTGTAAGGGTATGTATAAAAGTCGTATGTTCTCCTGCAAAAACACACTGCTTAAATATTGAATTTTTAAGATGCAAAACACACGTTTTTTTACGTGACCAAGTAGTATACGCCAAAAAGACCAACTTGTCAAGCCCAGTTGGTCTTTTATATAATTTTTGGCTTATTTAAAAGATTATTCCATTATTTTTCATTCGCCAACTCTTCTATCAGCGATAGATCATCTTTCAATGTTTGAATAGATTCTTTTACGGCGCTAACTTGTAGTTACTATAAATCGCTTTCTAAGGCCTTTTCTTCCTGCCCTAACTTGTAAATCCTTAATAAACGACCTCTCCAAACGTTTTCCCGGTCATCAGCTAAAAGCCTATTTAAAGTTTCAGTAAGTCTTACATCAAAACCAAAAGTCATAATAAAATCCGACAATTCAGTATTGTTTAGTTCGGATCCAAATTCTGAACCTGATTCTGCATAATTCCCCATAAGCACATTATATTACAAAATCCTGGCTCCTTTCGGAGCCAGGATTTTTATCTGTGCAATCTGTTCCCACCTGTGTGTCTGTTGACTAGTACATTCCCCCCATACCGCCCATGCCTCCACCCATACCGCCGCCGGAAGGGGCGGATTCTTTGGGTTCGGGCTTGTCTACAACAATAGCTTCAGATGTTACTAATGTAGAGGCAATAGACACAGCATGCTCAAGCGCCAACCGGGTAACCTTAACCGGGTCAACAATGCCGTCTTTGAGCATGTCTGTTTCCATCATAGTGGCAAAATTGTAACCAAAGTTGGCATCTGTTGAGCTTTGAATTTTTGCCAGAATCGGCGTAACTTCAATACCGGAGTTTATTGCAATCTGCCTAAGCGGGGCTTCCAAAGAATTGCGAATAACTTTTACGCCGGCTCTTTGCCCATCGTTTAACTCACTGCCAAAGCTGTCAAGCTTAGGAGCGAGCTTTGCCAAAGCAACGCCACCGCCCGGAATAATCCCCTCTTCCACGGCCGCGCGAGTGGCATTAAGTGCGTCCTCAATTTTAAACTTTTTGGCCTTCATTTCGGTTTCGGTAAAGGCGCCTACTTTAATAACACCCACCCCGCCGGCCAAACGAGCCATTCTTTCTTGTAATTTATCTTTGTCGTAATCGGAAGTGGAGTTTTTGTGCTCAGCTTTAATTTGGCTGACCCGGGCATCAATCTTTGCTTTATTGCCGGCACCGTCCACAATTGTGGTGTGCTCTTTGGTGGCTATAACTTTTCTAGCCTTGCCTAAATCCTTAATTTCAGTTTTATCCAATTTCAAACCCATATCTTCAGTAATCACAGTTCCGCCGGTTAAAACTGCAATATCCTGAAGCATTTCTTTTCTGCGGTCACCAAAACCCGGAGCCTTAACCGCAAGCACATTAAAGGTGCCGCGAAGTTTATTTACCACAAAGGTGGCTAAAGCTTCGCCTTCAATCTCGTCGGCAATAATTACTAAATCTTTCTTGCCACTTTGCGCGACTTTTTCCAAAATCGGCAAAATATCCTGAACGCTGGCGATTTTTTTGTCAGTGATTAAAATATAGGCATCGTCCCAGACCGCTTCCATACGTTCGGCGTTGGTGACCATGTAAGGATTAACAAAGCCTTTATCAAAGCGCATACCTTTAACGACTTCTTTTTCAATGCCAATTGTTTGGCCTTCTTCCACGGTAATTACGCCGTCATGGCCAACTTCTTCCATGGCTTCGGCAATAAGTTTGCCGACTTCCGGGTCAAGGGATGCTATGGTGGCAACCTGCTCAATGCCTTCTTTGCCCTTTACGTCTTTTTTCATTTTTTTCAGCTCTTCCACCACAAAAGCCACGGCTTTGTCCATGCCTTTTTTTATGTCGTTGGCGCGGGAAGAATTAATCGCCACAGCGCCAAAAGCTTCTTCTATCATTTTTTGCGCGAGTACTGTAGCGGTAGTAGTTCCGTCTCCTGCCTGCTCGTTGGTCTTGTTGGCCACTTCCTGAATTAAAGAAGCGCCAATATTTTCAAACTTGTCTTCTAGCTCAATGTCTTTGGCAACGGTTACGCCGTCGTCAGTTACCGTGGGCGTGCCAAAACCTGTGCCCAAAATTACAGTTTTACCTGTGGGACCTAAGGTGACTTTAATTACATTTGCCGCTTTGTCTACACCGGCCTTAATAGCCTGCTTGGCTTCATAGCCATATTTAATAAGTTTACTCATAAATTTCAAAAAGAATTAATTTTTAATTTACAATTTACAATTTTTAAACAATTTATAATGTTTTAATTAATAAATTCCAAAATTTCAAATTCATTGAAAATTAGAAATTAAAAATTGAAAATTTTACTCAATTATTGCCACTACGTCACTTTCACTCTTTTCCTTGCCGACGAATAAAATTTTATATTCGATGTCTTTGTCTTCCGGCATCTCAACTTCTTCGCCGCTGTATTTACCGGCCACGACTTTCTGGCCAACTTTAAATTGTTTGGCGGCATCACCGTCGCCAATAGCGATTACTTCATAAACGCCACTTTTCTTTTTTTCGGCTGTGTCCGGCAGGACTATCCCGCTTTTGGTGGTTTGCTCACCCGAGACTTCCTTGACCAGCACTCTGTCGCCTAAAGGTCTGACTTTCATAAGTTCTCCACAAATCACTGATTACACAAATTATTCACAAATCACAGATAAAGCAAATGGGGTTCAAATCACTGAATTTGCAGTATTTGTTTCCATTTGTGATTAGTGGATAATTATATTTGCAATCAGTTGATTATTAATTATTTTTATTCTAAGATAATTTTATAATGCTTTTATCACTCTTGTCAATAGACTGATAATACAATAAAACATCAACTTTCCTGTGGTATAATATGAGCGTTATGCCAAACTATAAAGAGTCACGAACTGCCTTAAAATACCTGGATTTTTTAAATTCCAAGAACGGTCAAATTCAAAAAGAAATCCTTTTAAAGACAATTAAAAAGCGCCTATCCACAAATTATCAATCAACCATTTTGGACGCGGGCTGCGGCTCAGGTTGGCTGGCCGCAGAACTCCGAAAAAGCTTCACTGATGTGCGAGGCTGTGATTCGTCGGCTTTTTTAATCAAATTTGCGCAAAGCCATTATCCCGAGATCAATTTTAAAAATGCTGATTTTATCCACCCTCTCCCCTATCCGGCCGATACCTTTGACTGCATAATTTTAAACATGGTTGGGCCTGATACCGCTAATCTAGAATCAATGTTTGCTCAAGTTGCGAAGGTTCTTAAAACATCGGGAAAATTAATTTTTACGATTCCAAACCCTTCGCACACCTATCCGGTCGCGCAATGGAAACGAAGCTTGTACGATGTATTGTTGGGACATAAACCTAAACTAATAATAAAAAACTCGCCGGCAAGCGGCAAGCAAATCCAAAGAGAATTTGGTAAAAATATAAAAATTGATTCTTATTATTACGATTTAGCAGAATATTCCGACAGTGCCTTAGTAGCTGGCCTAAAACTTACTGCCACCGATAAAATCCGCTCCCAAGTTGACAGTACTGATTTTGATTTAACTTACCAGCTTTATCGTTACCCGCTCCTGTTGCTTTTGGAATTTTGCAAAATCTGATAACAGCATTTGCTGTTTGCTGTGCGGATGGAATGACAGCTCATCATTTTCGACTACAATAAACTTTTCCTGGCGGATCTTAGGCAACTGCCAGTTTTTTAATTGACGCTCGAGCCAATCGCCGAATGAGTTAATAAAAAGTTTTTCCAAAAATCTTTGCACTAACAAAGACTTATTCGGAATCAATTTAATATTGGTATTGGGGAAAAATACTTTTATCCAGCCAAGGTTGTTTTGCTGAAAACTACCGATGTCACCGGAATAAACCAGAGACCTTAATTTTAGATATTCAGCCGCGGTGTATAAATTCCTAAAATTACCAATCATTTTTGGACCGGCCAAATAATGGTTTAAACAAAAACGGTTTTTTATATTTTGGCCGTGGCGCCGCTTGCCTAAAATTTGAAAATATAAAGTCACCAAAGTCCTGCCCAGCCACATAAAACCTGGGGCCAAAATTACCAGCAAATCAATGTCGGAATTTTCTTTTTGCTGGCCCATGGCTTGGCTGCCGGCCAAAGCCACCCCTCTGACAAAAGGTACGAATCTTAAACTCCGAATATACTTTTTAATTAATTTTTCGCGCTGAATTCCAAAAAAATAATTATTTAGCCTGACTTGTACGATACTGCTTCTGCCGGGCAAGTGATAAAAACCCAAAGTGTTTTGGACTTCGCCCCGGCATTCTGAATCCACACAGGTCAAAATACTATCAATTAACACCGCCTCCCGTGCCAATAAAGTGCTATCAATAACTTCGCCTTGGTTATCTGTTTGCTGTTTTATTCCCTCCCAGTCCGAAATTAAAAACTTGTGCAATTCCAAAAGCGTCAGAGGATAGTCCTGTAGGTCAAAAAAATTAAGCGTAGAAATTATACGATTTTTAAGCATAAAAATCGTGATAACTTATAAACTTCTAAGTTTTGTATAATAATATACGCTTGCTTGTTTTCCATAATTTCCACTAATTTCTATTTAGTTTCAATTAATTTCAAATTCCTAGCTTGTCCAGGGTTATTTCATCCCACTCTTCAAAATCCACTTCCTTGTAAACCCTTAACTTGTGGGAAAATTCGGTTTCGGAAAATTTATAATTTGTTTGGGCGCTTTGTCCCGCGCGGTGAGAATACAGCTCTTTCTTTTCCAGCACCACCGGTTTATTTTCTCTTACCAGTTTAAAACGGCCTGCTGGATTTTCAAAAATTAACACATCCTGCGTGCCGGTTTTTACCGGTCCGTCCTTTGTTTCCATAATTAAATCTTCCAAACCCAAAGACACATTCTTAAAATGTTTTTGCGCGGTCTCAACTAATTGTTGCCAACGGTCATCTTGCATAAATTTATCGAATTTACGAATTAGACGAATCTGCGAATATTCTACGAATCGACGAATTCGCAGATTCGCAGATTCGCAGATTCGCAGATTCGCAGTTATTCGTTGATTCGTTCCATTCGCAGATTTGATTTTTTACTGTAACAAACTTCCATACGTACTGCTTAAACTGCTAAAGGCCATAGGAATAATGAACACCGCGGCCAGAAGCGGTAAAACTATCAGCACAACAGTAATATACAACTGCCACTTCATATAATTCTTAGTCTTCCGCGTGTTTTCGTAAATTTCCAGGAGCATTTGATCCTGCGACATTGGTTGTTTTTGCCCTGATGGGTTTTGAGCAGTTTCCATAAAATTAAATTTAATTTTTATTTAGTAAGCTGCGTATTAAATGGATAAAAAGGATCAAATTGTTGATCTTTATAATAGCAGGCCCTGGGTTGAAGTTCAGCTATTTGAAATTCGCCTTTTCCGAATAAAAACAATTTTCCTCCTACATCCAAACATTCCTGATAATTCTTGGGCGCACGCAATCCAAAAGTCCACTGTATTGGTGCAAAAAAATACCAACAAACCAAAATAACCACAAATGTCGTAATCATTATTGCTGGTTTTTTCATTGGACTATCCTTTCTTTGTTTATTGTAGCATATGTGTAGCGTGCCGATTCATCGGCGTCTCAGATAGCCTATAAATGGGCACTCTACACTTGACATCTTGGGCAATAACTAGCTGTGTGACCGCCCAGCTTAACTGATTCGATGGTCGTACCACATTTTTTGCATTTCTGCCCCCTACGTCCGTAGACAAAGTGAAATTTGCCCATTTGGCCCCAGGTGCCGTCGGTACGGACAAAGTCGCCAACGCTGGAACCTTTGGCTTTTATGCCTTTTATTAATACCGGCTTTATCCATTTATAAATACTGCTAATTTCAACATCGGACAGTAATTTAACCAAGCGCGTCGGCCGGACCCCGGCATGAAATAAAATTTCGTCGCTGTAAATATTGCCTATCCCCACCACAATTTTATTATCCATAATTATTTGTTTGATTTTTCTGTCCGGACACTTTTTGACGGCCGTCAAAAAGTGTCCGGCGGTAAAATATTTACCCAACGGCTCAGGACCGTATTCGTTTAGTTCACGAACAGAGGATATTTCATCAACGCGCACCAACTTTAAATAACCGAACTTGCGGACATCGTTAAAATATAATTTTGTCTGATCGACAAAATTAAAAATCACATGCGTATGCTTGCAAGGTAGCTGAACTAACGGCGCATTAAGTTTATTCAAAAGCCGATATTTCCCTAAAGTTTTGCCCCGCAAAACTTTATCTTCAAAAATAAATTGTCCGGTCATTTTAAGATGAACAAGCATAAAAAGCTCTCCCGACAACTTAAAAATTAAAAGCTTGGCGCGACGGCGTACTGATAAAAACCTTTTGCCAGTTATCAGCATTTTAAATTTTTCTACTGTTTGGGCGGAGGCTGTTCTTTTAGGAGAGAGCGTCGCCGAACCCACCCCAACCATTTTGGGCGCGAAAACATCAACCGACTTTATAGTTCGGTTTTTTAATTTCCTATTAAGCTCGCTAACTATAGTTTGAACTTCTGGCAGTTCAGGCATAAAAAGATTGAACAAGAATTAAATGAATTAAAAGATTGTCATAATTAGACTGCAGTAAATTCTTGCCATTCTTTTAAATCATGTCAATCTTGTCAATCCAATTATACATCAAAATGCCCATCGTGATATAATATCCTTATGAAACAGTTCGCTGATTTTTTAACAGCCATTCCCCATAAATTCAAGCCTTCGGAGCAGGAGCTGCTTAAACGCGCTTATGAATTTTCCCAAAAAGCCCACGAAGGCCAAAAACGCAAAAGCGGCGACGACTATTTTACCCACCCCTGTGAAGCCGCAATAATTTTGGGCAAAATTTTTCCTGACACTTCTACCCTGGTGGCCACTTTGCTGCACGATGTTCCCGAAGACACCAGCGTTTCTTTAGAAAAAATAAAGAATGAATTCGGCGAAGAAATAGCGCGCTTAATTGACGGTATTACCCAACTCGGCCAAGTGCGCATGAAAAACAGCAAGGACAAATTTTATGTGGAAAATTTGCGCAAATTGTTTATTGCGACCAGCCAGGACATTCGGGTAATTTTAATCAAACTGGCGGACCGGATTCACAACATGTCCACCTTAAAATTCATTCCGCCGGAAAAACAAATTAAGGTTGCCACCGAGACTTTGGAAATTTACGCGCCTATAGCCGCTCGCTTGGGCATTGGAAACTGGAAAGACGAGCTGGAAGATTTAGCTTTTAAAATTGTTTATCCCAAGGAGTATGAGGACACCAAGCGTATAATGGAAACCGAACTTGCCAGCCGGGATGAAAGCGTAAAATTAATGGAAAAAGGCCTGGCGCACACATTACGCACAGAAGGCATTAAATACCTGGAAATTAGCGGACGGATAAAACGCCTTTATTCATTTTATAAAAAACTCCAAAAATACAACGGCGATATTACCAAAATTCACGACATTGTCGCTTTAAGGATTATTGCCAAGTCGACTTCCGATTGCTACGCGGCGTTAGGCGTAATTCACAAGCACTTCCAACCCGTACCCGGCCGGATTAAAGACTTTATTGCTACCCCCAAACCTAATGGCTATCAGAGCATCCATACCACGGTTTTTGAACACGAAGGAAAAACTTTTGAAATTCAAATTCGTACTGATTTAATGCATGAAGAAGCCGAGCGCGGCGTCGCCGCTCATTGGTTTTATGCAGAAGAAGGCAAGCCCGAAACAGCAGGCAGAATACAAGCCAAATGGATTAGAGAACTACAAAGCTGGCAGGAAGAAACTCAAAATCCTGAAGAATTTTTAGAACATTTGAAATTAGATTTTTTTCGCAGTCGGATTTTTGTTTTTACTCCTAAAGGCGATATTAAAGATTTACCGGCCGGTGCCACGGTTATAGATTTTGCCTTTGCTGTTCATACCGATCTTGGCTTTCATATGATGGGCGCTAAAATTAACGGTAAAATGCGGAGTATTTACGATGAACTGGAAAGCGAAGACACGGTGGAAATTATTAAATCAAAAAAAGAGGCGGTCATTTCCCGCGAATGGCTAACCGCGGCCAAAACCTCCGGCGCCCGCAACAAAATCCGCGGCTACTTAAAAGAACACGACAAAGGCATTATGCAAAGAATCCGCGAACTACGCGACGCCAAGTTGCCGCAATTTTTTAGAAAGAAATGAAAATTATTTAATAGCCAATTATTTTATAATTTTCATCCCGAGTACATCCGAGGGATCTGTATGCGCAGATTAACGCAGATGGCGTGGATAAAACTCTTCCAAAGTAATAACTTCAGGACTTACGCCTTTGGTCGAGTACGAGGCATTTTGTGAGGATTTTTGGAGGCATAGTTTATCTACGTCGACAAAAACCACAACAAAATAACGAAGTAATCGACCAAACCCCTTGTGGGTTTCATCAATATTTTAAATATTTAGATGAAAGGCGTAAGTCCTAAACTTTATAATTTGGCATCATCCTGAGCCCTGAGTGTCGTACCAGAGGAATATCCGTCTCTGGCTGACATCCGAGAGGTTGAGGATCTGATCACATGGAATTTAGGGTCGTATAGAATATATGGCTCTAGGTGTAGGGGCGGATCTCATCCGCCCGAAACTGGAGGGAAGATAAGATCTTCCCCTACTACCGTTACTTTATTTGGTCAATCCGTCACCGATAACGTTGGCATAATTCCATATAACCCGAAGGATCTCTTTCTTTTTTTGATTAAAATAAAGGTTCCTCGCAGCAAGCTGACGAGGTATTAACTGCAACTGCATGGGAGCATACTGCATTTCGCAGCAGAGCTGCGAGGTATTGAACCTGTATTAGCTCCTCGGCTCGGAAACAGTCCTTAAGGACTGTTTCGCTCGCTCTACGTCGCAAATAAAAATCCTCACTAACCTTGAATTACGAAACTGCTTTGTTTAGTAAAATTTCTAGCTTTGAGCAGAAATTTTCAAACAAAATTTTTAGCTTAATAGCTTAATTAAGGTAAAAAGTTTTTTGGAAATTTATGCCAAAGATGGGAATTTTAATGAAT